>NC_015943.1:0-300000 GCF_000223905.1 Haloarcula hispanica ATCC 33960
GTGCACCGTCTTATTGAGCGCGACACAGAACTTGAGCAGTACCAGAGTGCGCTCAAACCTGTGATTAACGGTGCGCCGCCGAAAAACCTATTTTCATATGGCCAGACTGGAGTCGGAAAGACACTATCCTTGAGGATGGTCGTTGAACGACTGATCGAGGATCAGCAAAATATCGACGGTGTCGACGTTCAAGTAATTGAGCTAAATTGCAAATCGCTGAACAGCAGTTACCAGGTGGCTGCAAACCTCATTAATCAATTTCGTCCGGCAACCGAGCAAATCAAACCGACCGGGTATCCGAGCGGAATGATCTACAATATGTTGTTCGATGAGCTGGAAGCACTCGATGCAACACATTGCTTGATCGTACTTGATGAAATTGATGCCATTGGGAATGATGACGACATCCTGTATAAGCTTCCACGGGCGAACGATAACGAGAACGTTGAAGATACACTGGTTGGGGTAATCGGTATCTCGAATGACTTCACGTTCCGCGATAACCTCTCAGCGCGTGTGAAGGACAGTCTCGCTGACGAAGAGATCCATTTTCCACCGTATGATGCGAACGAACTCGGGAACATCTTGAAACAGCGTGCTGGTGAGGCGTTTCACGATACTTCGGCTCAGCGACTTGATGATGGCAGTTATGAGTTACAGTCTGACATTTTGGCGGGCGATGTGATTCCGTTGTGTGCAGCGTTTGCCGCACAAGACTCTGGAAGTGCCCGACAGGCGCTGAAGCGATTGTATAAGGCTGGAGATCTGGCACGAGATAAGGAGTCCGATGTCATCACCGAAGCGCATGTGCGACAGGCAGACGAGATTGTTGAGCGCGATAAAGTTCGCGACGAATTAACTCGCTTGCCAACACAGAGCAAACTGACTCTCTACTCCCTATTACTGTTGGAGCGGGAGGATGAAACGCCGTCCAAGCGTAACCGAATTTACGAGCGGTATGTAATGGCTGCAAAGCGTATCGATGCGGATGTGCGGACTGACAGAACGATTCATGACCGGTTGTCACAGTTGACGTTGAAAGGGTTCCTAGACGTAGACGAACAGAATAAGGGCCCCAAAGGCGGCTCATACTATGAGTACGAATTTTCGATTCGCGCGGATTTGGCACAGGAAGTACTTCAAGAGGACGAGCGGTTAGCGGAGTTGTTTGCTACAGATGAGACATCGACGACGCTAGACTCGTTCTGATTCTGTCGTGATCCGGATTAACCAACAACAAGATCGGCTACAATTGGCTGTTGGTTAAGACTCCTTTTGAAATAATAATGTCCATCGAATGCAGGCGTTTTCGATTGTTCACTCGCCCTCTGTGTTGATGACTGTCTCTTGCCCACCGGCCAATTTCTCATCCACGAAAGCCGAGCAACCGAAGGCCGTTTAGCGAGACGAGAACCGTTGACCCCTCGTGTCCGACTACGGCAAGCGGGAGCGGGATTCCACGGAGGAGGATCGTACCGACCATGAGTGCAATCGCGCCGAAGGCGATGGCGAGATTGATGGTGAGTGTTCGGCGAGTCCTGCGGCCGAGGCCGAGTACGTAGGGAATCTTGCTGAGATCATCGCCCATCAGTACCACATCAGCAGTATCGAGCGCGACATCAGTCCCTGCACCCCCCATCGCGATGCCGAGGGTCGCTGTGGCGAGGGCTGGGGCATCGTTAACACCGTCACCGACCATCGCTACGTTCTCGTGTTGTTCGACCAGCTCTTCGATAGTCGCCACTTTCTCTTCCGGTAGCAGTTCCGCCTGGACTTCGTCGATGCCGACCTCGTCGGCAATGCGCTGTGCGACGCGCTCGTTATCGCCCGTCAGCATGACGATATGCTCCACGCCGAGCGATCGGAGCTTGTCGATCATCTCGGCCGCGTCAGGGCGAACGGTATCGGTGAACGCAAGCCACCCCAAGACGCTGATGTCGACGTGACTCTCTCGGGCAACGAGGACGCTCGTTTTTCCCTCTTCCTCTAAGGTTTCGAGCCGGCTGAGGCCGGGTTTGAGACCGTCGACTGATTCGTCTCCGAGAACTGTCTGGAAGTAGCTTCGGTTCCCGATATGGATGGTTTCCTCGCCGACGTCAGCTCGAACCCCCTTCCCGGCTACCGACTGAAACCGTGCGGCGTCGGGTGTGTCGAGTGATCGTTCGTCTGCCGCCGCCACGGTCGCACGAGCGAGATGATGCTCCGAGCGGGCCTGCACTGCGGCCGCGAGCGAGAGAAGCGAGTCCTCGGTTAGTGTCTCGTCCCCCGCACTATCACGGACGAATACGTCGGTCAACTGCGTGTCGCCCTGTGTGAGTGTGCCGGTCTTGTCGAAGGCGACTGCGTCGATATTCGCTGCTGTCTCGACGTGTTCGCCTCCCTTGAACAGCACGCCCTGCCTGCCACCGGAGGCGATTGCTGAGAGGACTGCCGCGGGCGTCGAGATGATGACCGCACACGGCGAGGCGGCGACCATGAGCGTCATCGCGCGGTAGAACGTCCCCGTGAACTCACTTCCGAGCGCGAGTGGAATTGCGATAGCTGCGATTGTGAGCCCGAACACCCCGAGGACGTACGGTTGTTCGAGCTGGTCGATGAGCCGCTGTGTCGGGGCTTTCTCGCTCTGGGCTTCTTCGACCATGGTGATAAGGCGGCTGATCGCCGATTCGTGGGCCTGCCGAGTGACTTCGATTTCAAGGCTCCCGCTCTCGTTGATCGTGCCGCCGAACACCTCGTCGTCGGGTTCCTTCGGTACCGGGACGGATTCGCCGGTGAGCGAGGCCTGGTCGACCGTTCCCTCGCCGGACGTGACGACGCCGTCGAGTGCAATCTTGTCACCGGGGCGGACGACGAACACGTCACCGACATCGACGTCATCGATGGGTACTGTGACCTCCTCACCGTCACGAAGGACCTGCGCTTCGTCCGGTCGCATCTCGACGAGCGACTTGATCGCCCGCCGCGAGCGGCCGATTGCGTAGTGTTGGAGCGTGTTCGACAGCGAGAACAGGAAGAGAAGCATCGCACCCTCGAAGGGTGCTCCGATCGAGAGCGCCCCGAGCGCGGCGACGATCATCAACAGGTCGATGTCGACCGCACGGTGGCGGAGCGTCTCGATGGCCCCTTTGAGTCCGTACCACCCGCCGAAGACGTACGCGACGCCGTAGCCGCCCCACATGAGGAGTGGCGGGCCATTAAGCCATCCTGTCGCGAGGCCGGTTACCATCCCGAGCAAGGTTAGACCGACAAATACGGCCTCCTGACTGAGTTCCGAGCGTGTGGTCACCTCGTCGGGGGCCGTGTCGCGCTCGTTCTCGATCGAGACGTTGCGGTCGCGGACCGCTTCTCGAAGTTGCACCCCCGAGGTGACGCTCTCGTCGTAGGTGATTCGAACGTTCCCCGTTCGGAACGAGACGTCGACATCGTGGACACCGGGTGTGTCTCCAAGGTAGCGTTCGAGAGCGCGCGCACCCCCTTCGCCGCGACCGCCTCGTCGTTCGATCTGGATGGTACAGGTCGATAGCGGAGGCGACTCAGTAACGGTCACGCGATCTCCCTATGTACTGTACTATGGTTTTGTATTGTCGGTCTGTCATTGTGTTTCTGTCTGACTGCGTACGAAGCGGGAGTTTCACACGGTGGATTCTCGTCTGCCCCCCGGTCCGAATGCTTCAGCTGATGATCGTTACCGGGATTCGCGCTCGGCGGGTAACTGTCTCGGCAACGCTCCCGAGAAGTGCACGGTCGATTCCTGAGCGGCCGTGGCTGCCCATGACGATCTGATTGACATCGTGGTCGTCAGCGTATTTGAGGATTGCTCGTGCCGGTTTTCCGACTTCCGTGACGGTAACGAGTTCGGTATCACGTTCCGCCGCGAGGTCCGTGGCCGTCGCGTGGATTCTGGTTGCTCGTTCTTTGGCATTGTCGTACCAGTCCTCGGCAACTGGTAAGCCGCCAGCCTCCACATCGATAACGGAGTCGAGAGGATTGATAACGTAAATCGAGGTGATGGGAGCGTCCGGGAAGGTCTCGATAGCGTATGTGAGCGCCCGCTCTGAAAGCGGGGAGCCGTCGAAGGCGATGAGAACGTTGACAGGCATGAGAAACTATTTGATGCTGAATTGAAATGAATGTACTGCTCAGTGGGTTGTGCGACGACAATTCGTCTTGGAGCGTTCAGATGAATCGGGTTGGGGAGCATCACTCGTTTGGATTCGACGGTTGAACGCCAATCGTTTTGACAACCTGCTCCCTCGATTTGGTTGTATCGACCTCCGAGTAGTTCACACTCGAAGCGTCCATCGCCTGAAGCATGCCACTCGCGCAACTCCTCGAACAGTACGTCAGTCTCGGTATCTTCGTCCTCGCTGGGGGCCTCAGCGTCCTCAGCCTCCTCGCGTGGCGCCGAGAACGTGATCGTCGCATGCGAATCGTCAGTTCCGGTATCAAACTCTGTTGGTAGTGTCTCACTGTCACCACGCAAGAACGTTTTGAGGCCTTGTTCGACGCGGCCCTGGTGAATATCGAACACCCCGCCGGTTCGGTCGTTGTATTCGATTCCACGGCGAACGATTCGGACAACGTGTTCGTTCCTGACTTCTCCTTCACGGTTGAGCTGGTTGACGGCACTCGCCGCATCGAAGGTGTTCAGCTGGGCTTCGAGTGATTCAGCCGTTTTTCGGGCCGCAGTTGCCCCAGCCTCGGCCCGAACGCCCATCGCCTGAATCCGAAACGTCGTGTCACAACACTCGAACTCGCGGTAGGTGTTCCCGAACCGTTCATAGACCGATGCGAGCGGACCCGTCATCTCAGTCACTCTTCCCCAGCGACACCAGCTGTGAGGAGCGCACCGACGGGAGTGAATGCGACGAGTTTGTTCTTCGGGATAGGAACGCGCATAATTAGCTACCCCTCTGTTTAGAACCGCTATCTTCGGCGTGGCGGTCGTTGCATTCTGCCATTGCAGATAGAGGGTTGAGACAGGCTTAGTAAGGCGTTCGCGTCCAACCATCGAATTTTCGCACGGCTATCGAATCGATTCAGAGCGCGAGGTGGATTCTGAGTATGTATGTGACTTCGTTATCGAGCAACTGGCACTACTGGCAATCCCCTGTTTGCCCTGCGTACGGAATGAAGCGTACTGGATCTGGCGCGCTATCGATCTCCTCGTCCAAGCCGGATTGACTGGCGAGTATGAGCACTCACCGGTGATTACAGCGGACAACACGCTGACGCTACTGAAGAAGGAAACCGGGATCGGGTAGTGAGGTACTCTGTTCGGGTTAGCGCGCCGTCTGAGTGGCTACGCTGCTGGAAGTCTAGAAAATTTGTCCATATGGATGGGTGTGTGACAAGAATGGCCGCTTGGAGAGCCATTTGGGCAGTTTCCGCTGACCGAATCGGTCAAATTCACGCTTCACAGCCCTGCTAAACTCGCTGTAGTCTCAACATCACAACTGAGCCAGAAGTTGAGACCGGTGCTCTCAATGTATATGCTCTGAGCGACACAGTAGTTACCTCAACGTACTATCATCTGTCAATATCGGGCGTTCTGCATGAACTGGAATGAATTTGTGCCTAACCTGTGGCCGATTTCGGCAATCGACTAAGTCAGATCCCCGGCCAGTACGATCTGTATGTCATCGGGTATCTCTCGGAAAGCGTTTCTTCGCGCAACTGGGGTCGCACTTGCTGCGACTATCGCAGGGTGCAATAGCACAACCGACAACAGCGGACCGAACACCAATACACAGTCCGCTTCTGAGGCCTCTCCGCAATCTGAACAACAGAATGACGACTCTCCGACGTTCGGTAATTTCTACGTCGGCAACGCAAACACAAGCAGTAGTACGGTCATCGACGGACGTGCTGAAGTCGTATATACACAGCCCGAAACAGCCACCAACAAGTCACCCGTCGTAATGGTGCCCGGCCTTGGGTTGTCACCGTACATTTACCGGACGACACCTGACGGTCGACGCGGCTGGGTGGAGTACTTTGCCGAAGCTGGCCATCCAGTGTATGTATTTAACCCGCCTCGAAACGTCGATTCAGGTGGCTTAGACACTGCTGCCCTCCAGAACTCTGACTCTGCGTCACTCTCCCGGTGGTCTATCGATCGAGCCTGGCCGACGTGGGGGTTCGGACCTGAAGCCGGTGACCCATACGAGGACGTTCGATACCCGGTCGAGTCGGTCGACCAACTCGTTGCGTCATTCCCCGCATACGTTAGCACTGGTGGCGGAGGTGGCGGTAGACAAAGTGGAAGCCAGACGGGTGGACGTGGCAGCGACCAGAACTCCACACCTGCGGATTCCACTGAGACCACAGCTGGAACCCAGACTGGGTCGACTACTGGAGGTGGCGGTGGGAGCCGGTTCACACCATCCCAAGAGACTGCCGCCCTAGAGGCGCTTCTCGATCGTGTTGGTCCGGCAGTGCTGCTCGTTCACTCAGCGGGCGGTAGTTCCGGATTCACGGTTGCACAAGCTGTGCCAGACCTCGTTGAACGGATCATCGCAGTTGAGCCGGTCGGTGCGCCGACTGACCCGCAAACTGTAGCGGAGATGGGTGGTGATGCACCGTTTATGGGTGTGTATGGCGATTATGTCGACGAGCGCGGACAGACTGGTCGCAAGGAAGCGACCCAGACAACTGCAGAGTTCGCAGGAGAGACAAGTCCCGCATCGACGCTACTTAGCCTTCCGGATGAAGGGATATCCGGAAATACACATCTCATGATGCAAGACGACAATAACGGTGAAATCGCTGATCGAATTGTCTCCTGGATCAGTGACTAATTCGGGGTATAGTATCGTTCGGACCGAGACAGAATGTATTTGCACCGACCAAATGAATACTCAATAGATGCGGCAGTTGCTCTGGTGGCTCATTGGTGGGTCTCGTGGAGGCCGCAATCGGCTTCGTATCCTCCGCGCACTCAACGACCAGCCACGAAACACCAACCAATTGTCGAATGACCTAGATTTGAACTACAAAACAGTGCAGCACCACCTCGAAGTCCTCGAAGAGAGCAATATCGTGACCACGGAGGGCGACAATTACGGGCAGATGTACTTTCTCTCAGACCGAATGATGAACAACCTCGACATCATGGAAGACGTGGCGGAACAGGCCGGAGTTGATGATGATTCGTAACTGGATCAAGAGTCCACTTGGAACGACAGTAGCGAGTGCGACTGCCGCGAGTGGTATCGCACTCTTAGTCGCACTCTTCACATCAGTTCCATCCCATGGCCCTCCGTCGAGGGCGCTGTCCTCCCAAGTTGAACTGCTCATTCGGATGGAGGTTTTCTTTACAACCCTAAACCTCGTGTTACTGGTGGCACTCGCAGCCATCTACATGCAGCTTTATCGCGACCTTCCGAACAAGTACACAGCAAGCCTGCTTGTGCTAAGCCTCGCACTGCTCCTATACGCGGGTACGTCAAATCCAGTAGTACACAATGTCTTCGGCTTCCGACCTCGCCCAAACATCGGCGCGTTCGTGTTTCTCCCGGACTTCTTTATCGGACTTGCCATTTTAGTTCTTCTCTATCAGAGCCAGACCTGAGTTCGCATCAATTTTTCAGATCTATGAGAAGGATTTCATAGACTGATTTCGTTCACCGATTAGACGGACTCTCTCGAAGTCGGTGTCACCGGTCGCCTCTGCAGTTCGGGCAGCGGTATGGCGGACGACTGCTCGGACGTCGGGTTGTTTCAAATAAATAATGCTCTTGGGTAAGCGATTGTTGGTGGCGTCATAGCGCTGTTTCAAGGATGATTTTGAGCGCTTCGTCGCCGGGTTTTCGGCGGACGCATTTTCGAAGCAGTAACGCTCTGAGACAGGGTGTGAGGATGAACTCGAAAAGAACCAACTCTACGGGGGTATGCAAGAACTCACGACACAGGGACACGCTGTCTTGTGTGCGCTTGCATATCAACAGGCGCTTGACGAAGTTCCTATCCGTTCTCGTGACCTTTACGACCGGTACCTCAAAATTTGCGACCGGCTCGACGCCGATAGCGTCAGCGAACGGCGTGTCCGTGACCATCTATCGGATATGAATATGCTGCAAGCAAATCTTTCGAATTACTGAATCACGCTTTCACCAATAGCTTCGGAAATGGTGGTGTGTAGCTCCGGAAACAGTGGTGTGTTTCGGTATGTCTTCACATGAACTAACGGTGTATTGCAGGACTGGTAGCTCTCTCTTGGACTATGACCACTCGCTCAGGGTCGTATCTCGAGTTTCTGTAATGTGGCTGGATGTCCGTCCGGTCAAATCCAAGTGATGAGAGAACGCTCTCAGCAGTTCGAATGAGTTGTATCTGGTAGTAGTTCGGGTCGTAAAACGCAACATCTTCATGAGCCAGCGTAACCCGATCTCGCGAGGATTTCTCATCGTCGCCAGCTATGTGCTCAATACACTACTTGAATGACATGATTGTTGTATTGGATTAGACAATGTGGCTATTTCTCTAGTGTGTATGCGACACATGTTCTGTGTGGTGCCTAAACACGGTGGATTCGAGACCGTCCATTTATATACTCCCCTCCCATCGGATGTAATGCGAAGGTCGCGCCGGGCAGCGCTCTCGGAACGACACCCCAACGCCACCGTCGTGGTGGCCTGGGTCACTCGCTTAGAACGCGAGGCCACTGAGGCTTTGTGTTCGTGTATGAGGATTCCACCCCTGCGGTCCGCCGTTAAGATGGAATCTGATGTGAGCCCACGGACCCATGCAGTAGTCAACACTGGCGTAGGAACCAGTGTGTTAGCTTCCGACGGAGTGCAACCACTTCCGCCGCTGATGTATATCAGCACATTCCGGTTGATCCTGCCGGAGGCCATTGCTATCGGAGTCCGATTTAGCCATGCTAGTTGCACGAGTTTAGACTCGTAGCATATAGCTCAGTAACACGTGGCCAAACTACCCTACAGACCGCGATAACCTCGGGAAACTGAGGCCAATAGCGGATATAACTCTCAGGCTGGAGTGCCGAGAGTTAGAAACGTTCCGGCGCTGTAGGATGTGGCTGCGGCCGATTAGGTAGATGGTGGGGTAACGGCCCACCATGCCGATAATCGGTACAGGTTGTGAGAGCAAGAGCCTGGAGACGGTATCTGAGACAAGATACCGGGCCCTACGGGGCGCAGCAGGCGCGAAACCTTTACACTGCACGACAGTGCGATAGGGGGACTCCGAGTGTGAGGGCATATAGCCCTCGCTTTTCTGTACCGTAAGGTGGTACAGGAACAAGGACTGGGCAAGACCGGTGCCAGCCGCCGCGGTAATACCGGCAGTCCAAGTGATGGCCGATATTATTGGGCCTAAAGCGTCCGTAGCTTGCTGTGTAAGTCCATTGGGAAATCGACCAGCTCAACTGGTCGGCGTCCGGTGGAAACTACACAGCTTGGGGCCGAGAGACTCAACGGGTACGTCCGGGGTAGGAGTGAAATCCTGTAATCCTGGACGGACCACCAATGGGGAAACCACGTTGAGAGACCGGACCCGACAGTGAGGGACGAAAGCCAGGGTCTCGAACCGGATTAGATACCCGGGTAGTCCTGGCTGTAAACAATGCTCGCTAGGTATGTCACGCGCCATGAGCACGTGATGTGCCGTAGTGAAGACGATAAGCGAGCCGCCTGGGAAGTACGTCCGCAAGGATGAAACTTAAAGGAATTGGCGGGGGAGCACCACAACCGGAGGAGCCTGCGGTTTAATTGGACTCAACGCCGGAAATCTCACCGGTCCCGACAGTAGTAATGACAGTCAGGTTGACGACTTTACTCGACGCTACTGAGAGGAGGTGCATGGCCGCCGTCAGCTCGTACCGTGAGGCGTCCTGTTAAGTCAGGCAACGAGCGAGACCCACACTTCTAGTTGCCAGCAACACCCTTGTGGTGGTTGGGTACACTAGGAGGACTGCCATTGCTAAAATGGAGGAAGGAATGGGCAACGGTAGGTCAGTATGCCCCGAATGGACCGGGCAACACGCGGGCTACAATGGCTCTGACAGTGGGATGCGACGCCGAGAGGCGAAGCTAATCTCCAAACGTAGTCGTAGTTCGGATTGCGGGCTGAAACCCGCCCGCATGAAGCTGGATTCGGTAGTAATCGCGTGTCAGAAGCGCGCGGTGAATACGTCCCTGCTCCTTGCACACACCGCCCGTCAAAGCACCCGAGTGGGGTCCGGATGAGGCCGTCATGCGACGGTCGAATCTGGGCTCCGCAAGGGGGCTTAAGTCGTAACAAGGTAGCCGTAGAGGAATCTGCGGCTGGATCACCTCCTACTGACCGGGATCAGGCCTCTGGCCTGACCCACCTACATTGACTGGTGACCACAAGTCACCGCGAGTCGGCAAGCGCCGACTACTGCATGGGCCCGCTGGGCTCACAAAGACCTATCCGAGGCGGATATCCCCTCACGGGGATGTCGGGTGCAACTCCCGACGGGTCCGTACTCCGTATCGCTTCGAATCCGTCCCCTTAAGTATGGGACGGCGTTCGACTGTGATACGACGACAGATGCACCAGGTCGGGTGAAACCGCGCCTGGGAAGGGTCGATTCGCCCACCATCTCCACCTTGGGGGCGAGTATGAAACCGTGTGTACGTGCGATCCAGGCGTCCACTGGACTCGTTCAGTTGAACGAGTCACAACGACGTTGGCTACTATGCCAGCTGGTGGATTGCTCGGCTCAGGCGCTGATGAAGGACGTGCCAAGCTGCGATAAGCTGTGGGGAGCCGCACGGAGGCGAAGAACCACAGATTTCCGAATGAGAATCTCTCTAACAATTGCTTCGCGCAATGAGGAACCCCGAGAACTGAAACATCTCAGTATCGGGAGGAAAAGAAAACGCAACGTGATGTCGTTAGTAACCGCGAGTGAACGCGATACAGCCCAAACCGAAGCCCTCACGGGCAATGTGGTGTCCGGGCTACCTCTCATCAGCCGACCATTTCGACGAAGTCTCTTGGAACAGAGCGTGATACAGGGTGACAACCCCGTACTCGAAATCAGTACG
Source organism: Haloarcula hispanica ATCC 33960 (assembly GCF_000223905.1). Taxonomy (NCBI): domain Archaea; kingdom Methanobacteriati; phylum Methanobacteriota; class Halobacteria; order Halobacteriales; family Haloarculaceae; genus Haloarcula; species Haloarcula hispanica. The sequence continues at coordinate 11,040 of NC_015943.1, forward strand.
CTGTGCGGTAGTGCCAGAGTAGCGGGGGTTGGATATCCCTCGCGAATAACGCAGGCATCGACTGCGAAGGCTAAACACAACCTGAGACCGATAGTGAACAAGTAGTGTGAACGAACGCTGCAAAGTACCCTCAGAAGGGAGGCGAAATAGAGCATGAAATCAGTTGGCGATCGAGCGACAGGGCATACAAGGTCCTGTAACGAATGACCGAGACGCGAGTCTCCAGTAAGACTTACAGGAAGCCGATGTTCTGTCGTACGTTTTGAAAAACGAGCCAGGGAGTGTGTCTGTATGGCAAGTCTAACCGGAGCATCCGGGGAGGCACAGGGAAACCGACATGGCCGCAGGGCTTTGCCCGAGGGCCGCCGTGTTCAAGCGCGGGGAGCCATGTGGACACGACCCGAATCCGGACGATCTACGCATGGACAAGATGAAGCGTGCCGAAAGGCACGTGGAAGTCTGTTAGAGTTGGTGTCCTACAATACCCTCTCGTGATCTATGTGTAGGGGTGAAAGGCCCATCGAGTCCGGCAACAGCTGGTTCCAATCGAAACATGTCGAAGCATGACCTCCGCCGAGGTAGTCTGTGGGGTAGAGCGACCGATTGGTGTGTCCGCCTCCGAGAGGAGTCGGCACACCTGTCAAACTCCAAACCTACAGACGCTGTTTGACGCGGGGATTCCGGTGCGCGGGGTAAGCCTGTGTACCAGGAGGGGAACAACCCAGAGATAGGTTAAGGTCCCCAAGTGTGGATTAAGTGTAATCCTCTGAAGGTGGTCTCGAGCCCTAGACAGCCGGGAGGTGAGCTTAGAAGCAGCTACCCTCTAAGAAAAGCGTAACAGCTTACCGGCCGAGGTTTGAGGCGCCCAAAATGATCGGGACTCAAATCCACCACCGAGACCTGTCCGTACCACTCATACTGGTAATCGAGTAGATTGGCGCTCGCATTGGGTGGAAGCAGGGATGAGAATTCCTGTGGACCGATGCGTGACGAAAATCCTGGCCATAGTAGCAGCGATAGTCGGGTGAGAACCCCGACGGCCTAATGGATAAGGGTTCCTCAGCACTGCTGATCAGCTGAGGGTTAGCCGGTCCTAAGTCGTACCGCAACTCGACTATGACGAAATGGGAAACAGGTTAATATTCCTGTGCCATCATGCAGTGAAAGTTGACGCCCTGGGGTCGATCACACCGGGCATTCGCCCGGTCGAACCGTCCAACTCCGTGGAAGCCGTAATGGCAGGAAGCGGACGAACGGCGGCATAGGGAAACGTGATTCAACCTGGGGCCCATGAAAAGACGAGCATGATGTCCGTACCGAGAACCGACACAGGTGTCCATGGCGGCGAAAGCCAAGGCCTGTCGGGAGCAACCAACGTTAGGGAATTCGGCAAGTTAGTCCCGTACCTTCGGAAGAAGGGATGCCTGCTCCGGAACGGAGCAGGTCGCAGTGACTCGGAAGCTCGGACTGTCTAGTAACAACACAGGTGACTGCAAATCCGCAAGGACTCGTACAGTCACTGAATCCTGCCCAGTGCAGGTATCTGAACACCTCGTACAAGAGGACGAAGGACCTGTCAACGGCGGGGGTAACTATGACCCTCTTAAGGTAGCGTAGTACCTTGCCGCATCAGTAGCGGCTTGCATGAATGGATTAACCAGAGCTTCACTGTCCCAACGTTGGGCCCGGTGAACTGTACATTCCAGTGCGGAGTCTGGAGACACCCAGGGGGAAGCGAAGACCCTATGGAGCTTTACTGCAGGCTGTCGCTGAGACGTGGTCGCCGATGTGCAGCATAGGTAGGAGACATTACACAGGTACCCGCGCTAGCGGGCCACCGAGTCAACAGTGAAATACTACCCGTCGGTGACTGCGACTCTCACTCCGGGAGGAGGACACCGATAGCCGGGCAGTTTGACTGGGGCGGTACGCGCTCGAAAAGATATCGAGCGCGCCCTATGGCTATCTCAGCCGGGACAGAGACCCGGCGAAGAGTGCAAGAGCAAAAGATAGCTTGACAGTGTTCTTCCCAACGAGGAACGCTGGCGCGAAAGCGTGGTCTAGCGAACCAATTAGCCTGCTTGATGCGGGCAATTGATGACAGAAAAGCTACCCTAGGGATAACAGAGTCGTCACTCGCAAGAGCACATATCGACCGAGTGGCTTGCTACCTCGATGTCGGTTCCCTCCATCCTGCCCGTGCAGAAGCGGGCAAGGGTGAGGTTGTTCGTCTATTAAAGGAGGTCGTGAGCTGGGTTTAGACCGTCGTGAGACAGGTCGGCTGCTATCTACTGGGTGTGTCATGGTGTCTGACGGGAACGACCGTATAGTACGAGAGGAACTACGGTTGGTTGCCACTGGTGTACCGGTTGTTCGAGAGAGCACGTGCCGGGTAGCCACGCAACACGGGGTAAGAGCTGAACGCATCTAAGCTCGAAACCCACCTGGAAAAGAGACACCGTTGAGGTCCCGCGTAGAAGACGCGGTCGATAGACTCGGGGTGTGCGCGTCGAGGTAACGAGACGTTAAGCCCACGAGCACTAACAGACCAAAGCCATCATTCATACGCACTGTGACTCATTCACCGACGATTTACTCGTCGCTGAACGAGTCCAGGCGCAAACTGGATCGCACGTAATCACACGGTGGAAAAGTTGATCGAGACTGGTACTTTCGTGGTTCGATTCCACGACTCGACGTTAGGCGGCCACAGCGGTGGGGTTGCCTCCCGTACCCATCCCGAACACGGAAGATAAGCCCACCAGCGTTCCGGGGAGTACTGGAGTGCGCGAGCCTCTGGGAAACGCGGTTCGCCGCCACCATTCATACTTACATAGCCCACTCAGGAGAGACATCTCTCCCCGGTGGGCCTTCCGTATTTCTAAGCAACTGACCCACTCAGTGAACAGATAGCTTTCGCACTCTGTGAGTCGTCTGTGGCACGCTGGTAATTATCCAACTATCAGTGACTGGCTCACTGGTTGGCATCGTCCTACCCGTTATTACTCAATACATGAATTATGAATTGTATGTCGAAAGCCGCCGGGGACCCAGAACGGGCTATCAATGGTCTGCTGTCGATTGCACAACTGCTGGAAGAGCCACGCTTGGCCCGGCTCTACACGTTCGTCCTTCGTGAGGGTGAAGTGATTATCGACGATATCGTCGCTGTGTTAGAGATCCCCCGCACGACAGCGTACTCGGATATGGGGACGCTCGTCGACCTCGGTGTCGTGACCCGAGATGAAGCGCAGAAGACGCACACGTACTCTACTGTCCCGATTACGCTCACTGCAGATTTGGACGGTGACGAGTATACCGTCACTCCCACTCTCATCGAGGCTGTCGGTCGCTCACCACACGACCAAGACCTCAACCTCCTCTTGGAGAGATATGGGCTCGGCAAACTCGCGGCTGCGCTTACGTATGCCATTCCCTATACCAACGACGAGATGTCTGAACGAGTCGCAGCTCGAGAGCTTGATCTACAGCAGGCCCTCGCTATTGCGGTCTTGCATGCGCTTCAGGATGTGGTTCAACACATGGAAGCCGTTGATCCATACTTCGAGGATATTCGGAACGCTCGTGACCAACTACCATCAGCGGAGGACTAACGAGCCACTATCAGTACGCCATTCGACCCACTTCAGGGGTCGGTAGCGTGGGTCGCAGATACCGGATTTTTCATCGCCTGTGGTCGTCAGCAGGATAGTAATGTTGCTCGGGGACTGCGTCGGGTGTTTCCGTTTGGACGGTGGTATCGGGGATGCTAGATCAAGGAACTGCCTACAGTGATCACGTTGCGTGGCATTACGCGAAGTGTTGCGCCGGAACCAACCGACAACCGGTGGGTATCAGGAATCAACGGCGCTGCAAGCGTTGTCAACTACGTCTTCGCTGGGAGTACCTATGTGGGGCTCGACTGCGACGACACTATTTCACCTGCCGACAGGCACCCTAACAACTCAGCGGAACTTCGTCGCAATTCATATAATGTATGCAGAGTTAGGATCTAGTAAGCCATGTCTCGAACCACTGCCACCATTCCGGATGATCTAACGGACCTCATGGAGGGGGCGGTCAAAGCGGGCATCTTCGAAAATAAGAGCGACGCGATCCGCCATGTACTCCGTGAATACTTCGAAGAACACGAGAATGCACGGGTTGCGGCTGCTGTCTCATTGTATGAAGAGGAACGAATTACGCTTGGGACTGCTGCTCGGCTTGCTGGGTTTAACCGCTTCGAGATGCGAGACATCCTGCGTGAGGAGGGTGTTGAACTTCGATTTGGACCGGAGGATATGGATGCCGCACGCGATGAAATAGACGTGGCTCGGAATCTCGAATGACAGGTGTGCCTGCTAATGCGACGGTTCTCAATACAACTGTTCTCTCGAACTTCGCGCAGGTGGATCATATCGAACTCATAGCGGACCTGCTACGACTCGTCACGGTTCCTGCTGTCCAGATGGAACTCACTGAAGGTGTTGAAACCCATCGCTATCTCGAACGTGCAGTAACTGCGCTTGAAGAAGAAATTCCCGTCATTGAGGCATCAGCGGAGGCGCACCAAATCGAGCAGTCCCTCTTGGAAATGCTTGATCCGGGTGAGGCTCAAGCACTGGCAGTTGCAGACGACACTGATGGAACGATCGTCACTGATGATGGTGATGCATGTGCGACTGCGAATCAACGGGGCATCGAACTAACTGGTTCGATTGGGCTGCTTGCCCGTTCTGTTGAGGATGATCGAATTACAGCAACGACTGCAGACACGCATCTTAAACGCTGGATTGATGAGGCTGGGTTCCACTCACCTGCTCGGGATTTCGATGCGTTCCTTGACGACTAGCGCCAGTATCGGCGTGAAGCCCTGATCTTGGGGGCAGCTGAGGGGTAGTCGCTATCGACATCTCTCATATTTCGATACTCATATCGACTCGATGTCTGCGATGTGTCTGACGAAGAATTAAGTTAGAACATCCAGATTATCTGGATAATCTGGTGAGTAAAGATATGCCACATGACACAGATAATCTAGATAATCCAGATAGTACCAATTTTCCAGATGATCTACCGCCGACACGGATTGCCATTTCGAATCAAAAGGACGGCGTCGCAAAAACAACCGATGCAACATCCTCCGTGAGCACGGTGTTGAACTTCGCCTCGGGCTCGTTAACGAAGACGACGCAGCCTACGAGGTAGAGGCAGCACGCGAACTCGAATTTGATGATGAGGACTCGTCTGATGAGGAGCCCCGTGCTAAATGACAGGTAACGATCTCCCAGCGAACCCGAGCGTCTTGAACACGACTGTCCTCTCGAATTTTGCGTACATCGATCAGCTGTGGATAGTTGCTGACCTTTCTGGAATCTGTACGGTACCAGTCGTTCGTGGGGAGCTTGAACACGGCGTTGCTAACACCCATATCTTCAGGAAGCACTCGATACGCTTGATGACGAAATCCCAGTTGCGGCGATTTCGGATACTGTCGCAAACAGAGAAGCCGTTGTTGGGGGCATCTCGATCCTGGGGAGCACAGGCGTTCGCTCTCGCCGACGCACACGACGGTTGACTGCTGACAGACGACGGAGATGCCCGGTCGTTTGCGAAAGCCCAGGGCGTGACCGTTGTGGGGTCGGTTGGCTCTGTTGGCTGCAATCGATGCTGGGAGGATCGATGAAGCCACTGCTGACGAGTGGCTGTCGAAGTGGATCGATGAGATCGGCTACTACGTCCCGTATCGAACGACCTCGGAGTATCGATGATGGGCTTGTTCGGAGTTCAAAACGCCTGATTAGAAATCGTCGAAGACCTGCTCAACTCAGCCGAGAACCTCGTTCACGTCGATAACGTGCTGATGGACCGGGAGTTCGATAGCCAGCACGTTCTGGAGATGATCAGCCAGTGCGGGCTCTCGTACGTCGTGCCGAAGCGGATGCAAACCAATTTCGGGTTGCGGTTCTTCTACTTCGCATTCGCGTGTCTGCTGTACTCGATTTGGCGTGCAGTAGATCTACTCGTGCAGGTCGAATTGACCGGTGAGTACGAGCACTCTCCGATGGTGACGGCAGATAATACGCTGACGCTGCTGAAAAAGGAGACAGGAATCGGATAGTGAGGTTCTCCACCCGTGATAGAGGGCCGTCTGAGTGGCAACGCTGTCGGAAGTCTCCGACATCCGCGGATATGATTGGAAGTTCGACAAGCTTGGACGTTTGGAGAGCGATCTGAGTCTGTTCCTCTTCACTAAACCTTCCGAAATCACGCATTACAGTCCCGCTAAACCCCCTGTAGTCTCAACTTCCAAGTCTGTAAGACTATATAGCGTTTGGGTGTTTATGAGACAGCGCAGGTCATAACCTCTGGATTTTCAAAGGTGTGTCGTCTGTTACAGTCTTCTGTAATGGAAATCTGGAACAGGTTCTGAAGTGTGAATCACTCCGCGCTATCTTGTCGGTGCACAGCCTATTATTTCCAGACAGATGACTGTAGCACCAGTCTGTAACAGATATCTGTTCTGAAAGTCATGGACGTTGCGATCTAAAACAACTACAGATTGATGTCTGTATCGGATCCCTGTTGCATATGATTAGTACAGATATGTGTCACAGGTAGGTGCTACGTGCTACAATTACAGACGGCGATTCCAGATCCGATCCAACTCAGTCTCTATCATAGTACAGACAAGCATTACAGAAGGGAGGTACAGATAAATGGTGTAGATTAGTGGTACAGACAATTGGCCCACATGTCTGACACAGATATATGTAACAGGGATCCAAATGAGGAAGTGTATGATAACGACCGTCGTCTACGCTGAATCCGGGGGGACGTACAAAACGACTATGACAGCGAATCTCGCGGTCGCATTCAAGCGGATGGGACTTGATGTTCTCGTGATTGACTTGGACCCGCAGACTGGGAATCTTACCTCACTCTTCGACGTCGGAGAAAACCGTGGCAACCCGGACGCAGACAATCTCGTAAAACACATTCTCGAAATGCCTGATGGAGACTTTGATGACCTCATCGAGACCGCTGAGGAGGGCGTCGACGTCATTCCGAGCCACGACATGCTTGGGGATTTCACCTCAAATCTTGAGCAGAAGATTTCCTACGAAACTGGAATGAAGGGGATTTCTCGCGATGAATACCCCCGCTTTGAGTTACTATACAATCTTCTCTGGGAGCAGGAGCAATTAAACGAAAAGTACGACGCGGTCCTCATCGACCCCAACGCACGCGCTGAAGACCTCCTCTACAATGCTATCTACGCGCTTCGAACACTGGTGGCGCCCGTCAAGCCAGCTGGAAAGGGGAGTCTCAGCCTTGATGGCCTTGAGGAGATGGTCGGAAACATGGAGACTGCGTTGGACATCGAAATCGGGCTTTCGTGCGTGGTTCCATCCGGAGTCGGCCAGACGAACGCCCACAAGCAGTATCGCGATCAGTTCGAAAATACAGACGCCTTCGCAACGCCAGTCTCCATTGGGTCACGAGAAAGTTTGATGGACGCCATGTGGGAAGCCCGTGGCTCTGCATTCAAAGTAGTAGAGGAGCGGTGGAAGACCTACGAGGAAGACGGCGAGATGGTCTCGAAGAAAGGGGAGCGTAGAGTTCCCGACCGTGAACTCCAGACGCTTGATAAACTTTGGCAACTGGCGGGTTTCATTGCGACTGAGACGTTCGACGTCGACATTGATCATGAACTCGTCTTAGATATTGACGATTATGGAACCGAGACCGTAGAGTTCGACCTTCCCGCTGAACCGGAGGTGGCTGACTAATGGGGGGCGATTCATTCAAATCGGGATCGGGTAACCTCAATTTCGGAGATAACGATGAGGAAGAAGGAGACGACGAGACAGAGGAAGCCGGTGAGGAGATCGATGACACCGCAGACGAGGAGGCGGATGATCTGGAATCCAAAGAGGTCGTCTCTGAGAAAGCAGCTGACAGCCGGGACTCCCCAGAAGCGAAGAAAGCGGATAGTACCAGCGAAGAGAGTACGACGAGCAACTCGACAGCCAGCGATACTGGATCACACCAAACGAGTGGCCACAAGTATCCGTACTTCGTGCGTCGGAGCAACGTCGGGGATGAACGAGACAATCGCCTCGAGCTCTTCGCTCGCGATGAAGTCGTCTCACAAGAAGCGGAGTTTCGGAGCCAGCTCGCTTCGGAACTCGGGGCAGACGACATCGCGAAGACGGACGCCCGTGAGTATGCGCTTCTCGCGGCGTTCGACAACGTAGAGGACGTTGCAGAACTCATGAGAGGAGATGGATACGGAGAACTCGATTAATCGTAACAGCCCCAAATTACACTCGAAACAGGGTGTGTCTCACTCTCGAAAGCTGGTCACGCAATATTCTGGGTGTAATCTCAGGGATTGTGATAGACGAAGCTACTGTCTGCTGTCGTCCGACATGTCAACATCAGAGCGGCTCAGTCACAGAATCAGAGTCCCCCCATCCAATTCACAGGATAAGTAAAGTTGCTGTCTCTCAATTGGGTAGTGTTTAGTTAGTGGCATTGAGCCATCGAGCGGAAGTTTGCAACCAGCTTTCGGCGGTTTCCGGGTCGGCGTGACTGAAGCAGTTCGAAAACGACGAGGTTCGACGCTTCAACTCTCGAAAATCCGTTCGACAGCGTTCCAATTTCCGTGGGGACGTATCTGAAATCGGAGGCCAGCTCGTTGCAGTGCAGTTTGGAGGTGTTGAGCGCCATCGACGAGAAAGACAGTAGTTTCGACATCGTGCTTTTGACGAAGTTCGCGCAGGAAAATTTCTGTGAGGGTGGTCGTAGTCGTCGCAAACAGCCGAACGTGAAGCAGTACGTTCGACTGCGGATCGGCAGCGGCGTACAGCTATAGTAGCCATTGAAAGTCAATGCGCACCTGATCGCACGACGGCAGTGCGATCAGTATGTAAATCGTTTCAATTGTTACTATAGAATTGCTGATCGGTGATGCGAATCACTGTTTCGTCGAGCGCAATCTAATTCAGAGATTTCCCAGATTCTGGCTGTAGATCGGCTTTCTGAACCCAATTGTGGACGGCTTTGCGACCGCGTTGGACACCCGGATCTTCGAGTACTTCGATGGTATTCGACAACGAAAGTCCCGCAACGTGGGATTGTATACCCGATTCCATCGCCGAACGCTCCTCATGGAGCGGAATATGGTGTCCACACGGGGTATGGCGACTGCTTTCACGATTGTACCTGGGATGGGCGTTCCTCTGGCTGGAACGGGCGTGGGAGGCCCCACTAATCGGCCGATTAGTGCGTCTCGGTCTCCAGATCAAAGTCGTCGGGAGTTGCCGTTTCGACGGCGGGGAGCCGACGGATCCGTGGCCGTAGGAGGACGTAGACGGCAGTAAAGCCGAAGCCGCTCGCGGCCAGCTCCATCGTCGTCGTGGTCCCCAACGCTTCAGCAACTCCTCCACCAACGAGTGAGCCAAGCGGGAGCGTCGCTCCCGAGGCGGTTCCCTTCGTCGCAGAGACGCGTCCAAGTAGGTCAGTCGGGAACACGCGCTGGTTCAGCGTTGCGGTGAGCACGCCCGATACGCCAACAGGAATCCACGCGAGACCGAACAGCGTGATAGTCAGTGCAGTCGTTGGCGCAAACACCGCCACGATCCAGCATACTGCACCAAGCCCCTGGGAGACGAGTACCGTGCCGTAGGACTTCCCCAAACTCTGTGTGAACCCTATTCTTATCTACTGATGGTCCAGCACAAGCTTACGAAGAGTCCCCTTCGATAGCGGTTCAACTGACACCAGCTCCCCAATAGCAGAATAAAATAGGCTTGTGGTTACCGCTCGCTCCGGATACTCACTGGAGAGTACGTGATAATACACGCTCAGTTGCTTGCGATACTCGTCTTGTGCCCGTCGGCTTCGGTCAGTCTTGTAGTCGATTATCTCGACTCGATCGGGCGTGATGTGGACCAGGTCCACGATACCCGTAATTGAGACACGCTGGTCATCGATCTCGAGTGGCAGGATGGCATCCTCTTCGGCGTACAACTCTCCATCCAGCCCATCCAGCAGCGATTTGATGCGCTCCTCATGCGGGTTCGATGGTGAGACCGCCTCACCCAGCACATAGGCCTCGGCGAAGTCGTGCACCTGCGAACCAAAGTCCACCCCACTTTCTTTATCCGCGTCGGCCTCACCGGCATTGGCCTCCGATTCAGTAAACACGGAGTCATCCATCAGTGAATGTGGACTGTAGCCAACCGGCCCATCGGGTGTTGCAATGCTGAACGGCAGCTGTGCCTGGACTGACTCGTCGGGCTGGCTCGCTTCAATTTCTGTCGCCCCCTCGGTAAGTTCGACTGGCAGCTCAGAGAGGAACGTATTTGGATCGGCCCCACTGGCAAAAACGACGTGGCTCTCGGCTCGGGTGATGGCCACATACAGGAGCCGGCGTTCTTCGTCGTAGTTATCGGGGAGGCACTGCCGCAAGACATCGTAGCGCCAGTTATCGTAGACGTGTGGATACCGGCCTTCGTCAGCGAAGGTTTTGCGCTGTCGGAGCCCCGTCGCCTCGTCGTACTGCAGCACACCACTGGTCCGACCACGCGGCGGGAACCGCCCGTCGTTCATATTGGCCAGGATGACGATCGGATACTCCAGGCCCTTGGCGCCGTGGATCGTCTGGACCGTCACCGAATCCGTATCAGTAGTGGTGTTGATCGCGTGGGTACTCCCCTTGTCAATCGCGCGTTCGATAAACTGGATCAGGTCCCCGCGAGTGAGCGTTGTGGCGTCGTGGACGGACTGGATATGCGCCAGCAGTTCCCGTGCATAATCGCCAGTCAGCCCGTAACGATCGAAGACGCGCCGGGCCAGCGAACTTACTGCCTCAAGCTCCCGCAGAGTGTCCCGGAATTCGGTCATCGCTGGCGGGTAGTCTTCTCGCTCCAGTTGCGCATCGATCTCGTCAAGCGTGTAGCCCGCCCGCTCTAGAACAACGGCCCAGCCACGGTCGCCATCGGATTCGACGATCCGCAGCCACGCCAGCAGTAGCTTCGCGGGGTCACTGCGGTACAGTTCGACTTCCCCGTCGTAGGCCATCGGGAGCCCGTGCTCCTCGGCTGCAGTCAGTAGTTCTCGTCCGTAATCGCGTGTTCTGGTCAGGACCGCAATATCGCCGTGGCTCGGGGTTGTGGGGTCGCCGTTCTCGTCTTCAATCCGGTAGTCGTCGCTATCGACAATTGACTGGATCCTGGCCAGTACCGCCTCGTGTTCATCCTCATGCTGAACGGCCTCGATGCTGGTCTCGTCGAAGGTGGCATTCGAGGACAGCGAGTCGATGTCGACGGGCTCATCGATTGTTTCCGAGCTGGTCGCTGGCGTGGTCAATGCATTTGTCGAGAAGTCAAGCAGTGTCTGTGTCGATCGGTAGTTCTCCGTTAGTTCGATGTATGTTATCCCATCCGTCCCGAATTCGACCTGCTCGGAATCAGCGTTCAACTCGCTCCGGAATCGTTCCAGCCGGGTGTCGAACTCCGCGATGTTCTCGACGGCGGCGTACTGGAACGAGTAGATGCTCTGTTTCCAGTCGCCCACGACACAGAGATTGTCCGTGTCGGCAAGCAGGAGCGCCAGCTTGAACTGAATCTCACTGGAGTCCTGGAACTCATCGACCATCACGTACTCGAACCCGACGCGGTCACGCAGCGCTGGCTCCTCGCACAGTGCCACGAAAGCAAACAGCTGGAGGAACCCGAAGTTCAGGTAGTTCCGTTCCAGGGCGAACTCCAGATACTCGAAGTAACAGTCGTGAACGAATGCCAGTAGCTCATTCCGATCCTCTTCAAAGACCTCGCGAGCGACGCTATCGTCGAGTTCCTTGGTTCCCCGGCCACCCCGAAGCTCCGATTTGGAAGGAGCCGCCGAGCGGTAGGTTTTGTTCGTCCCGAACCGCGAGAGATCGTCCCGGAGCGGGGACTGCTTGCGCCCATCGTTGCGGGCCTGATTTTGGGCATCGAAATACTGCTTGAACAGCTCGTAGTCCCCCAGCAGATGTTGTTTCCCCTCTCGATACCAGCCATCTGCAGTCGGGAAGATACCCTTCGCAGCGAGTTCGTTAATGAGCGAGAGCGGCTCGGTAGGCTCTGAGAGTGCCCGAAAGATGTCGTTGTACTCAGGATGGCGATCCCGGAACTGCCCGAAGAACTCACGGAACAGCTCATTCTCGAGTTGGCTATCCTCAAGGATCTGGGTACCGCCAGTGATTCGGTCGTCGATGCCCAGATGCGTCGGGGCGCGATAGCCGTGCTCGTCGAGCAGGTCGTGACAGTACGAGTGGAACGTCTGGATCGGTGCGTCGGCCAGCTCACGCATTCCGTACGAACAGTGCTCGACGATGCGCTCACGCATCTCGGTGGCCGCACTGCGGGTGAAGGTAACCAGCAGGATGTCTTCTGGCTCGACGTCGGGCTGGTCGACGATGTTCGCATACCGGCGTGTGATGGCGAAGGTCTTGCCGGTGCCAGCACCGGCGTCGACATGGTAGATCCCCTCGGTCTCATCGATCAGCTGTTGCTGGGCCTCGTTCGGTGTGTCGTCACTCATCGGCTGCCCTCCAGGAACATATCGCGATGATCGATCCGGCGATAGTTGGGTTCGCCACCCAGCCCCTCAATCGGGAATCGCTCCTCGCCCGCCCGGTAGCGATTGATCTCGGTCAGTCGGTCGGCGACGAATTCCTCGAACTGGTCGAGATCATCTTTGAAGAAGTTGCGCTTCCTGACGCCGTTGAGCGCTCGAATCGCCTGGTCAGCCCCTTTCTCGGCATCGACGTCGTCGCTGGTTTCTTGACGCACGGCCTTGGCAAATCGGTCGGCGAAGTCAGACTCCCGTAATGCCGACCGCTCCGTCGTGTCCGGGAACGTGAGGTCTGTCATGATATCGCTGTAGCCCCCGAAGCCAAGCTCCTCGAAGGTCGCCACGCAGTCCTTGTAGCCATCCAAGAGGACCTCGTACGCCGGGCGCGTCCCGACGAACTCGTCGAATGACTGCGGGTAGTAGGAGACTATTGTCAGCGTATCATCCACAGCCGCGTCGCCGGTGATCGCATCGTCGAGCGTTTCGAGGAAGTGGAAGAACGAGAAGGATAGCTCCGCGTTTGGCTGGTGTGTACGGAACTGTGCCAGGTAGGCGATTGCCTGATAGTTGATTGTATCATTGGGCGGGTCCATCGCAGCCTGTTTACAGACATCGTAGGCTGATTTCTTCGACCCGCTCTTGTAGTCGAGCAGGGCTGTGGGTCCCTCCACGAGGTCGATTTTCCCGTTGATACCGAGGTCCGGGTTGGTGAACTGGCGTTCGGTAAGCGGCGAGTCCACGGGGCGGTCGAAATACGATGCGAAGAAGTTCTCATCGGGCTCCCCGGCCGGGGGCAGATCGGCAGGTGCCGTCGGTGGATTGGCATCCAGATATTCGACGATGGTTTCCAGCCCGATCCGATACTGGCGTCGGCGTAACATTCGGTCTGTCTCAGGGTAGAAGGGTTTGGCTTCCTCGAGCATGACATCGACCACCTCCGAGAGCGTGTCTGTGTCGATGATCTCGGGATAGTTGACGTAGAACTCCGCGAAGTCATGGAACAGATTCCCCTCGCGGAAATAGTCCTTGTCGGGGGAATCGACCAGCCGGCTGAAAAGATACTCCCGTGGGCTGTTGACGAAATTGTTGAGACTGGTCTGGCTGATCGTTTCGATGGGTGCCGACTCGACCGGGGGTTCGACGGCCGTTTTCGCAAAGCCATCACGGTTACCATCGACTGTTCGTTCATACCTGACAGATTCGAGGTCGCTGAATCGCTCAAAGGGCTCTTCGAGGAGTTCCTCGAAGTAGAGACACGGCGTCACCGGTTGGCCCCCAGCGGTATCCTCGACCAGATAGTACTGGTCGCTGCCGCTCTGGATTAGTCGCTGAAAGCGGCGGATATACCGATCGAACTGCGCCTCCGTGTCGACCCAGGGGCGCTGTGGAGCACTGTTGGTCCAGCCCTCGTCAAGCCCGAGAAAGAACACGGCCTGTCGGTCGACGTAGCCGGCAGATTTGGCATCTGCGAGTAACACGCCCTCGTTTTCTCTGTCCACTGGGACCTCGTAGAAATCCAGATAGAAGGCCAGATCACTAACCCGCGATTCGGTGACCACAGTGTCGTGGAGCCCGAGCGACTCGAGTTCGTCCCGGAGACGGTCCAGTGTTCGGCCGGCTTTCGATTCGTAGGCCGTGAGGAGCGAGCCAAAGGTACGGCCCTCAATTGTCTCACACACCTCGGTAATCCACGCGGTTGCTGGCAGATCGGTCGCGGCCAGACGTTTTTCACTGTGCTCGATATCGACATCGGTCCCGAGTCGTGACAGTATCGGGGCGATATCGCTGACAGTCGTCTCGGAACCACGATAGGCGACGCGCAAGAGCCGCAGTACTGCTCGCACATCGAGGTTGTCGATGAACCCCGGTCCCCCATAATAGGGAATATCTGCCGCTTCAAGCGCAGATTCGACCAGCGGAGAGTACTGGCTCGAACTATCCAGCACCACTGCGACATTGTCAGCCGACTCCTCGTCGATGGTATCCACGACCGCGTCGACAATCGCCGATGGGGACCTGAAGATGTTGAACGCCGGATAGTCGAAGGTGTCGTCAGTCAACAGGGGATACGTGTCATACTCCGCTGGCAGGATCGATCGTTCGAGTTCAGTGAACTCCGGGAGCCCAACGACGGCAACCGACTGGTCCGCGTCAACCGTGAACTCTGTCAGCTGTTGTGACGTCGACTGGCGTGCGGCGAGCCTGTCCACCACAGTGCGCGTGGTGGGATCGTCGTAGGCTGGATACTCCAGGATCCCCGCGGCCTGTCCGTGGTGCTCCCAGCACTGGAGGACGTTCCCGATAGCGTAGGACAGAGCTTTCCACGAGTCGTCGACAGTGTCGGCGAGTTCCAGAAACGCCGTCCGGTCTTCGGCCTGCTCGCGCCGCCCAGCGGCCAGTCGGCGTGGAGTGGTTGCAAACGTCCCGAACTGTGGCCGGTCGAGCCGGCGGTTGAGGGCGCTCGCAACCGGGGCCTCAGGAACCAAGACGAGATCATAGTCGGCGACCGATGTATACAGATCCGCAAGTGATCTTGCACGCTGAATAGGCACACTGGTAGGAGTATAACCAGTGGCAAAAAGATGGCTCCATTTCAGCGGTTATTCAGCGTCCACGTTCCTGGTTCGCCAGTCCGAAAAGGGCACAAAAATATCAGTTTCGTCAAAGCGTTCGATACACGGGACCTCGTAGGGGTGCAACTCAACAACCCGGTCGCGAAGATCGGGATACCGGTCGGCTGTCGTCTTCGCCAGAAGGATTTCCTCAGCATCGGTATGGATTTCGCCCTCCCATCGATATATCGAGTCACAGGCCACACGGTTCACACACGCTGCAAGTCGTTCCTCAACGAGTGTCTGCGCGATCTCCGTTGCAGCCTCTTGTGGAGCTGTGATATAGATCGTCGGCATCAGTTACTGCATTGGGATACACGTATATCAGAACTCCCGCTGCTCGACTTGCGACAGAGTTAGACCGACAGAGGAAGCGTCGCCACGCGGACAGCAAATACCCTCTGACGCTCGCAGCAGTTGAACCACTACGCTCGGTCTTGCCAATGTGGCCTCCCCACAGACGCTTCTGAATTAGGACGGTGTACCGTCCACAGAATCGTAGATGTGCTAGCACCGGAACATCGGTGTTCGGTAAGAACGGCAAGGTTCTCACCGTGTCAGGATTGGCATGGCTCGCTGGTCGATCCCACTACTCTTCACTGCTGGGGGCGATACCGAGCCAGACCGCGATATATCGATACGTAAAGACAATGCCGAGGATAATCACCATTTCAATCCAGAATGAAATCTCACCCACAGCCGCTTGAAGCACTTCAAGGATGAAAAACACCAGAAGTAATAACGCAATATAGTACAGCGCGAGTTCCGGCAGTTGGTCTTTGTCCATGCATTCCATACGACGGGACCCCTCTCAAACTCTTTCCTCTACGCCGACAGGGTCAGCTACAATCGAACACAGTCCGGCCGGAAGGATCGAAAACCGGCGACGAGGGTCGATCGCCTTCCGTGCGTCACCGTGACTTTGTACAGCGAACGCCGCCACGAGCGGAATCACATCGGCTTCGAGAGCATCTCGGTGGAACGCATCACGTCGATTTTCGGGAATTTCGCGCAACTGGTTCGCATCGTAGTTGCGAGTTCTCGACGGACACCGTAGAACCTGGGAGTGGTCCGCACAGTCGACCAGTGGTTCTCTAAATCGCTGACCCGAACGGTCGTCCCCTCGATAGATGTCGGCTCAAAGCCGAAGAATTTCTGCTCTATGACCGTCGTGATGCGAAACAAGGCGCTGTGAATCACCCGGCTTTGTGTCCGGGTCGTGTGACGACGTACCCCGTCCGGGAGACCTGTTCGGTCAGCCTGTGGTAGCTGAGAGCGCTGTAGTAGCTATTGTTGGTACTCGCTGACGCAGAATCCGTTACCCTCGGGATCTGACATCACTGTCCAAGTGGCGGTGTGCGTTTCGTATTCTTCGGTCTTGGTTTCGCGGACAGACCCACCTATGTTACAGAGTTGTTCGACTGTCTCCCTTCGATTCTCGGTTGAGACATCAAGATGAATGGGGAGATCTCGCTCCGTTCCTTTCGGTTGTTCTTTGAACAGCAAATCCGGACCATCTCCAGGCAGGTCAACGATTTCAGGTTCAAGCGATTCTGGCAGCTCACGTCGTGTACCTCCGAGAGCGACTGACCAGAACTCTGCCAGTTGTTCCACTTCATCACAAGCAAAGGTAATAAATTGCACGCTTGGCATGCATTTTGGTTATATTCCGGAGGGTAAAAACACCTATTGGATACGGAAAGTACTACCACGACTATCACCGGGAAATCCTCTGGGGAGACCGATAACCCTGTATCTTAATGAGGTGAAGGTGGACCGATTGTGTAGTATTATTGATAACCCGAATAATTCGCTGAATGAATGACTGACTGACGCAGGAATAGAGTATAGATAAGGGTGAAGGCATTCCCCTCAGGTAACAAGATACCGTAATCAAATTCCCCACCACTCTACATATGTAACCAGATGGTTTCAAGAAATACATTAACGTGGATGGCTGGATACCTGCTCGTCCTGCTCTCGGCGGCTGTGATGGCATTACCCCAAACGACTGGCTCCAAATCAGGTGCAGTACTGCTAATAGCAGCGGCAATCGTCGGTCATATTCTGTCTGGATTGCGGGTACGGTATTTTCGATAACGCCCGGGGACCTATTACCGAGGTGTCCGGATTCACAACGACGGCTAACTCGGCAGTAGCCGATCCAAAACGACACTCGTCCCGTCCTCGGTCCAGGGCACTGCATTCTCTAGCACGTTCTCGTCATTTTCGTCGACGTCGAGAATACCGGGTTCGACGAGACGGGGACCATCCTCCCGTTCGGCGGTGAGAGTCAGGCACAGCTGGCCGTCGACCTTCCCACCGACAACCGAGATCGTCGCAACTTCGTCGGGAAACGAGACGGTCGTCCAGCCATCGGGTTTCCGGACCCGGAATTCGGGCATCAGTTCTTCTTTTCTCGGCAAGCAGTATCAGCACTCTGGCTGGCATCCGAGCCATTTTGTGTCTCCCTCGGAGCCGGAGGAGAGCATGAGTACGACAGCACCTTCCTTCGAGGAGTATGACTTCGACCACGGCGATCGCGTCCGAGCCGACTGGACTGACGGAGACGGCCCACTCGATGCAGTTGTCGGAACCGTTGCAGAGATTTCGTGTTCCGGCGGCAACGTGGTTGTCTCTGTCGAGGCTGACGACGACCAGTATCCCGACCGCTCGATCTACGGCGGGACCCATGATTGCGCTCCCGAGTGGGTCGAGCCACTAGAGCAATCTTAGTCTGACAGCAAGGGAACTCGCCCGTATTTTGTGAGCCTCCACCGGGTGAGAGGCGTTCCAGAGAAGGCCTATCAGCCATATCCGAACAGGCAGGCGATCCAGACCAGTACCAAGATGGATCTGTCACACCCGTTGTGACCACTGGAATCGCTGTGGTCGCTCCGTTCGTGTTACGACCACTCACTATACTCCTGAAAACAGGGGATCGCTCCCGGTTGCTGCAGCTAGGAAACAGCGGCGGCGGCAGCGGTAGGGCACGTACCACCGCGTCCAGTAGCGTCGGTTCGTGTCCTATCCGGCGTGTGTCACAGGGTCAGGGCGAGGACTCCACCACAACGGGTGTGACGCCACCTGTCGCGGCTTTGTGGTCGCTGTTCTCCAACAAATCGAGACCGATGTAGCGTTTTTCGAGCAACCCTTCGGCTGTTGCCATATCCATCGCGAGAATGTCGGTTTGGGTCTGGTCCCGTCCGACCTGCCGGGTTTTCTCGACGATGTCGTCGCCGCCGATGTCGACCAGTGTCTCCCAGACGCGCTTGATCGTCTGGCGATGGGGTTCCTTCCCGAGTTCGGCGGTCAGGGCGGTCTCCATATCGCTCTTGGTCATGAAGACGCCGCTACCGTCGGTTCGTGTCGTGGCAAATTCCGGCCAGCGCTTGGCGATGCTGATCGCGCGGTAGGTGTTCTGGCGGTTCGACCGTTCGACGAACATGGTCTTGACCTTCGATTGGCGGCAATTCGCGAAGAAATCCAGCGGCGAGGTGCTGGGTTCGATGCCCTCGGGGAGCTGCTCGGCGTCTTCCTGCTGGTCGGTGTCGGCTTCGAGTTGCTGGGCTTTGGCGATGGCACTCTTGGCGACGTCGCGGGTGGTTTCCTGCTTTGCTTCGAGGTCGTCGAGGCGCTGGTCGTTCGTGGCGGCGTCACCGACGGCTGTGGTGGCAACCTCGTGGGTCTGTTCGAGGTCGGCCTCTAGTTCGGCGACGCGTTCGTGGAGGTCATCGATGGTCTTGACTAGCGTCTCAAGAACACTCGAAACGAGGGGTGACACGTCGCCGTCGAGGTCGCTGATGAGCGCCTGGAGTGCGTCGGTATCCGTCTCAGCCTGTCCGATGTCCATGTCGAGGTGGTCGGCGAGGGCTTGGTCGGTGGCTGTATCGTCGTCGTCGTTAGGGCTTGTTTGTCGTGGCATTGTGACCACAGGACCCGTGCTCGGAATCGAACCGAGCAGTGCTGACCACAGCACGGGCTGTCGGTGACGTAGCTGGCGCTTTCTGGACGAGTGGTTGGCTCGTGGCAACCCCGCCCCGTCTAGTGGATTTGCGTCGTGGCACCGCGCCGACGACGAGCAGTGCGTGTGTGCTGTCGTCGCCCGAACCAGCGTGGCGCTGGGTTCACCGGTCGGGCTCCGCTGGTGGCAGGGGTACAGTCGTGGCTGGGACCGGAGTGGGTGCTATGGTGGGTCACGTTTCGATCACTGCTCGGCGCTCGATGGCGACATCGTGGGCGTGGTCCCCGTGATGGTACTGGTCGTAGTAGTTCTCGATGGAGGGGAAGTCAGCCGTCCATTCGGTGTAATGTTCGAGGTCGCCGACGTGGTAGTGGAGTCGCCACTGGGCTGTGTCTGATGACGCTGTCTCGGTGGCAGGTTCCGGTGATGGATCAGCGCGGGCCATCAGTCATCCCCTCCTGCGAATGGCTCAGGACGGCTGCTCTCGCGTTCAACCAGCGCACAATCTGTGACCGGAACGGTGAACGACATCAGCTCGCCAGTCTGACCGATTGCGTCGACCAGCCGTCGGCGCGTGGTCGTGTCTGGTTCAGACGCCTGCAACCGACGGAGCGGTTCTGTCGTGAGGTCGGCCAGTAACACGCCCGTGACGTGTTCGTCGTCGACAGTACGGACCAGCAACAGCGGGTTACTATTGGTGGTCGTAATGGCGACGATCTCGCTGACGGTCGGGTGGGTAGTCATCGCCCCACCTCCCAATAGAGTGAGCAATTGATGGGGCGTTGATACCCACTCGGAAACGCAGTACCGGATAACTGATGGCCAAAACGACTTTTATGTGTACTTACCAATGAATCGGATGAGTTCCCGAGGCCGGAGTGACTGTCAGTGGTGCCAATCGGAGGTAGTAGTTGGTCCGGATCCGGAACTCGGTGTCGGGGCCGATGAGCTCGAATGGTGGCGGAAGCGCTAGCTTCAGTACGGCTGTCCCCCGGCTGGCCACCATTCTGTCGCCGGTACGCTTGCGGCTGTGTCGTACTCCATGAGCGGACAAACTGTGAGTCTGAGTCACAACTGTTTTTGATACCAACTCCATACCGGTCGGTTGGGTACTGGTCTCTATTCCATCCCCCCATGGACCCACCCCGAATCATCGATTTGCCCGAGGCCAGAACCCGTCGTCGTGGATGACGACTTCCGGTGGTGCGTTGCACGCCACTTCCTACACCCCCCAGCAGCCCACCACTTTCATACCACGACCCACTCTCCTGACGAGTCAGTTGTCTACGTGGCAGTGAGACTGGAGGTTGCTGGCATCGGGGCCGACTGGTACGAGGATAATACCGGTGCTTGCTTGCGATTCGACGGAAACCGCAAGCGATTTTATTCCGAATCGTGCTATCTTCAGTTGGGTTCTGGTCCCCGCTCAGCATCCCCATAGGACCCATCTGATTCATCAAGTAGTCTGGGTCCAGAACCCGTCGCCGATTCAGGCGACGCTGAATGGGCTGTGATACGCCATTTCCCCGTGGCTGTCCCCCATTCTTCTCCTGAGATGACTGGTGCCAGTGTGTAGTCTGGTTCCGATATGCGGAATTACGTCTCTGAGTATGGACTCCACCGGAGTCTGAGTGGGCAGCGAATCGGGCAGCTGGAGGCTTGAAACTGCGTGACAGGGGCAAATTAAAATTAATTAGGAGGAGTGCATAGCGTAGACACGGGTTCTGATCCCCGCTACAGGCTGGATCCCAGGATGGTTTCAGTTGGGCCATGCCGTGAGCAGGGTCCAGAACCCGCCCGTGCCTCTGACAGACGGGTGGCAAATTCTGTGCCCGTTGCCACCCCACACTCGCCTTCGGGTAGCTGTATAAAAGCCGCGTGATATCAGAGCCACGGGAGTGTACAGGTACCGTCACTGTTGGGCACCTCTGGTCAGACGGAGGTGGTCACAGAGCCCTGCGAGCGTCTCGGCGTGGCACTGGAGCTTGTGTCTGCCAGCGTCAGTCAACGTATACACGTTGGTGCGAGCGTCGAGCTCGTCCCGGTTGATGAGATTCTGGTCAACGAGCTGGTCGAGATTCTGGTAGAGGCGGCTGTGGTTAATCGGCTCGGCGTAGCGCTCGTCGAGGTAGTCCTTGAGCGCGAGCCCGTAGGGATCGTCCTCGACGGCGGCGATGGCTTCCAAGAGATCGCGCTGGAAGCCCGTCAGATCGTGGTAGGTCGTCATCGGTCGCCTCCGGTGGTATGCATCTGGACGAAACTGAGACGTGACTTGGTAAGAGTCTGGGGCGCGCGTGACCGGAAGTGGATTTTTGGCGTCCGATTTTCGTCTCTGGCCCGCTGTGGCGTGTTCGTGGGCCGCTCAGTCGATGACCGGAAGATGACCGGAAGTGATCGGATGTACCGCTGTCTGGTGGTTTCCGAATGACTGGAAGTGCTGGTCGGTGGCGAGCGATGCGACTCTTCGTGGGTGGGCTGGGCTGCTGTCATGGGTTCAGTGCGACACTTTCCCGAAGCAACCGCTTCGGTCAGCGTCGTATATGATAATCAAGGCAGTTGGGCCCACTTATAGGTTGTGTAGACACAATGGTTTTAGAACAAATATCCCTTTTACTGAGGAGAGATACGAATAGGATGTGACTAACCGTCGTGGGCCAGACCCGACTGTCTCTGACGAAGAACTGCTTAGATCCATGCATATGGCCTACAAACCGGCTCTTGGGACGACGGAGATAGCAGATATGGTTGGAATCAGCCAACAGGCGGCATCAAAACGACTCAGTCGATTAGAGGAAGAGAGACTGATTGAATCGGATAAAATTGGCAATGCCAGAGCATGGTGGCTCACTGATAACGGCCGTCGTTACTTAGATTCGTCCGAAAAAGAGCCATCCAGCCAATAAATAAACGGCCCGCCGCCGATCCGCGAACGGTTGATTTTATTTTGTTCGTCGAGCCTCTCCAACCGCTGGCGTACTCTCCAGTTGGATAAATCGACCAATTCAGCAACCTCCCCAGCTGTTGCGAATGGTCTGCCGGTTTGACTGATTGCCTTGATTAGCTCGTTATCACTGACCGTTGGTTCCGGACCCTTCGTAGACATAGGTGTCTAACCGACTATTGTTGTATCAGAACAATAGTTTTATTGGTGTGTCGCCACAACAGATTAGATAGGAACACACGCGCTGCTGGTCGATTTCTTACGAAATCGCCCCGGTGCTGAGACACCGAGGCGCGTGGTTCCAGATAAGAACCAATGGCAACTACGCAATCCAATCCACAAGAACGTACCGCACGCGAACTACTCACCCAGGGCCGACCGCTGTTTCTCGGCGTCGACGGCGAGGGGGCAGCGCACTACTGGGACAGTTATGAATTTGCTGTGGCTGTTGTCGAGGCTGATAGTGAGGCAGAAAAAGTTGTGTTAGCCGAGACGCCCTTTGAGACGCTCGCACAGTGGTGCGAGTACACTCGTGGCGAGCGTGGGTGGGACATCGGGCCGCACGTCGGTGGCTCGCTCGTCGGCGATCTCGTGCGAGGTGTTGAAGCGTGAGCTGCACTGTGGAAGAGCGCAAGCGGGTTCGTCGGGCAGCGAGAGCGATTCAAGAGGAAGTGCCGACCGAGTCGGTCGACGTGCTCGCACCGAGCGCGAGTCAGTACGGTGCATGGACACTTGACGCTGTGTTGCGTGGTTCGGAGGGTGTGCCACCGGAAGTGCTCAGGGAGTTGGCGCTCGCTGGGTTGACGCTCCAGCCGACGCCGTCGCAAGCTGAGTATCAGCACGTGGCGGCGACAACATAAACCAATAGCCAAGTTATTTTCACTATAGCACAAGAGATACCAAAAATCTAAAGGTGAAGAATTACGAGAAATATATCTGTTGACAGCTATATTTGATATGCCCAGACAGTGTTAATATAATTATAATTTCGTTGACTTCATAAACCTCCGTCTTCAAATTGGTTCTATGGTGGAATCCGCTCGCTTTACGGCTATTGATATAGCGTCTGAGGCTGATACAGAGCGTTTACAGAGCTACGGCCAGAATTTAGATTACTACATAGATAATAATTACACGTATATCCCGATGCCAGAGGATGATAAGTACTATGACAGAGATGAAGGTGTTTTAAAAGATATTGACGATAATCAATGGGTTGATGAACGGAGCGGACTGGACGAAGTCTTAGAAAAACTCCAAAACCACCCGTTTCTGTTGGTGAAAAAGTTTGAAAACGCCTATTTTAACCCGGCACCCAATAACGAAGCCAGCCCTAGTCTAAACGATAATGAAGATTCGGATGGAGGAGAGCAACCAAACGATAGAATAGAATCAAAAGAAGATCAGGAGAGAGGCGATGATTCGGAGAGCGGAGAGGACACGACAAGTATAGAAGTTGAATATACTATCAAAGGGCCAGAAGAGGTAACTGGTGATTTAGTTGATGACCCTGATTCTGAAATTTATGATGATATGATTACCGCAAAAGAGTATTTTCAACAATATCCTGAACTTGCCAATGAAGAGTTGGGTAGCTTATACGATATTATAACTTTAGCTGATTTGAATAGACGGACAGTCAAGCAGATCGCCTATCCTTCGGTAGCAGAACTTGCAGATGTTCTATCGCAGCAGATACAATCTGAATACCCAAACCCCGAGCCGCTATACCCTCAATTGAAACCAGCTACAATCGGAAATTGGATTCAAAATAAGGAGGAAGGCTTAGATGTTCATATTGCTGAATACATGAATCTGATGGAAATGAAACAAATAATCGTCAGTTCTGATGATGGCTTCGTTGAACAATGCGGTTTTGAATCTAAGACAAAGTGCCGGAATAAACTGGGCAGTATTAATCAATTACGTAAGAAAATCATGCACGCAAATCGGACATTGATTCATAATGAGGACGATCTCCACAAGACACTTGAAAGAATTGAGACTGCACAGGAGATAGTTGACGAAATTAACAACTGAAACCTAATCTTTATAAAAATCCACTATTATCTCAATATGGCACTGTCTAGTTGAAGAAGTTTGAGAAGCAAGGAGGCCGTAGCGAGAGGTGTCCCTGCAACTCGCCAGTCCATCGCGAACGTCGTCGACGGTGGACAATATCATCTTCTGAAGCAGATATACCAGCAAATCGGTCTTCGTTAAGAGGTTCACAAGTCACCGAGGTAGGCAACCACGACCCGAATAGGAATGTCGAAGTCTGACCTCTGACTAAGCAACAATTAACTGGTAGTATATCTTTGTCGGAATATACGATGGATTCGTCGGAATATATCAAGAAACGAATTCAATCACTGACCGAAGACTCCGACGAGATACGTAGCCTCTCTCCGGTCACAAATGACTTCGATAGCTGGTCCGCGTTGAAACTGATCCTCCATTCCGCTGCAGTGAACATGTATACCACAGTCTTGGAGAACACTGACTACTTCCAGGACCTCTTCTACATTGATGCACTCGCCGGCTCAGGCGTCTCAACATACGGAGACGACGATACCTGTTTCCTTGGCTCGCCAATAATTGCAGCAAAAGTCGCTCAAGAGCCATTCAAGAAAATGTACCTGATTGAGTGGGATGAAGACAAGGCAGCTGCGCTCGAAACCCGACTGCAGTATATTTTCGATAATCATGCTGATGCTCTTGAACCGGAAGAATGGGAAGTGATACAAGGTGATGCCAATACGCACCTACCCAAGGTGGCGGATGATATTTCAGAGGTGAGGGAAGGTGGCTTTAATTATTATTGTTTTATTGACAATCAAGAACTCAATGTCAAGTGGGATGCGATTGACTCACTAACGCCGAAGCCCTGGGGGGATTTATTGATTAACCTGCCTACCGCCAGCGGAATAGGCCGGAATGCAACTAAAAGGCCAGTCCCCAAGGAGTTGAACGATTTCTATTGCACGGACCTGAATGAGGAGGATCTCCCACAGAGCAACGTCAGACCGAAAATGAAGGCACTTTACCGGAAATGCCTCACACAGAATGGCCGGCCCATTCAGCGAATCACCAATATTGATGCGAATGTTGGAAGCTACGAGTACGATTTGTTATATGCTACACGGGAAACTGGTGGGGAAAACGGCTACATAAGAGTAATTGAGTATGTGAAGGAGTTTATTGAGGATGTTCACGCAGGTGACGTAGATGCATTCCTTGATGTAATCCACGACGACCAGTCATCGTTTGAGCAGTACCTTCCAAATGAAGATGTTGATGACGAGATTCCGGATAAAGAAGCGGAGAGTCAAACGAGCTTAGCTGACTTCTGAGACGGGCGTCTTTGCCACAAATTATGCTGTTTGTACTGGGTACTCTGGAGGGTTGTCTGTTGGAATTTCTCGTTCCGCAAACTCCTCGGGCGACTGCCGATCTCGCCAGGACTGCAACCACGCTGCCGTCTGTTCGTCGACGTGCTTGATCAGTTGCTTGTCGGGCCACAGATGCACAGGCAAATCCAGTTCACGCCCAATCTCTTGGACCCACCGTAGGTGATTCGTCGCATACTCGACCCACTGCTCACGAGACCGCAGCGCATCCAACTCTTCAGCCAATTCCGTTTCTCCTGCGTCCCGCGCTGCTTCGACAGTCATCTCGAAGTTCCCACCACGGGGATTGATCGGTTCGTGGAACACCACAGCCGGGTCACACTCTGCGACCCGCTCCAACTGTTCCCGAAGATCGGTTTTCCCTTGTGTGGGGTATGTTGGACTCATACTGACGAACGTCTGAACACCATGCTCGTTGAATTCTTTCAGTCCTTTTAAGCGTAACTCCGGCGCTGGCGCACTTGGTTCAATTGCTCCAACGTGATCAGCGTTCATACACGGAATCGATGAGCCGATAGTGACGTGCTTCCCACCTTCCTGAAACACACCAAGGTCTTGCAGCGCCAGAATCGGATTCCGCGTTAGGACTCGTACATACTCTTCGTGGCTTGCAAGTGCATCTACGACGTTCCGAGTAATCTTCCCTGCACGACCATCCATATAGCAGTCAGTAGAGAACGACACGCCGACAACGCCCTGTCCGCGGTCGGTGTTTCGCCACGTTCGCTTCCGATCTAAGTGCTCGTCAAGCCGTTCACCTAATCCATCCCGGTAGAGCACGTAGTTCCCCCACTCTTTCTGGCCGTTGTCAACGTCGGCTTCCTCTTTGAGCATATCCGGCCGCGTCCGGATGTTCGGCGTCGAGGGAACATAGCAGAACTTGCAGCCATGCCGACAGCCTGTCGCTACGTTGACAACGTAGTCACACAGATGCTTGCTGTTGAGGCCCGACTCACTGAGAATCGCCTTTGTAGGGTCTTCTCCTGTTCGAACGTCTTCGTGGTCGTCTGTCATATGTTATCTTGTCTTTCTCGTCTACTTCTAGATATAAATACATACATCAAATGTTGCGTTCAGTTCCACTTTCACTCCGCGTGGCTGACTTCTAATGGGGTCCAGTATAAAAAGACAGGTAGGAGAGAGACGCATGGACCTCACCTGGGACACCGGCGATAGCTGGTTCGAGCGAACCTACGCCGTCGAACACGCTGGAGAGACAGTCGCGGCGTTCGATGACCAGCCATCGCTGGACGACCTCCGTGCACTCTCACGGGACTACGGTGCCCCGACCGAACGACTCGATCTCTGGCAAGCCGGGCTGCTGTGTACCCAGTGCAACGACGAAATCAACGACCGCTTTGCCGCCAATCCACAGGGAGACCTGCTATGCTGGGACTGTGCCACTGACACCGAAAGCCATGATGAGCATGGGATTACGGTTAACACTGACCCGACGAAGTCGGTGATGAGCAAGTCCCATCTCCACACCAAGAGCCTCTGTGACCACGTTATCAACGTCGCCACCGGATGCCGACACGGCTGTGAGTTCTGCTACGTGCCAACCACGCCAGCTATCGATAGCCGCGATGAGATGCTCGCCGAGCAAGCGAACGTCGACGATCCACAGACCGACTGGGGGAGCTATCTCCTATACCGGGATGACCTCCCAGAGCGACTAGGCAATATCCTCGACGAGCGTGATCCCAGCGAGCGCAAGCAGACTGAGCGCGGTCGCGGCGTCGTGATGCTGTCCAGCGGCACGGACTGTTACCAGGACCGACGGACTGCTCAGATTACCCGCGGCGCTGTTGCCGAGCTCATCACACACGACATTCCCATCCGAATCCTCACGCGAAGCCCTGCCGTAACTCGGGACATCGATCTCTTCCAGGCCGCCGGTGACCGCATTACCGTCGGCTCGTCGATTCCGTCATTCGATGCGACGCTCGTCAGAGCGATGGAACCGAACGCCCCACCACCGATGACACGCTGGCAGGCGTTAGACGAACTCCAGCAGGCCGGTGTGTCCGTGTTCGTCTCGATGTCACCCACATACCCCACGATGGGCGAAGATGACTTTCACGAGCTACTCAGCTACTTTAGAGCACTCGGTGAGGTCGTCGTCTTCCACGAGCCAATCAACCCACGCGGCGCGAACTTCCAGCAGTGCCTCAGCGCCGCCAAAGAAGCCGGCTACGACGACGTGGTCGAAGAACTCCAGCAGATGCAGGACAGCCACCAGTACTGGGTCGAGTACGCTCTTGAACAGTTGAACACGGTCCAGCAAGTCGCAACGCGCTTTGACGGGCTCGAAGTCCATTCCTGGCCAGACGATGAGTTGGTCCGCTCGACGAGTGGCCAACTGCGGTCGAAGCTCAAAGCGATGCAAGAGGCCGTCTCACCGGAGTCGTTCTCCACACATGCTACGGACGCCTCGCCTGAGCAGTCCGAATTAGCTCGGGACGGCAAATCTATAGAGCATCTCATCTAACGTGTCTATCAGGCACCGCGGCAGGGTTTGGCCGGGTTGACGTTACGGCCGTCCCGGCACATGCTGAGTATCAGCACGTTGCGGCGACGGTGTAGAAGCCGCTAACCAACAATAGCTGCTCAGAACTCACGACTGTTGGTTAGTCGAGAAGCGATTGGTTGCTGCCCGGCGTTCGTTTGTCACGAGCTCACCAGAAATATCCGCTCAGTGAGTATGCGACTGGAACTCTCAATTGGGATGAGAACAGCAGCGACAGTCGTCCCGCTATTAAGGGGACTCGCTCGTCGAGTTTGTCTCGAGGTCACAGGCCATGAGCGTCGAAACGGTGCTTGCCGTGAGTTCTCCCGTATCGTCGATCTCCGCGCGCGTCGAGGATCGGTTACAATCGAAGTTTTCGGGCGTGACCTGTTCGGTGACGGTCGTCTCGGTTTCGAGCACACCTACCGATAGGGAGTACGTATCGGACTCGCTGAGCGTAATCAGTACAGTGCCCTCAGGTTCGACCGTGTAGACGCCGTCGAAGTGCGCTGTCGAGTCCTTCTCGACGAGGATTCGCGTCGTCCACGTCTCCTCCGATGGGTTCCGGAGCATGAGCGTGTGGCTGCCTTTCCCCGTGTCTGCGGGAATCGGGTCGTCACCGAGCGTTTCCGACGCAGATTCACGAGCAGCAACGTGGTCGCTCACGACGCCTTGGCACGCCATCCGCGTGGAAATACCCAGCGAGTCAAGTGTCCCGTCGTCCTGGACGCTGATCGTCGTCTTGGTCACGTTACAGGTGAACTGGCTGGGTTCGACGGTAATCTGTTCCGTCGCATCCAACTCGGGGACGGACACACGAGCGGTGTACGTGTCGAGATCAGTGAGCGACGCCACAATGCTCGCGTTCGGTTCGAGTTCCACCGATTCCTTGAACACGGTTTCGTCCGCCGTCGAAACCGTCACCGTCCCCTGGTGAGACTCCGCCGTCGGATTCCCGAACGCGACGTGGTGGGGAGTTCTGAGACCGCGCTCATCGAGCGACTCAGCGCCGATGGTTCGCTCGACAGTGCCATCGGCGGCGACGTGTGTACGCTCGGTCTGTTGTTCAGTGTTGGTTTGCGTGTCCTCAGAGGTTGGCGTCTCGGAATCTGTCGGCGGTGAGTCACTCGATCCAGCTTGAGTGGTGCAACCGGCGACTGCGGTTGTGAGACCAATTCCTGTGCTTGCCAGAAACGTTCGCCGTTTCATACCCTACCATTGGAAGGGGGAAGTATCGCGCTATCCCAGATTCAAATACGTCTTTGAGTCCCGGCTACTCACTCACGCCGAGTGGGCGTGATTCCGTGCTGGCCGATACGTTCCCCAGTACCAAGCAACGAAGAACAACAGAATCAGGAAGATGCCAATTCCCAGCACAACTCCACCAGGCCCGGTCGCAAACGTTCCGAGCGTCTCCCACATGGTTGGGTCGGGTTGCTGAACAGGGGACGCACCAGCCCGGGGCGATGATACTGGTGTCGGTACTGACCGGCGTATATGGGCGAGTACACTGACGGCTCCGACGAGACCCACTGCGCCGAAGACGCGACTCAACGCCGTCTTGAGCGACGGGCTTGTTCGTTCTGCCCCCGCGAAGAGAACGAGCGCGCTATTGGTCGGCGCGTACACGTCCATTTCGCGGCCCTGCTCGGAATACCACGTCTCGACGACCGCCACCAGGTCTGCGTCCTGGAGTCGGTCGAGATGATAGCTGATATTCTGTACCGAGGAATTGAGTTCAGTTGCGATCTCCGATGCTGTCGTTGGTTCCGCGTATATCTGGCTGAGGATGCGGCGTGCAGTTGTTGAGGAAACTGCTGAGATGATCTGTTCCGCTGATTCATCTTCGAAGTCAACGAGCTTCGGTTCCAAACTACGATCCGAAGCTGTTTGTGGGGTGGGTTTCAGGGGTAATAATGAGGACATTGTTGTCTGATTCGCTTGTAGGAGTATGTGCTTGGGGAAGAGTCAAAGCGGTATTTGAGTCCAATTCTTGTCGAACTATGCTACTCCGAGACGCTTTCGGAGTGGTGCGAATACACGCACTTGGAGCGCGGTTGGGAGACTGGTCCGAATGTCGGTGGGTCGCTCGTCGACGATCTTGTCCGAGGCGTTGAAGCGTGAGCTGCACTGTGGAAGAACGGAAGCGCGTTCGGCGTGCTGCGCGGGCGATTCAGAAGGAAGTGCCGACTGAGTCCGTTGATGTGGTTGCACCGAGCGCGAATCCCCGCAACACTTGAACGTCGCGGGAGAGGATACGCTTGATGCCCTCCATCATCGATGAAACCGTGTTCGGCGAACCCTCCAGAGGGCTTGCAGTGGTTTATCTCTGTGGCGCACTTCTGCTGGCTGGGCAGCAAGGGTACTACGTCATTGTAGAAGGGGCAACACCGTTCTATGCTGGACTGTTTCTGAGCGCCGGGATGGCCCTCTCCGGCATTGCTGAGTCCTTGCCGAACCCTCGACGACGGGCAGCTGGCATCTTGCGGGTCACAGCACTCGTCGTGCTGGTGAGCATGCTCGTAATTTTGTTTGTCACACCCGACCTCCTTATCAACTAAGAGCGGTGATCGATTCGAACTCACTGCTGCCGGCCGGGTGTGTTCTTCAACGGGAACCGCCACGACCGCTGACGATTCACGGGGAGATCTGCCGTATCGGTCACGCCGCTACTGACAGATTCTAAGCGAGTGATCGGGTTCGCCTATACATGAGTCCGCTATACTGAGTAGAGGAAGCCATGGCGGTACCCTCTTATGACCGACCACTCGAACTCACATATGATTGGGCTGGGGACGCTACTTATAATTCTCACAGTCTTTGTGGTGATGACTCTGACTCTCGGTCTGCTACTCCGGTTGCTGAAAGACGCTGACGGACTCTGAGCAGTCAATTAACTGGACTGACTTGATCATTACAAGCAATTGACTCAGTGCCCGCTGTTTCTCGACGCCGTGCCGCGAGACACCGACGGCGTCCCAGCCGAGGTCCTCCGGGAACTGACGCTGGCCGGCCTAACGCTCCAGCCGCTGCAATCTCAAGCCGAGTATCAACACGTCGTCGCGACAGCCTGACAGAACCGAATACTTTACTCTTTTTTATTAACATACTTCGGTTCCAGTTCCCCTATCCCTCATTCCGTTTGCGCTGACCGAACGCTTATGCCACTCATACAGCAATTAGAGGTATGGCCAGTTCGACGCGCGATAGAGAGCCCCACGAGGATGAGATTCGGATGTGGCGCGAGGGGGACTCCTGGATCATCACAGATGTCGAAACCGGCATCACCACGCAGGGTGAGACGCGTCAGGAGGCTCTCGAAATGCTTGACGATGCGGTCGCGGGCTACAAGGGCGAACGCGGCCACGAACCCACCGACGAAGAACTCCGAGAGTTGGGGATTGACCCCGAAGACAATACCACCGGTAATGGCGACCTGCCCGACTTCATGCAGTAAATGCCTCGGGGCACGTTTTCTGGTCGGGACGTCGTGAAGGTCTTGGTAAATGTCGGTGGCTTCGAGTGGCGTCGGACGACTGGCGATCACGCCCAACTCTACTACCAGCACCCAACCAACGAGAGCGACCGACGACACGTTACCGTTCCGCTGCACGACGAACTCAAAACGGGAACGCTCCGAAGCATCGCCGACGATGCTGGCGCGAACGATTTTGCGGCGTTCTGTGAGTGGCTCGACCGCAATTCGTAGGCGAACCAATTCGTCACCGTCGGCTGCGAGTCCCTCGAGTCGAAGCGCTGACGCGACACCTCGATAACGGGGTATTTGACAGGCGATTCCCCTATCTTTCTGTCGAACTGCGTGCCTGTTTTGCATGGGTCGCGATGGTTTCGAGACTACTCCTGACAGTTTGCGACCCCATGCCGGGGCCTGCGGGGGGTCCCACAACGGCGCGAGTGCCTGAGTTGAACCGATAGAGCAATCCTAGTCTGACGGCGCGGACTCACCCCTATTTTGTGACCCTCCACCGGGTGAGAGGCGTTCCAGAGAGAGCGTCTTGACCACCAGCTATGTCAGAGAAACACGCGATCCAGACCAAGTTGAAGGGCTACGTCGTCATGAGCCAGAGCGGGCCAGACAGCCTCGGCTTTGGCACGTACACACGCAACCATCCCGAGTATTTGAAAGAGCGCGTTGAGGCACAGCAGTCTCCAGCAGCCGGCGGCGCGGGCAACGTCAGGCGAGCTCGCCACATCGCTCGCGAGTACCACGGCTGGGATCTACCAGACGAAAGCGAGCTCCGTCACCAAGCGATGGCGGGCGATGCGTGATGTCCAGTGACTCGTCTCAGTATATGACCTGCAGAACCGACGGATGCGACGCACCGATCTTCGACGCCGAGCGCATCGCGTGTGTCGACGGAGCGTACGGGCCCTGCATGGCTGTCGGGCGTCACGCCGGCGTCTGTTCCAGCGGCCATCTCTCTGTCTGGGACGTCGCAGAGGCCTGAGTGCTGTCGGTCGCGTACTCGCCCGTATTTTGTGTCCCCCGAGAGGGTGAGGGGTTTCCCGAACATGAGTACCGAACAGCAGTCCGTCGACGAGCAGCCTTCAGGCACCGAAGCCGGCGACCAACCAGACATTCGTGCCCAGCACCGGCAGGCACAGGCCAGTGGCGAGGTTTTTGCGGGGCGTCCCCGAGGTGAGAGGTAGATGTGTTGCCCCGACTGCCAGTAGGCCCCACAAGAGAGACTCAACCTCGACAGTTGAGAAACGGTTAACGAGGAGCATGCAAAAGTCGGGCTTGTGACTGACGATCTCGCGTATCCCTCTGTCGAACTCATCCTTGAGCTCCACGACCAGGTCGTGACAGAAGGCGACATCACGGAACCGGGGGCCCGGTCAGAGGACGCGATTGCATCCGCACTACAGTACGTTTCGGAGGGGTTCTTCGGGGAAGTGCCTGAGACGATCCATCAAAAGGCGGTCCATCTGATGCGACTACTCGTTTCGGAGCATCCGTTCGTCGACGGAAACAAGCGAACGGCACTCCGAACAGTGGTCGTTTTCTACATGCTGAACGGATACACGTTTGAGTACGGTGATGAAATTCGAGCGCTCTTACACCGGTTTGCGACCGGCGAAACCACAGTCGACGTAGACACTGCAGTCATCTACTTCCGGGCATGTGCTCGCCGCAACTGATAAACCGATACACTGGATAATGATAGATAGAGAAATGGCGTCTAGCACCGATTCCTCGACGGCGATTGACGAGGAAGTCCGGCAGTTGTACGAGCGATATCAGGCGGCCGAAAGCGACGCCGAACGCCGCGAGATTGCGCTTGAAATGGGGAAGCTCGATGGACGTCGCCACGCAGATATCTACGCAGCGCTCGAAAACGAGTGAGAAGCCCCACGTTCTGCGTTTTCGTGTCCAGCGTCGTTCGCGACTAGTGGCTACTCGGTCGCCTTTTGTGAACGCCTTTGCCCTCTCGTAGAAGGATCAACCCATCTTGAACTCTCCACGCCGATAGCGGTTGCTTCCAATACGACAGCACAGCACAATCGTCGCGCACATCTGCGTTTCGTGGTCTATGCTCGTGTTGCGTCGGCGACGTGGTCGTGTTTGTCGAGGCTGCCGACAACTTGGGTTTCCGTGGCATACACGACGCTGCTCCTGCGTGGGTCGAACCGCTGTAGTGATGCCGGTCTAACGGCGGTACTGGAAGCAATTTTGTGTCCCCGGTGGGGTGAGGAGGTTCTCGAACATGAGTACCGAACAGCAGTCCGTCGACGAACAGTCTCCAAGCACCGATGCCGACAACCGCCCAGACATTCGTTCCCAGCACCAACGAGCACAGACGAGTGGCGAGGTTTTTGCGGGGCGTTCCCGTGGTGGGCAATGAATTCCCAGATAGTCCGTGAATGTCTCTGTCGACGTATTCCATCTTGCTAGGTTGATTTACAGCGGTAGCGAGGCGAAAGCCCACCCGTTTACGGGTGTGGCTGAAGCCGACAACTGGGCATCTCTCTACGCTCGTAGCCACGGCTGGATATTCCACGCCGAGATGTCCAACGTTTATGTAATTAAAAATACTATGCTTACATATGTCGAATCAGGTTGTCACTCGGACACTCAAAGCGAGTATCTGCAACCACTCGCAAGTCTGTGACGACCTCGATTCGCATGGCTTTGCCGCGTCGAAATTGTGGAACGTCGGGCGATGGACAATCTCGCGTGTCTGGGACGCTATCGGCCACATTCCAGACGCCGACGAACTCTGTTCGTACCTCAAAACCCACGAACGCTATGCAGACTTGCACAGCCAATCTAGTCAGCGAGTTCTTCAGGAACTCGGTGAGGCGTTCGTCTCGTGGTACGAACAAGACGACCCGGAGGCGAACCCACCCGGCTACCGCAAACACGGCGACGACCACCCACGCTCGACGATGACGTGGAAAAACCAGGGCTTCAAACTCGACACGCAGTACAACCGTGTCCGACTTTCCAAGGGCACGAACATGAAAGAGTCGCGCTACGCCGCCGACTACATACTCTGTGAATACACACTCCAAGCAGACGACCAGACGCTTGACGCTGTTGAAAACGTCCAGACGGTGCGTGCTGTCTGGACTGGTGAGCAGTGGGAGCTACATTTCGTCTGTAAAACGCGGATTGAGGCGCCTGAGACGCCCGGTGAGAAGACAGCAGGTGTTGACCTCGGTATCTGCAACACTGCGGCTGTCTCTGTCGGTGACGAGACGCTGTTGTATCCAGGGAACGCCCTGAAAGAAGACGCTCACTACTTCCGACAGCAGGAATACGACACGGAAGGCGAGAATGGCCCCAGCGACCACGCAGAGTGGGCACGACAGAAGAAATCCCGGCGACAAGAACACTTCCTACACGCTCTCTCGAAAGACATTGTTGAGCAGTGTGCTGACCGAGGTGTTGAGACAATTGCAGTCGGCCATCCGAAGAACATCCGTGACGACCAAGACTGGGGACGACACGGCAACAAACGCCTGCACGACTGGGCGTTTGAAACACTGCTCAACCACATCGAGTACAAAGCCCACGAACGCGGTATCGACGTAGTGCGTGTGGACGAAGCAGGATTGAAAACATCGAAAACCTGCTGTGACTGTGGGACGGAAGCTAACTCAAACCGGGTTGAACGTGGCCTGTACGTGTGTGCAAACTGCGACTTAGTTGCGAACAGTGACCTGAACGCGGCAGAGAATATGCGAAAAACGGTAACTCCGAGTCCTGCGAAGGATAGGAGTAACGGCTGCTTGGCTCAGCCATCGGTATACCTGTTCGACAAATCCACGGGGCAAGTAGCCCCACAAGAACGGGTCGTTCCGTGAACCATAATATCCCAATCAAGCGGTGCGGTGCCGTGGGAATCCCACGACTTCAGGCGTGTGGAGGAAGTCAAACCCGATCTCGTACGGCGAAGACACACGAACTCTCATTCGATTCGTGGTCACTGGCGGTCAGTACACCGGCTCATGAGACGACCAGCCACTAGAAAGCAACAGGCAGATAGATGTGTATCGATAAAAAATAACGACTCTGAATGACCGCCCTCCGTTCCCTCCAGAACCGAATCCGTCCAGAAGCCACACTACTGATGCTGGGGGTGATCGGTGCAGCCACCTATTTTGAATTCATATACCACGGGCCACCAACGGTATATTCCATTGTCCTCTGGATAGTTGTCGTTCCAATGTTGCTCGCAACGACGGTGGACGGTGTTCAAGATCATCCACTCTATCAGCCGCTTCTGTATGCTGGTTTTGTTCTAGTCGGTACGCTACAGTATCTTGATGGTCATTGGTTCCTCCTCGCTGGGCTGTTTATCATCTGCGGTGTTCTCGGATTGCTCTCCGTATTTCGTCAGAAGAGGTCTCTCTTCGGGTCAGGATAGCTGGCTCAATCACCCAGACGACAACAAAATTGTTCACCCAATCGCTGGTCAGTATACCAGAGGTGCTCAGTGGTCGCAGAACGTAATCAATCCATCCGTGGCACTTCCTACGTCAAATAGTACACTAAACTCCCCCCCAGATGAGTGCCGATAGTCTGTCATAGGCGGTATTCGGCTCGACAGCATGAACGGTGGATACACTTGAACACACATCTGTCGATGAGTCTGAAGCAGAGGGACATCTGCCTCCAGCTTTCAGCATAACCTTCAGCTCGTGGTCGATACAGCGGGCTACTGCTCACCGGGGGTTCTTAGTCGTCCGAGAGAAAGATACTGTCCTGTTCCGGATGAAAGTAGACTTCCAGAGCCCGAAGTGAACCGGCGTAGGCCGCAATCATCACGAGCACGAATCCGATCAAGCCGGGAAGGAGGAGTTCCGGTACCACTGTGCTACGTCTGCCGCATAAAGGATGCTAGTCAGTTTCCGTGACTCTGTGTGGTCATCTGGATACAGGTATTCGGAGCCTCTGGTGATTCCCTCGCCCGCACCGCCTCTCGGAGCCACTGCCGACGTGGCTGAGAGGTCCTGGGCCGTGTTGTCGGTCACGGATGACCCTGACTGGGAGTCGGTAGCACAGGCAACGCTGGATCAGGCTATCAGTGGTCGCAGATGATTTCCACATACCACTGTTACGTCTCGCCGATACCGTCACCGTGGATATTGAGTTTGCCGACGCCCTGGACCTTGTACTCGTCCGGCGGTTCTTCGCCCATATCGAGATAGATATCTCGAATCTGCGCGACGAGGTGGGTCAAAACGAGTTTGTGGAACTCGTCCTCGTAGTCGAAGCTCTCGCCGATATCCAGAGCGGGCATTGCGCAGACGATGAGGCTATCGTCCATTTCGCGGACGCGCCCAGCGCTGCCGTCGCTACCGTCCTGACACTCGTAACTCAAGGCCACATCGTCGATCTCATCGATACGGTTGTCCGGTGTGATAGTGAACGCCTTGTAGATACGAGCTGATTCGACTACGACGGATTCTCTGGGGTCCGAGGCGTATTTCGCCGGGTCCTGCAACGCCTTGTAGTAATCCCGGAACTCCCGGTGGAAGTCATCGAGTTGGTACGCTTTCAGTGCTTCTATTCCCCGCTTGATATGTTCCGGGTCCCACATCGGTTCCAAGATGTCTTCCTCGGGGAATTCTTGCTGGGCAGCGTACTTTGCTCGCTCTTCGACTTGGGACATTATTCGCTGTTCTTCTTCTGATCGCTCCTCAGGTTGGTAAGGGTAGTCATCATTACCATGAAATACAATCTCTCCATCCAAACCGATCTCGACTTTATGAACGCTACTTTTCTCATCAATGACTTTTATTCCGATTCTACCCTGCTTCTTACCAAGATATTCTACTTTCATGTGTTATCAGAAAATGCTGTTATCATTGCTATCCGATCTGCCGCTTCCCCCAGCACCGTCAGATTGGACTCCACCGGTAACGGCATCGTATCCAATTTTGACGTCACTGGCCCACATATCAGCTTTGGTGGTGACGGTATCGACGGTGTCGGTGAAGCGAGTGCGGACGCCGTCAGGAATGCGCTTGGCGAGACCGCCGCCGTATCGCTCGACGCCTTTCTGGGTGGCCCAGCCTGCAGCGCCGCCAACGAGCGCGCCTGGAAGCCCGCCGACGGCGCCGCCAACGACTGTGCCGACTGTCTTTGCCGCACCAGATTTGAGCACTTCAGCCGCCAGACTCTGGCCCACGGAGCCGTCCTCGTGTTTGCCGTTGTGTTCTAGGTTGCGCCAATGCCGTCGCCGACGATGTTGAGTTTCCCGATGCCTTCGACCCGGTATTCGGCTGGCGGGTCTTCGCCCATGTTAAGATAGATGTCCCGTATCTGGGCCATCAGATGGGACATGATCACGTCGGCAAATTCCTCTTCGTACTCGAACCCATCGGCGAATTCCAGTTCCGGCATCGCGAAGATGAGTTCCTTGTTGGGATAGGATGGTGGAGAGCCGATGCGGTGTTCACTACCATCGGTGAGTTTGTAGTCGATAACTACATCTGAAACCTCAAGGACTTCACCGTCATCGAAGTGGACGGCTAGGTTGATGATAATCGACTCCTCGTTAACGGGACTATCGTCGATGTACTGCATCGGGTTTCGAAGGGCGTCGTAGTACTCCCGGAAGTCCTCCAGGAACTCTTCCATGGGATAGTTGCTGAACGCTTCGATGCCGGCCTTGATATGTTCTGGCCGCCACATCGGGCTCAGGATGTCCGCCTCGGGGAACTCCTGTTGGGCGGCGAACCGTGCCCGAGCCTCGACCTGGGTCATTATTCGCTGTTCTTCGTCTGTTCGGTCTTCGCGTCTGTGTGGATAGTCGTCAGTTCCGTGAAATGAAACCTCTCCATCCCAGGAAATTTCTATAGTGTGTCTAAAATCATTCTCATCATACACACTGATGCCGATTCCTTCTTCGTCATGTCCATCATGCTGTATTTTCATGGTTATTAATCGAAGCGATAATCTTCTGTACTGGAACCGGTCTTGGCACCGCTAGAAGCCTCTTCGTAGGCAGTTCTGGCTTGGGCCATGCTCTCCTTGAATTCGGAGTAGGAGCCAACGGTCAGGTCTGAGACGGCAGAGACCGTGTTGGAAATGCCGTCTCGAATCCCTTTCTTGTTCATTTGCTCGCCAGCGAAGGTGATTGTGCCGGCAAGGGCGACAGTCCCGGCGGTGACAGCGAGACCACCAGAGAGTCCGAGTGCGGTGACGGCGGCACCGGCCACCGCGCCGCCAGCTGGCCCCATCATCTTCCCGAGGAGTTTGCGGCCCGACCCCATTGAATCCTGCTGCATATTTTGCTGGAGGAACTCCCCTCGCTGTTCGGCAGTAGCGTTTTCGAAGGCCGTGCCGAGTTGCTCTGGGTCGGTGTCGGCATCCATTTCTGTGAGGTCTGGCGGTGACTCTTGCCCACTGTCGTCTGCGCCTCCACCAGAACTCCCCGATTTCATTTCCGAGACTGGTGCCATCTTGTATGACCCACTGGTTTGAGATGGATTCTCTGGCCGAGTAGTCTCAGTCCTGGACTGCGAATCAGTACCGCCGCCCTCCGGAGCCACTGCCGACGTGGCTGAGAGGTCCTGTGCCGTGTTGTCGGTCACGGATGACCCTGACTGGGAGTCGGTAGCACCGCCCTCCATCGGGACAGTCGATGCGACAACGCCCGTTTGAGACGGTGGCGTCGGGCCTGAACCGCCGGTGCCGCCGGTGCTGCCGATGCCGACTGCACCGGTAACTTTGTTTTTGCCCGCGGACAGGCCTTTTGACACTTTACCGGCAGCGGCCCCTGCAGCACCGCCGAGGGAGCCGGCAAACATCATGAAGAGCTGCACGTTGCTTAGCAGGCACATCGCAGCGATTGCCATGGCCGGCATTGCCATCTGAATCAGTGGGTTCGGCCCGCTGGCGAAGACAGCCGTCGTCGTTCCGCCCGTGCCACCGCCACTGAACGTTGAGAGCGTTCTGGTGGTGAACTTCGTGCCGACAGCGAAGATCCCGGCAACGAGTATCCCGCCCGGAATCAACATTCCCGTGGCCTTGAACAGTTGCTCAGCGAGTTCTTTGGCGTACTTGAGCGGCCCGACGTCAGCCACCCAGAAGATGATTAACAGCGGGAACAGCCCGTAGGTGAGATACACCAGGACCTGCCGGGCGACCAGAACGACGAACAGCACAATCTGAGAGAGCACCACGACGAGCAAAATCCCGATTCCGTACAGCAACATCACGAACGACCCTACGGAGGTCTGTGCGACGGGATTGCTCGGCAAGCTAGCGTTCAGATTGACGCCTTTGAGGAACAGATCGATGCTCGCGTTGGATATCGAGAACGCCCACGCGAAGGCCCCGCGACTGAACAGTGTGCC
This sequence comes from Haloarcula hispanica ATCC 33960, assembly GCF_000223905.1. NCBI lineage: Archaea > Methanobacteriati > Methanobacteriota > Halobacteria > Halobacteriales > Haloarculaceae > Haloarcula > Haloarcula hispanica. Next base: position 50,938 of record NC_015943.1, read on the forward strand.
AGATCCAGGCGGATTGACGATGAACAGCGAGAGCGTCGCTGCCAGCGCGCGTGACATGAACCGGTACGGATCCATCTTCTCGTTGTCCGGGAACAACTGGAACAGTCCCAGATAGGACAGGCCGAAAATAGTCAACAACGAGAAGTAGATCACCATCGAGAGGTCCCACATACTCTGGAACTGATCAAGCATCGACGGTTCCAGCTTCAGCATCTCGGAGAGAACGCTTGAAAACAGGATCTCGATGAGTTCGAACACTGCGTTGAACAGTTGCTCATTAATCCACTGGATGAGGCTCTCAAGCCCGACGTCAACGACCAGCAGCGGAGCTACGAATGGTACAGCCAGCACCTGGCCGTACGTTGACTCCATCTCCAGACGCTCTGGCCCCGACTCCGCCATCTAATTCACCTTTTTTCCTTCTCATATTAATATTTTCTATCTGGATATGAAATAATACGGTCAATCGGACGGCCCTCGCTGTGGTCGCGAGCCCGTTTCACTATCCGCCTCGGAATCATCCGGTTCAGCCTGTTGCGCGGATTGTGCTGTCGAGACATCCGTCAGTGATTGTGCGTTAGGCGACATCGTACTGGAAGACCTACCTGTGCCTGACTTTCCAGCTTTTCCACCCGGCTTGAAGCCGTTTTTCGCACGCTTTTTGACGCCCTTTTTCGCCTGCTTCATGCTTTTCTTTGCAGTCGCCTTGACGCCCTTCTTGACACCTTTCTTTGCCACCATTTTCCCGCCCTGTCCAGCGACTGATGCGGCAGCACTTGCACCACTTGTTGCAACCGCGGCACCAGCCTGTGCAATGCCTGTAACAGCAGTTCCGACGGCGCCCAACATCTGTGTCAGCATCAGGGTCGGGAGGACGAGAATCCCGATGATGATGACGGCCTTGATGAGGAAATTCAGCAGTACATCACCACCACCTGAGCTAGCGAACACACCGCCCTGGACTGGTGGTCCCTGCGCTGTTGGGTGGGTCGGTGGCGTCCCACCGGCGAATATCTGACTACTGCCACCGATGAGACCGAGTCCAACGGTAAATACGGCTGCTATGAGGACACCACCAGCCAACAGCATTACTGCAGTCTTGAACATCTTCGATGCGAGCTTATTCCCGTATTTCAGTGGCCCGTGGTCGACAACCCAGAGCAGGATGAGGACCGGGTACAACCCATATGTGACTAGAACTAACACCTGCCGTGCCACGAGCAGGACCAGCAAAATGATCTCAGCGAGAAGTATGACCTTGCCGATGAGGATACCCACTGCAAGCAACATAAATGGCCCGCTCAGCGCACCAGCGATTGTGCTACTCTGGAAGGAGATAGACGTACCAACTTGACTGAGATACCATGTGGAGAGATTATTCGTGACCACAAAGGCCCACGCAAATGCACCCTTCCCAAAGAGATTTGCGCCCCCTCCCGGTGGATTTACAATCCAGATTGATGTCGTTGCGGCGAGAGCGCGAACACCGAACCGATAGGGATCCGTCTTCTCTGTGCTGGGGAACAGCTGGAACGACCCAAAGACCGATACTGCATACACCAAAAGCAGTGCGAAATGTATAGTAACGCTGATCTGATATATGGATTCCAACTGCTGGAGGTGCGCAGGACTGATGCGGAGGAACTCATCTATGATATCTGCAAATAACTTCACGATGAGATCGAATACGGCAGCGAATACGCTATTGGCGAAGTCCCGAAAGGGATCCCTGAGACCGACGAGAGCGAGTGGGACCGACCGTCCGGTAGCGTCGGAGCCGACAGTGAGAGGCAATTGCGTGTGTTCTCGCACAGACTGGATCCGAAACGCGAGACTCATTGATTCCCTCCGTTGCAGAATTGTCGATACGCGTCGGCTGGACAGGGTCCCGTCATAACAGATCCATGATTAGTTTGAACCCAACGAAGTCGATCATCAGCAAAGGTGTGATGAGCAAAAAGAAGTCCTGAATATACTGTGCAAGTTGTCCGTGCGTCGAAAATCTACCATCAGGCAGAGAGTCATCAACCGCGGCCCCGCCGGCAAACGTTCCGCTGGAGGCACTATCGTACGTGCTGAAATCAGTCAGCAGTGTACTTGACCAGATTAACGCTGTTACCAATACTCCAAACAGCATTAATTTCGCGCTCACTTTGATGAATTTCTCACCCATAACATTGACACGCTTCCATGGCCCGACATTCACGAGCTTGAATGCGAGTAAGAGTGGGAGCAACGCGTATGTCACGTAGATTATTAACATACGTAGGACAAGTATCAGTATCAGGCCGAGCCCGGCGATGAGCATAAGACCCACAGCAAGTACTCCCCAGTTGTAGCCGACGTACAGGCCGACCTCATCTATTATAGCCCGAGTAATAGTTACGCCAATACTGAGATCATACGATGTTTGATAATACAGCCCGGTGAGTGTGTGCGTGAAGGCAACAAAAAACGCTATTAACTCGCGTGAGATGAAAATCACTGCAAAGTACTTTGTCACTTTTTCGAGATGTAGCTGTAGGTCAGCCGAATCCGTTCCCGCGAAATACTGTGCCATCAAGAGGATGTATAGAAACGACAGGCCAGCCATTGCTACATATGCACTGAATGAGATTTCCCAGAGCGTATTCAATACGCTAACGTCCGCCGGGTTCGGGTAGAAAAGGAACATCTCATAACCGAGAGAAAATATCGCTGAAAGAGCATCTAGAAGCCCCGAAACGACGTTCGTAAGGAACCATTCGATTCCGTTTTTGAATAGTTGGTACAGGTCGGGGATGCCCGGGAAGTCAATTTGAAGGAGCAACGCTGCAGGCACCACTGCATGAGTCACAGCAGCCTGCTTCATTGTCGGCTTCGGCCTTTTTTTGCTCCTGTTAGACGGCATTTCAAATATTCTACTCGTGTATTTAGATATTTATTCCACTAACCTAAAGGTTATTATATACTAGCTATTACTTCGTAGATATAGAGGACTGTCCCGTGAATACGGAGCGTACACTCATCTTGTTGCTGATTGCCATAGTCGTTCTAAATCTGAGCTGGACAGGCGCAGTCAATAATCGGGCTGGTTCGCTTGAAAATCGTGTTGAGACTGTTGAACAGGAGCAAGCGTCTATAGCCGTCTTTGCAGGTGCGAACCAATCACGCAGCGGTGCGACATCTGCCACGTCATCATTGTATGCGTACAACACGGGCAAAGGCAAAGCAACAGTCGTGCCAGCGGAGATAGAAGCTATCCCAGCAAGCGGTATCTATCTCGATGTGTCGCCGGTCGCACATACTGCTACGGTTCAACGCTCCATCGCGCGTGCCTGGTCAGTAGCCAACGCGAGTCAGTATCCACCACCATATGATGGAATTGTCATCCAGATCAAGCCCCCAGAGAGCTGGGATACTGTTGGTGGTGGGAGTGCTGCACTTTCGTTGGCATCTGGATTTGCCGCAACAAACCCTTGTGTTGAATTGAACAGAAGCGTCGCAATGACTGGTGGTTTGACGCGGTCTGGAACAGTCGTTGAAGTAAAACGCGTGCGTGAGAAGGCCATTGCAGCAAAAGAACGTGGTGTTACTGTATTTGCGGTTCCGCAGGGGCAAGCGGTAAATGTAGAAGGCATTAGAGTCGTCGAGGTTGCCACCTTTGGTGAAGCGGCCAACTATACTCTGGAACGTACTGCCGAATGCCCGACTGAGACGGCAAAATTAAACTAAGACTTCTAATATATGTTAATAAATACTTAATAGTCTAAGAAATCATTAGACTTATTTTATAGTAGATCTATCTGGATAATATGGCACAGTGGAGAGCTGGAATAGAGAGGATTGACATGAAACAAATATGCAAGGTCATGGTTCTGACCTTCGTGCTTCTTACCGTCTTCGCAAGTCCCGCCGCAGCACAGCCCGCACAGCAACAACAACTCAAAGATCAGATGAATCAGGTCGGCGATTTCCTCGCGATTGTCATCAGTGCGGTGGCAATTCCGAACGGCGCTTTCGGTGTGTTTCAGTACATGACAGCTGGGACTGACAGTGAACAGAGCGACAAGGGCCGGAAGCGAATCCGCAACTCCTTCATTGGCGTCGCTGGGGCCACCGCTGTGGTGACGGCGGTGCAGTTGTTGAACGCCCTCATTTAGGTGTGAAACAGCGGCCACATCGGTTTCAACAGCATGCATCGATTCGCACAGACCACAGGACTCATCCTTTTGGTGGTTTTCGCCCTGTCGTTACCCGCACAGGGGTCGCTATCAGGGGCGGAAGAGCGGGTTTTTCTCTCTGGGGATATCGATAAAGATCCAGATTCAGTGTCCGGTGACCTGAGTGATGGTGGGAAGACATTTGCGAAGATTGGCGACCTTACGTTTCGGACAAGTAAGCCACAGTACGAAATTAGCGACACCAAGCTGCATGAGTATCAACGTAATAGTTTATCTCGACTAGACACCAACGTGCGTCACTCACGGACCATGCCACAATCAGATCAACGAAACACTGCACTGATAAAAAATGCACACGTAACCCTACTTGGGATCTACGGTGGTGCACAACCTCAGTTCAGTTCTGGCTCGTCACCGATGTTCATTGGCGCCGACGGCACAGTCCTAAACCACGCGGATTATCGCGTCCCAGAAGACATTCCGAAAGACGACTGGTGTTCGGGCAAAAGTTACGATACTGCTGACTGGGATGTTGACAAAGACGGGAGAGACGAGGAAGTCTACCTCGATGGCTCCCAGACGTGCAAGAAGTATGAACTGCACACGAAGATGGATCGCTGGGTCACTGTCGATGGTAAGCGTATCTCTGGGGGAGATACGATTTCTTACAGCGGACTCTCGTCGAACTCGCCCCAGCAACTCACTGTTCATGCCGAAATCACAGTCAGAGTTGAGCGCATAACAGAAAAATACGACTGGGACCCACACGGTAGATATGGCGGTGGTCCATCTGACGGAAGCTGGGACCAATCACAGAGGGTTGATGATAGGTACCGGTTTGATCGCATCCAGGTTAGTGATAGTCAAGAAGTGGTCGTGACAGACGCGGGAGATATTGATGTGGAACAGACCGTTGTTGAAACCGAAGGTAATACGAAGCATCTTATTCTTGAGATACAAGGACCACGGAACGGACGAACTGTATCTCAATCGAAACTCGAAGATCGGAAGCTCTGGAGCTATCTGGCGATGGGTTCCGACCATTCAGTAGATGGTACGTGGCGGACGTATTCAACACGACAGTATGATTCAGTGACGTTATATGAACCAGATGGTGACGTTTCGACTGACCCGAGTCCGCCGCACGTTCCACAGACGCGGCTGGTTGGGATGGACAGAAAACCGACAGTGACAGCAGTGGGATCTAGCTCGGATAAGACTCAGGTTATCGGACATCAGGGGTACAATGTCGACGTTTCACAATCGCTCCACGCTAACGTGAAAATTACGCCAAGACAGCCAGTTGCATACGAACGCATTGTTATCACCGATGCGAAACAGCCTGTGACAGACCTAGTCACGATCCATGGACAACCGGTACCTGTCGATGTTGATACGCGAGTGGAGCGGCGCAAACCCAGTGTGACTATACGACAAGTCAACTCCGGGGATTCGTTGCAGATACATGTTGAGGACCCAAAGACAGGCCAGCCTATTTCAGGCCGTAAAGTGAATCTTCAAGGGGCAGTCCCGAAGTCACCTACTGCCTCAGGTAATGCTGTAACAGATGCAAACGGAAATGTGGAGGCCACCCGTGTAAACGCCTATGTTCAGGCCACTGTAGACCACGACGACTTTCAATCAATCTCAAACGGGGCATTCTATGACAAGTCATCAGCAGAGCGGACATTCATCCCGGACGTTATCTTATTATCTCGCCTCCATTCACTTGTACTAACACTAGCATTGATAACACCGCTTTTGTTCTTGTACGGTTACATCCGTCACTTTGGCTTCTTCGAGTGAGTCGTCTCAGATCATTACTCGTTCAGTTCGCACACGACTGAAAGAGGGGTTGCGTGTATATTCATTTACTGTCAGTTCATGCGCCGTACAGACTGTACAGACGAGTATACGGTGTTCGGTGAGATCTGCTCCAGTGGATAGTGGCGCTTGGCTCGGAAAGAACTGCTCAGATCGCCGTGTGAGCGGCTGAGGCTTGTTGCTTCAAATCTGGTATCATTCCACCCTAGCTCGGAGGGCGCTTCAATACAGCAGTGAAATCTGCTGAAGGAGGTCTCATTCGGTATACGACATGAAAGAAACCGACAAACACGGAGTTTGTTGAAGAGCACTACTGTATGGACAGTCAGTGGGACAACCATACTTCGTCGGAGATATCACACTTTCACCGTGAAAGGGTCGCCACCAACGAGGACCATACCAGCTGAACTGTTGGGGTCAGGAAATGTCTCCGTGGGTATGTGCTGGCTGCCAACAACTGATAAGAAGGAGTCACCGGTGAAAGAATGAATGTGATAAGCGTTGCTTGAACTCTCGGAATTACTCCGTTCCAAGCCTGTATATCGACGAGGGACCATCGCTATTATTGTCAGGAGAGAGCGCTGGAAGCGTTCATATTGAGAATCTGCTCGACTGCCTGCTCTTCGTGGTCCGGAATATCTCCCCAGTCAATAAGATCGTTATCGTACAAGAAAGCCCACACGTTCATATCACCATCTATGACGTGGTGCTCGAAGTCATTCGACATCACCCGCATTCGCATTTTCCCGGCATCAGACACGGAAAGAAGCGACTCAGAGTAGTCCGCCGAGTTCCCGGCTTGAGCTTGCAGCACGAAGTCCCGTTCACGCGGTGTCAAGTCAAGGGCATCAATGGCCTCCTCGCCGATGTCTTGGTGTCGCATCAGTGCTCGAATGTCACACTGGTCGTAGATCTCTTTGGCCTTCGGATCAGTCATGAACTCGTCGACAGTTTGACTGATAAGCGTCAGACCACTCCCGTAATGGCGACTGTGCCGAGAAAACAGGTTTAGCATGTCCAGCGCCTGTTCGTGACCGAGCATATAGTGCGCCTCGTCGATCATCACGACCATCTTTCCAGTATTGGCCTTTGCCCGCTGGAAGAGCCAGTCGAGAACGATATGCATAATCAGCCCTTCGTTTGATCCATCAGCAACACTCGAAAGGTCAAACTGAACAACCCGGTCCTGCAGATGAACGTTTGTGTCTCCATTGAGATTTGCCCGCTGTCCTCCCTTTTTAAACTCCTCCAATCCAAGGAGAACACTTTGAGCATAGTCTGCGAGCCGTTCAGCTTGTTCGCGGTCCTCGATACTGGTTTCGGTATTGATTGTCGTGATCTCTGACTGAACGGTTTCTGGCACGTTGAGGAACTCACCGGGTGGTGAACCATTCGCCATTCGTGCAAGAACGTCTAACACGTCCTGAATTACAGGGCTTTGCTGGTTGTGCGTACTAACGTCTTTGGTAATCCCTCGCTCAAGGTATGCGTAGCGGATTGCACGGCGGAGCACGCCCTCTTCCTCTTTACTGAGCTCTCGTTTTCCCTGGAAGTGTGACTCGAACAATCCCATTACACTCCGGATTTTGTCGTCGTATGGGTCCCCTTCAACGTCATCAATATTATCGACCTGTTTGATATCGAGAGGGTTGATTCGTGACCGCCCGTCGATGGTCACGCGCTGACCGTCCACAGCTTCGACAACATCACTGAAACCACCGACGGGGTCAATAATCAGGACTTCTGTCTCCGGATCCATCATCAGGCGCCGCCAGAGAGTAAGCTTGGCCAGATATGACTTTCCGGATCCAATTTTCCCAGATATTAGCATATTATGCCCCGACTGTTCGAACCGGTCTACAACAATAGGAGCGTTTGTTGACATATGGAACCCCATCAGGACACCGGTCGATTCCACGACTGACCTATCAGTGAACGGGAACGCAGTACCCAATGCATCAAGATCCATGATCTGCGTGTTCCGGATCTGATCATTTGCTAATGGTGCCATCGACTGTTGTGCCTGAAGCTGCCGGTCGTAGAGTGTTGTCACCTTTGCGTTCACTTGTGAAAGAATCTGCTTGAGTTCCTGCGTGCCTTCCTTGAGGGTATCCTCGTCGTCAGCTAGAATCTCGAAATACACCCCGAAGTCGAATAGCTTCGTTGACCCCTCTGTTAGCCCCTCTCGGAGACGCTCAACGTGTTGCAACTGGTTTTCTTCTTCAATGGTATTGAGTTTCCCGTCGCTCTTCTTCCGCCGGATCTGCGAGGTAAGCCGCGTTGCCCGAACATTGAGTTTCTGTTGCATCTTGTCAGAGTCGCGGGGAAAAATGTGATAGGACAAGCGGAGCTCGGTTCCATTGACTGACAGCCCGTTGGTGAACAGCTTATCCAGCCAGCCGGGGGCCACACGACTCGGGTAATCAGCGATGATAAGTGATCGAGCGTACTTTTCAGCTCCTTGGTCTCCGAGCCGTTTGATATAACTCTTTGATTCGATTATTCGCTCAGGAGACACAGCCAATCCGGCCGATTCAGAGCGCTCAATAGGATCATTGATTACCCCCGTCCGTCCGTTTTGATCGCTGTTTTGATCTCGTTTGACATTTTCAATATAATGTGACAGCTTTTCTTGAGTAATCGTTTCGTCTGACTGTTGTAGCCGGCGTGCGGCCTCAGTCACTACGTCGTCGTCGGCAGTATCGACTGAGGTCTTGGAGCCGTTGGAACCCAGCATTGAGGAAAGCGTGGTGCCTGCTGTTGCCGACTGTCTTCCATCCTGAGATAGAACCTCTGAAATAGCGATTCCAGCTGCCCCAAGTATCATAGCCCCGCCAAACAGCAATCCGAAAGATGGCCAGACGCCATACGTGTTGACCACCCACTCGAACCCGAACAGTGCATACACGGATTTCGTCATTGACGCGATGCCGCCAGTCTGGAACATTATCAGGTGTTGCATAGGAAATTCAGTCCTCCATGTAGGCAGTCAGTGTCTGCTCGTCCCCAGACTCAACAGAATACGGACCATTCAGGAATACGTCATTAAGGGGTTGTTCGTTGTTGTAATAGTGGTATAGCACGCTCATGACTTGGTCACGGTCATCTAGACGCTCAGTCTGTACATCGAACCGCTGGAGCGCTCGCTCAACTCTATTTAGACGCGTATCAAGCTCCCGAAGGCATTGTTGCTTACTGATATTTCTGTTGTCTGAACTGCCGAAGAAGTCGGCGATTGGTGCCAATGGACCGAACTTTTCAGCGGCCGTATCCAGTAATCCAGAGTCAACATTCTGGAATTGATTTATTTGTTCGGCCGATATTGGAATCACGATGTAGAATCGTCGCTGTTTCATATCGTTATCGAGGATAAAACGCTCAAGCCAATTCGGATACAGCTGACGACCCAAATTTACCAGTTTGCTATCAGTTGATCGATTCCGGTCCTCAGAGATGACATCATTGAGCCGGTCAACGTGATCGGAAATATCGAACTTTGTTGGATAGGCAACTATCTGTATCGGGAAATCGAGTGTTGCAAGGAAACTCGATTTGAATGCCTCGATAATTTCGGACTTCTTTTCTTCCGTATGTATTGACCACGAACGAGGTTGAACCTCAGTAATGCCGACGTACTCATCCTCATCCTTGACAATCATCCCGGCACCATTGACTCCAGTTGGGAGGTAGTCGTCTTTAGATTCGAGTACAAACTCGAAATCAATCAAATCCTGCGCGTAGTTTGGTATCGCTAACGCTCCTTGCTCTGTCGAATCGGTCTGCTGGGGTGGTGCAATTACACTCGTTTCTGTCGCAGAATCTGCAACCCCGACTGCCCCGGAACTGTCGGTCTCAGTCAGACTCTCCTTTGAGCCTCTGGCTGGTGAATCTGCCCGACCTGACTCGTGATGAGACTGACTGTCGGTGGTCGCCGATACTCCGTCGAAACCGGATCCGGTTTTTTCAGATGTTGCCTCCTGTACTTCTGTGTCATTGTTCATAGCTGGCTCGTCCCTGCCGCGTTCTTCTGATTTCTCAGTCGCCGTTTCTTCGCCCCCTGCAATTCCGGAACCTGATTCCTTAGGTGTCATAGTGTTATTGTGTCTTGTCGCCGCTAATTATGCCTGCCTGCTGTCCCTATCCGAGTTGCTCTCATTGCCAGTGTGACTCGACTCATTCTGGTAGGGAATGGAGAGCCTGTCAGACACGGATGTATCCCATTCAAAATCTTCCTCACACGTTTCTGACTGAATTTGCGACGCTGTGTGAACGCGATTCTTGATTGGCACAGAATCGCGTTCACGCGTTCGCGGTTTCAGGTAATACTCGTTTGGTGTAAGTCGTCGCTTAATTGCTGCAGGAGCCCATTCAAGTGGTTTCTGACCCTCAGGTGTTCTGATTACGACTGCGATCACACCAAGAAGCGACACCCCAATCAACGCCAGAGTAGCCACCAGCGGAATTTGGTCTATGAACAGGCTGGGAAATACCATTACAAGCGGTACTGAGCCAAGTATGACTAACTCATCAAATGTCAGTCCCATGAAAACGTCTGTCCGGAGAATCTCTCCCGGAATCGGTACCGCTTTCATCTATACTTCTTTACAAAGTTCCTAAATTAATAAATTTTCCCGTTCAAATTTATCTTCATTCATCCCGTAGGATTACTCACTAACTCGGTGGAGGACACTACCCCGCTGCCATCGTACTCTTCACGCTCCATCGCCCACTTGTACTCACCACCATGCGTCGGCCACCCACCACACACCAGAACCTGTTCGGTCCCTGCGACGGGTACCGTCAGCTACCAATCCCGAACCGTGACCGCGTAGCCGTGCTCGACAAATGCCTGCTCGCACGTCGTCGGTGATCGCCTAGGTGGCCAACTGGCCCCAGTCACAGCCTATCATACCGTCCAGTGAATCCGATATATGCAGACCAGCACAATTAAGCGGTATGTACAATATCTACGTCAGCAAGCTCCAGAAGAGGCTCCGTGTCGAAATCATTCTTATTGTGGGTGATAAAGGTACCACCCTCGGTGTGTGCAGTTGCGAGGTTCAAGAGGTCGACAGGGTCAAGAGAGATATCTTGCGACTGTAGACGTTCTTCGAGATAGGCGGCTTCAAGCGCAGTGTTCCCGGTGAAGTCGATGATGCGGTCCAACGTCGACGTGAGGCGCGTTCGTGCGCGTTCCATCTCCGACCGACTGCTACAGGAGCGGTAGAACTCGAAGGCGACGAGCGACGGGATTGTCCACTCCTCACTACGATACTGCTGTAGGTGGCTGACAACTTCAGGGTCAGGGTTCGCACCGCCGACTTTCACCAATATGTCGTTATCCAGTACGATCATTCGTCACTGCGACGGTCCAGCGATTCGTTCAGTTCCTCGTGGGTCTCACGCATATCGTCTGCAAGACTTCCATCATCGAACTCACTGAGGAACCCAGCCATCTCCTCTACGTCTTTCTCGCTTCGGCTAAGGCGGTCCAACAGGTCGTTGAAGCTTTCGTCGTCCCGCTTCAGGTCACGCAGTCGTTCTTTCACTTCGTCGGTGACTCGAATAGTACTCATGTGTATACGTTGTGTACAAACTGTTGGTATCTCTTTCGGTGACTGAGAGAAGTAGTCCGTTGTGTGGTGAGATGCCGGCGGCATCGTACCCAGATGTACCACCTCCGCGCTCTCGTCACCCCCTTCGAGGAAGTCGACCAACCACGCCACGCCAGAACCCGTTTGGTCGCTGCGACAGGTGCCGCCGATCCCACATGACTGCATACCTCGCTTGACGAAGACCTGCTCGCACATCGTCGATGATCGCCCGGGTGGCCCACCTGCACATACCCAGTGCCCCCGGCTGAATGGAGGCTGTCCGAGGCCGGTAAGCACCAGCAGCGCTTAATTAGAAATTGAGAGGGACTACATCTAACCGTTTCAGCGAACGGGCGCTTCGGTCGTACTCTGGCAGTCTGACGGCGCGTACTCGCCCGTATTTTGTGTCCCCCGAGAGGGTGAGGGGTTTCCCGAACATGAGCACCGAACAGCAGTCCGTCGACGAACAGTCTCCAAGCACCGAAGCCGACGACCGACCGGACATTCGTGCCCAACACCGGCAGGCACAGACGAGTGGCGAGGTTTTTGCGGGGCGTCCCCGAGGTGAGAGATGATGTGTTGTCCCGACTGCCGGCGGCCACGGTCAGCGTCGGCGTGTGTCGACAAACGCTACTACGTCGACGGGCAAGCCCATGACCCGATCCCGTGGGGCGAGGGCAGCCAGTATCTCGCGTACAAGCTACAGGTCCTCCAGAGCAACGAACCAGTCGTTACCGTCGACCTCGAACGGTGGCGCGACCAGTCGTGTCCTGCGTGTGATGTCGAGCACGGCGAGATACATCATCGGCTCTGTGACTACGAGGAGTGCCCCGCGTGTGGCGAGCTGTTGCTACTGTGTTCTTGTGTCGTCGAGATTGAAGTCGTTGCATCATCTGGCGTGAAGGGTCGTCTCAAGCAGTCCCTCGCTCGTCTCGTATAAGTAGGACCATCGTGGAGGTCTGTGGTCGATAGCAAGACCAGACCCAGTGGTCAGAATTTTGTGTGCGCCGACGAGGGTGCCGGCGTCGCACTGACTGCAGTGCGTGGAGCGCCGGCAGGTCACGGTCTACCAATGCATATGCTCATCTACGCGCTCGTTGAGGCATCGACAGCAGACGCAGCACTCGCCGCTGGCAAAGGCGTTTTCGACACCCTAGTCGGCGTCGACAGGCACTCAAACGCAGTGTTCGACTACTACGTCACGTTCGACGAGAGTTCCACCGTCGCAGGCCAATCCCGGTGGGGCGAGCGTCCGACCGCGGCTCCGGTCGACTCCGAGGTCGGCCAAGAACTGCTTGGCGATGGCTGGGAGACAACGAAGTCAGCGTTCGAACGTAATCTCCAGACGGTCAAAGACGCCCTCAACGAGCTTTCAGACGAGGAGATTATGCGCGACAAAGACCTCGCTCGATGTGCGTTCCAGAGAGTCGGAGCCGCCAAGGGTCCAGAGATTGCACTGTATGAGGAACACGGATGTGGGATTCGCGATCGGACGCAGCTTGACCGGCTTCTGGACGAGAGTGATAACCTCTGGATCGTCCCCGCCGACGTCCACTTCTGAGGGAGAGCTGCGGCAGTCAGTTTTCGTCGAACCCGATTTTGTGTGTTCCTGGCGGGCGAGGAACACGAATGTCGGAGACTCCTGATTCATGCCCGAGAGAGGAGTGTGACGCAGATATCGTCAAGACTGAGAGTAGCGTCAGGTTCCACGGCAGACGCTATCGTACGGTTCTGGATAATCAGGATCTGCACCGGTTTCATTGCTTCCGTAGTCCGGATCGGCTGGTCCCTTTTCGAGGGTCCCACCATAGTGACCCATATAAACCAGACTACTCCAGAGTCCTTCGTTGTACTTGAAAGCCCAGTTATACCTGATGTAATTGTGGCCGTACACCGTCCCGTCCGAAGTAACACCCGTAAGGCAAACCGTATCCGGGAGCCATGTGTGGTCCTTGTCCGGATACTCATCTGTGTTCCAGCTGTCCGCGACGACGATATACGAGATAGCAACATCCCGACGGATGGCCACCTTTTCGGAGTGGTTCATTGACGCGTTCAGCTGGTAGGTGAGATGATACGTCTCGTTTTTGGGATATGCCTGTGAGTCCAGTATCATAACTTCCGTACCAGTGTCCCGGAGCAGGAAGCGATACGTCTCATTGAAGGCTGCGTATTTTTGTCGTCGTTCAGCGAGAAGATCAGACTCTGTCTCCATGGGAGTGTGTTCAGGAGTTTGTGTCTCGGTTTCTGTGGGTGTTGGCGTTGGTGTTTCTGTGACAACTGGTTCTGGTGTTGGTATTTCTGTTACAGTTGGTTCGGGCGTCGGGGTTGATTCCGGGCTGGATCCGGCGAGCGTTGAACAGCCAGCAGTCATGAGTAACAGACTGATGGTGAAGAGCACAAACGTTTCCGATATTATTTTCATTTATTCTTACCAGATATATAAATTGGAACTAAGTTATTAAGTTTGCTATCTTAGCCAAAAGATCTGGTGGGGAACTAGGACAATTAAGTGCTTCAGAAGGGTTACCTGTGTCTCGCAGACAGTTATTGTGAGGGGTTGCCTCAAAGGGTGAGTTCTGTAGGTACAATTCACACAATGTGATATTTCTAAACTAGGATTTCAGCGAAGCCGAGTAAATCAAGAGGGAACAGCAGTACTCACATGGGCTTAGAGACTGTCGACGTCGAGGCAGACCCACGCGCTCGTGACCCGCGTACCGAGCCTGTCGTCACCTGCGCGGAGGGCCACCAGCGAGTTATGTAATCGCTGGTCTGCGTTTCCGAGGAGTGACGACGCGCACGTCGGGGTCGCGCGCGGTTGGAGACGAGAGGGACACGACTGCACTCGCGCTGGCAGTCGGTCCCTCTCAGCGTGGGGCAGACGGCCGGGCGAAACAGACGGATGCCCGATGGATAGCAGCGTGGGGGAGACGGCCGGGCGAAACAGAGGTATGACTGGTGGATAGCAGCGTGGGGCTGGCAGGCGGGCTGAGAGCGCGAGAGACGAGTGTGTGTCGGCGTGGGACTGACGGCCGGGCAGATATACAGGTGGTTGGCTGGGGTGTCGTCTGACCGCCGGGCAGCCGCCGCTGGGCGGCACGCTCGCTCTTGCCGAAGCCGGTACGTGGGCTGTGGGCCGGCGGAGGGGGTACGAGTGGCGTGTGTCTCGTGTATAGCGAGCGGGAGGTTCTGGAACTGCTTGGCCTGGAGTCGAGTCGTGTGGCACTCGTGACGGTGTCGAGGGAGGCGACGGTTCGGCTGGCGGGACTCGTGGGACTACTGTGGGCGGGACTACTGACACTGACTTCGGCGGCACGACTGACTCCGGGGGAACTACTGGCTTCGACGGGACTACTCCGAACGGTATCGCGACGACGGACTCCGTGTCGGACCAGCACACCTTGAAAGCCCCACGCCGCTGGCGGTCGCTCAGCGACATATCCGCGCAAACCGCACGCGGATAGGGGCCGCTGACGCGACTCAAACGAGCGCCAGCGGCGTGCCCCTTTCAGTCCCACCCGACTGCTACGGCACAGCGCAATCGAACGCACGCGTCGGAGTCGCGCGCGATCCGGCTGAGGAACCCTCGCGGCCGGCGCTCCCTCGCCGGAACGAGGACGGGCACTGCGTGCCCTGTGTTCCGGGCTGCTCACTTCGTTGCGCTGCCGGGCTTTCACCCATCCGGCACTCGCTTGGCCGCGCGGGATGCTGGCTCACCGCAACCGCACACGATGGGACCGCCCGCCGGGGTGTCAACCACCTACGGTCTTTATATACTATTCTCCCTCGAAACGCGAAACACAAGACGACGCTTAGAAACCACTCAGTCACCCGAATATTGCACTTGAAACAATCCAAATGGTCCGTTAACTTTAAGTAGCCGGCACCCATGCCATTAAGTACGGAAAGACACGACGCACGCGGCGCTGGCAGGGCAGTTTCACGCCGCAGAAATCGGGTGCTAGTACACCCGACAAGTGTCTTTCCGTAGGTCCGAGAAAGACGATGTACGCTAACAATTCCAGCGGTAAGAAAGCATCGGCAAGCAACCAGACGGTTTCCCTTTCGGCCCACGTCGAGGGTGGCCCCGAACAGCTTCTAGAGGCGGTCGCAGAGACCGAAAACGGCGACGAACTCGATTTCAGGATGAATCGGGGTAGCGATAGCCGTGGCAACTACTACGCCCGTCAGGAGGAGGCATACGACTACGACTGGACGCGCTCGACCGAGGTTGGTCCGGACCGGCGCTTTGGCGAAACGCTGGAACAGCAGGAAGAACGCCACGGACGCGAAGCCGAGCAAGCCCGACACTCCGAGGTCGCACGCGCCCACGTCGACGGTGCCGACCGCGAAGCCTCGGCTCGCCAGCTCACCGACGCCGAAACCGAACGCGCTGACGGGTTCCGCTCACCGGCTGACCCCCGGCAGTGGATGGACCGCGACACGCTGGCGCGAGTCAACCAGCAGGCCGCGACGCTGGCAGACAAAACCAGTCTGTCACGAGCGGCAGCAGGCCGCCGACTCGCGGCCCTTGTGTCCGGGCAGATGGGCGACTGTAACAGCCTGTATGAGGCTTCCTTTACCGTGTTCAGGGACGCCCGTGACGAACTGGCAACTCCCACGCCTATCGACGAGGTGAGCCCCTACGGCTACGAGTGTACGGTCGAGGGCGAAGTGACCCACATCATTGAGGAGCCAGACGCCCGCAATCAGTATCAGGTCCTCTACATCGAGGACGACGAGGGAACGAGCGCGAAGGTCACGGTCTGGGGCAAGTCCATGCACGGCGGCGAGATGGTTCGCACGCTCCACGAGGGCGACAGAGTTCGGATTTCCGGGGGCAAGCCCGACGACTACAACGGTATCAAGACGGTGGCCGTCACGAGCGACACGCTCATGTGCATCATCGAGCGCGGCGACGGTCCCGCGCCCACCGGACACGGGGGCGGCTCGTTCGGTTCGTCCGGCGATAGTCGAACGGCGGCGTCGTGGGAAGCAGAATCAGACACCCATCAGTGGGCCAACGAGCGGGATTCTGACCGCGCGGTCGCCGTGACGCTCGGCAAGGCCCGCTGTCCTGAACCCGGATGTTCGGACCTGTTCGACACTGAGCATGGGGCCGCCACCCATCGCGGTATCGTCCACTCCGCAGACTGACGCCCGACACCGGGGGCGTCCCCCACCGAGCGGGGGGCTTCCTCGGGCGGTGCGACGGTGCTCGCGCACGCGGCCTCGCCGCCGCCTCCGGCACAGCGGGCGGCGGCGAGACAACCGCGCGCACGGACTGGCACGCCACCGCACCAGCGCGTCAACGTGGGTCAGTCTGGTGGCGGCTGTGAGAGAGCTGGTGTCC
Source organism: Haloarcula hispanica ATCC 33960 (assembly GCF_000223905.1). NCBI lineage: Archaea > Methanobacteriati > Methanobacteriota > Halobacteria > Halobacteriales > Haloarculaceae > Haloarcula > Haloarcula hispanica. Next base: position 67,875 of record NC_015943.1, read on the forward strand.
TAGTGTGTGCGTGAGCGTGGGCCAGCCGGCCCGGGAGGAACTAAGGGTGGGTGGCTGGTGGGTCGCGACAGCGCGCGACGCCACCGACAGACTCCCGCTGGTCGTCTGTCAAGCCCTCGCTCGCTCCCGCTCACGAGGACGACGGGGCGCTGCGCTCGGCGCTATCGCGCGCCTCGCGGCGGTCCATCGTGCCTGCGGTAGCGGGCGCGATCCCGGCCTGCAGCTGGAAGCAGAGACTGGAATCGTTTTTACTCATAGTTGGTCGACCGTTGATCAAGAGAGTCCCAGTGGACCAGCTACTGGATGCACTACCTCAAAGAGAAGCTTATCGCGATACCGTGATAGTGACCAGAACACTCTTTACTGTTTCTCTGTAAACTGTAATTAACGTACACTATGTCACGCACCTCAGACCAAACCGACGGCGACATTGTCCGCGACTTCCTCTCAGTCGCGGATCTCCTCGAAGAGCCTCAACTGGCACAGCTGTACGCATACCTCGCTCGCAAAGACGAGGCGACTGTCCAAGACGTAATGCACGAACTCAGCCTCGCACAGGGAACTGCCTACAGCTACGTTAACCGGCTCGTTGACGCCGACGTCGTTGAGCTCACTCACGACGAGCAGCCCCGTCGATATGCAGCCCGCGAGATCAATCTGACTGTGACGACAGTCGCGGGCGACCGCGAGTACACGATCACGCCAGCGCTCATTGACGCGGTCGGTCGCCGTGAGTCCAACGATGACATCGACACCTACATCGACCGCCACAGCGTCGCCGGCCTCGCAACGGCGCTCACCTACGCGGTCGCCCGCGAACGTGGGGAAACAACCCACCGGCTGATGGCTGAGGATCTCGATATCTCGCCGCTGGCTGCGGAGATGATCCTGCAGGCGCTCCGGTCCGTCGTCCACGAGCACTACGACATCGAGGCGTCGGGCGCGTCGCTTGACCAGTTGGACAGCGACGACAGCGACGCGGCTGATGACATGTGAGCAGCCTCCATATCGTCGACACCGGCCTGTTCGTCGCGATGGGGCAGCTGTCGAACAGGCGGTACAAGGCCGTCCGTCGATTTGCCCGCCAGAACGACATCACCTTCGTCCTTCCAGAGCGAGTGTACGAGGAGCTGACAGTCGACGACTCCGACGTTGAAGCGCCACCTGTCGATGCTGCGATCAACGAGGAGTGGGCTGACGTCGCAGCGCCACTTGATTTTTCCAAACCCATCGTCTCGAGGGCGATGGATGGCGTCCAGAGATACATTGCGAGCGCCGATGACCGACCCGCAGACGAGGTCGAGCGAGCCGACGCCGCGCTTGCGGCCCTAGCTGCTCAGCATCTCAGCGCAGGGACGGTACGCGAAGTGTACATCTATACGACCGATATTGCCGCCGGCGAAGGGGCTGAAACTGTGCTCACCAGTGAGGGATACGGTGACTCGGTGACGTTCGTGAACGGCTTCCGGTTCCTCGAAGATTTACTCCCGGGCGATAGCTAGTCGATTCTCAACACTCTGTCGAGATCTCCCTACTTTATCTTCGACATTTTGTATTCCAATTGCGGTACGATTGTTTCCACGGAAGCGATTCAGGATCTATTCGCCTAGCTCATCCGTTTTTGTCTTAACCAACAAAGTCGGCGCAGTCTGGGGAAATGTTGGTTAGTCGGTGTCTGGGCCCAGTGGCCCGGGTAGACACACCTCGGTTTTGTGTGGCCGCAAGCGGGTGGCGGCCAGACAGGGCCGCTGGGAGGTAATATCTCCGGTGAATGATATTCACTGTCTATGGCGTGAGGACGGATTCATTACCGAATCCGCTGAGATTCGGATGCAGTCGAGGTCGTTGTCAACCCAAGACCAATTGCGTTCATCTATAGTCTCAATACCTGAGTCTTTAGAATCCCGTAAATAATACAGACTCTCATGAGTGATTGTATCTGGGCTGTGTGTAAGCCCGAGCAGCGGGCTATCTTGTTTTTTTGTATTACGTATGGTGCGTCGGTTATCGGAATCCAACTCACAAACTGGGCATGGAGTGCTGAAAAAGAGACCAACGGATTTCCGTGGATAGATGAGTGGTGGATACTCGTACTAGTCACAGTGATACTCTATGTATTTGGAGGGTTCAACTCGAAACTTCTATTCGTTTGATGTATTCTACGGTGTCATAGAACGGTTCACTGGGTCGTTTGTTTCAACGCTCTTGAGCGAGAACTACTTGCTCAGCAAGTGTACAAATAGAGCGACTACTCCCAATTAGCCACGAGTAAACCGATTGTTGTGAGCGCTAATACACCCCCCGGAGTAGTTCGTCGACGTCGTCGGCGTCAGTGATCGCGGCTTGCACACGATCGATGAAGGCCCGGATCGGCGCATGGAACTCAGACTGCGGAATGGCGAGGATTGGGTCGTCTTTCTAGAGTCGATCTGGGTTGATCGTGATGTGGTTTCGTTGTGGCGTCTCTCGAATTTGTATGGCACCAATACTGTCGAGGAGGGCGACAGCCCGCCACACCGTCGAGCGGGTGACACCCGTGGCGTCAACGAATTCGGGGATCGTAATCTCCGTGTCGTGGGCGTCGGCGAGCAGTCGGGGGATGTCGTCTGCGGCACCGATACGAAAGACATCGGTATCCGGGTCAGGATACGTATCGATGCAGACCGTTATATCCCGTTTCGCTATTTCAGACACTATCTGATTTTGTGCAACAGCATATAAATATAGTAACAATTGAAACGATTTACAGACTGATCGCACTGCCATCGTGCGATCAGGTGTGCATTGATTTTCAATGGCTACTATAGGTGGCGTCGTCAAGTAGTAGGGCAGTATCCTATGCCAGTAATTCACGGCCGCTATCGGTTCCAGGTTCGCTGGCTCGACGTTGATTTGGCGACGATGCGTGCTATTGTTTGGCCTGTTTAGGGTGCATCGGATCCAGAAGGGAGGCCCCACCTGTGAACAACTCGACGAGAGCTGTGCCGGTGGGACAATCGATCTCGAGTGGGTATGCGAGGTAGACGATCCGTTTGGTTGCTGTTCCGTTATTTACGTCCCCAGATCATTCAACGATAATTGCACCCCGATGTCCTATAGAATGATGTGGTTCGCATGAATACCGGTAAATGCCAGCCTTGGTAAAGGTCTCTTCGAAGTGAACCCCAGACTTGGCGTATATGGACTCTTCACCAATCTCACTATCATCGAAGACTATGTTATGCGCACCTCCCTTCCCGATCCAGTTCCATCGAATTGTTGTCCCAGTTGAAACCTTTATTGCGTGCGGATCAAACGCGAAGTTTCCACCATTACCTTCTGCCCCTGACACGATTTCGACGAAGTCCGTCCCCGTTTCGTCAGTGATTGAGCCATCATATTCATCTGTTGCAGCAAGCCACTTATCCACAGTGGGGTACCCACTCGATGGTGCGGAAGCCACCACAACGACCCCCTTCATTCCCACCTCTTCATGTGGCTCGCTAACGTATTTGTACGTCCCTTCAGTTTTGTATACTCAAAAGTATTGCCTGCTTCTGCAATTGGCTGTCCGCTGTCAAACGTACCGTCTATTGCTACAACATTGTGCTCCGTCTTGTCTCCAATCCAGTCCAAGGTTACGGTTGTGCCTGGTGTAACCTTGATCGCAGGCGGTGCAAATGACTTTGTACCCGTTATCCCGAGATATACTGTTGGCGGGTCATTATACCGGAGATCGCGAATTGTCTGGCCTTGTGGGTCGTTCGCACTTAAGAGCCATTCATCTAACGGATCCATTGTACTTGCCGACTCTGTATCCTCGGTCTCATGAGGTGTTGAGGGATCACTGGAGCTTTCTGCCCGAACACGGCTGAAACCGACTAGTGAGCCGAGTCCGACAACGCTTGCACCAAGGAATGTACGCCGATTACTGGAGGGCATTGCATGCGGATAGTGACAGAGTAACATAAAAAAAGCTGGAGGATGGTTTCCAAACAATAGAAATAGCTTTGTTGAAAATACCAATTCTCGTATGGCTGATGAGACACATTTGAGGCTAATAATAGGTGGGTGCCTATGTGAGGGACGTCCAATAGGTAAAAAGTGTCAGATCAGCAGATGCTGATATCGCAAGATAGACGTGAACGACATCGTCGGCCTGCGGTGCGACGTGTTGAGCCATAACGACGATCTACAGCGATACTGCAATGGTCAGGACAAGTGTCCCTACTTGATTTGGAGCAGTCTCCGGTCCCACTGAGCAATTCTGATAGCATCTGGGATTGTCTCTGAACTTGGCAGCCTGATGACGTTGAGATGACTTGGAAAATGGTGGGCACACAAGCAACTCGTGACGAATTACAGAGCGTGGGATTCCTGATTATAAACGAGTGGCAGGCACCGAATAATAACAAGCAGTGCCCAAAACCGCCGTTCTTTGTAGCATAACTCAATAACTAAGCCCAAGATACTATCATCTCAATTGTTATTCGGAGGAAGGCAAACTGGCTAATAAGTATAACCTCGTCTGCTCTGGTCCGCTAGAAATACGGTACTGTGGATTCGGCATATAGTTCGTGTGGATAGGATCCTTTCCGCTATAGAAAATGACAAATTTTCATATGACCAGTAGCTTCAGTTATTGAGCCAACAACAATAGTGCATGCACATCGACGGTATCCATCACCTTGTTTTGCTGGTTGACGACGTTCAGAAAGGTGAATCGTACTACCGGGAACTGTTTGATCTCGAAGTGCATTTCCGCGAGGGCACCCTTGATGGAGAACTTGGAACTGTCCCCGAAGAGGTCTCATGGGAAGAGGCCCTCGACGAAGGAGTGACACCGTATATGTCGTTCCTTGGACGAGACGGGTTCCATGTGGCGGTCGCTAATGCAAAGGGACAACAGGACACTGGCCGGCTCGACCACATCGCACTCGCCGTTGATGATGACGCATTCGAGGCAATTACTGAACATGCCGACTCCCTTGGGTGTGACGTCAAAGAGAACGCCTCCCATCACCGCGTTTTTCTAGATAGGTACAACGTCAAGTGGGAACTGAACGAGAAACCCCGTCCGCCCGGCCCGGCATTTACAGAATTAGATGTTTGACCGATAGATACAGGGATCTCACGTTGTACTGCGATCGAATATTCTGTTCAAAATTGGAGTGATTACTACAAACCCGATGAAGATCACGACGACGTAAAAAATAAAATTGGTACCTATTGCGAGTGGACCAGCAATATCGCTCGTATAGGTATTGTAAAGCGTGAATATAATCGCAGCAACTACGGCGTCTGGGAGATAATTGGATACCAACTCTCGTAATTTCATACTGGATCTTGTCACACTATTTTCAAAATCATATCGGTTAGGAAGCAATTTTCAGAGGTTGAGTTGATGAGTAGACACACGAATTAACGCTCAACTCTCAATCAAAGGTACGAAACAAACATCGGCAGCTTTCTGCATTGGAGAAATCGCCTCATACGAGGATTCACACAGTCGAACTGAATCGAATCTATAGTCCTTGATCGGAGCGACACACTCGAGATCCCTCTCAAAGGCGGATCGAGAGCGCAAGCTGGTGCTGTCGTACGATGCGGACGAGCGTGAACGAACAGGCGCACCACTAACTGCGGCCCGCCACGATAGAGGCCTCTCGACGGAGGTCGGACGCAGAACCGATACACACGGGAACGGACTTTCAGGGCAGAAACGCCGGTAGCTCGCCCGAATGCGCCATGAGCTGACTCGGGGCCGCTGGCGATCCAAAGCAGAACGGAATCTCGCATACGGGTTGGGCGAGGTGCGCCGGCCGGCTCCCAATGGCCTCATAGTAGATTGCCATCCTCTCCGTCGGAATCGCTCTTCTGCTACTGAGTAGTGTGGCCGCACACTAGGTATTTCACAGCCGATCACATACACTGTGGTATGAGCAGCGACAGAGTCGACGCCGAAAGTAAGGTGTCTGGAAACCAGGCAAATATTCCCGCCCGGATTCGGCGCGAGCTCGATATCGACGATGGTGATCAACTCCGTTGGCATCTCGAAGACGACGGCAGCATACGGGTCCAAGTTGTCCAACAGCAAACGGGCACGTTCGCCGACTTCGACGGCTACGCTGGTGAGAAGTCGACCAACGTAACGAGCGATCACGACGCCTGGGGCGTCAACGTCGAGTAAATGCCTCGTGCACTCATTGATACGACAGTCCTCTTTGCAGTCGCATACCGACGGGATGGATCCCACGATGCCGCGCTTCCCGTGCTCCAGGGAATCGACAATGGAACGCTCCCGGAGGCAGTCATCCTCGACTACGTTCTCGCAGAAACACTCAACGGCCTCACGACCCACGCCGGCCACGACGCAGCCGTCGATCTCCTTGATCGTATCGAAGAAAACGCCCGCTTCCACATCGACTCCCTCACCACCGACGCCCTCTCGACAGGGAAGGCCCTTTTTCGCCAACACGAACCGCTCTCCTTCGTCGATGCCTGCATTATCGCGTATATGCAAACCGAGGGACTCGGTTACCTGTATGCGTTTGATGACGATTTTGACGCTGTCGATGAAGTCTATCGGCTCGATACCGCAACGAATCCCTACGATCCGGACTGACACTGGTAGACGCCAGGGCCGCCGACGAAGTTCGGTCTCAGGATAGTTGTACCTCATAGTCAACCGCCAGCTCCCGGCACTCGTCCCACTTCGGAAGACGCTCTTTATCGACTTTGTCGTGTGTCCCAAGGTAGCGGCGCAAGGCGTCGGTTTCGTCTTTGAGGCCATACTTCGCCGCCTATTTTCATCGTCAACGTCGGCGTGGCGGAGCAGAAGCTATCTAGCCAAATTAGCGACGGTTCAGTGAAACTATACGGTCTTTCCGCAGCCTTGCATAAGAGCGATCGGCGGCTGAGACCGGCATCGCAGGCGGAACACCTCGATTTTGTGTGGCCGCAGGCAGGTGGCGGCCAGACCGGGCCGCCGGGAGGTAATTTCTCAAATGGGAGACGTTCAGTGTCCGCGATGTGAGGAAGTCTTCAACACTCGGTACAACCCTGTGAGGTTTCGCGCCGGGTCCTTCTACGACCCAGAGCGCGATGAAGAGTACGAGCAGGTCTGTGAGGACTGCCATCGAGAACTGACAGACAAATAAGTCAGTCGTCTACTCCCCAATTTTTTCTGGTACTGGATCGGGGATCGTTCCGAGTTCCATCTTCAGGAGGCGCTCTGCTTCATCAGTGTGGGTATCCTCTTCGATCAGGAAGGCTTCGACGGTTTCCCGATCACTGTGATACTGGATTGCTGTCTCGTATCCATACCGGGTGTTTACGCCTGGTGCTGAGCCGTGCTTGACACGCACCAGAAACTCGCGATCCTCCCATGTTTTGATTTTCACTGACCGCGGTGCATCGAGTTCTCGGCGGGCGATGTCGATCACTTCGTCGACGACCGGCCCGATCGTTTCCATGCTCGGAATCTGACGCTGGTCGGATGGCTGTTGCTCTGGAGAAAGGTGTGGCTGTGACATGAGAACGGTGCGATTCAGACTTGCCCGTCATCGCTCAAAAAGCTCCGGGTTGGGCTGGCTCCCCCAGCTGGCACACGTCGAGATACCGATTCCACGGAGTGTCGGATGTATCGCAGGCGTGGGTCTGCCGGCCCGGGCACAACTGGGCTGGATGGCTGGTGGACCGTCCCAGCGCGCGACGCCACTGACAGACTCGCGATGCTCGTCTGTCGTGTCCTCGTTCACTCTCGCTCACTCGGACGACGGGGCGCTGCGCTCGGCGCGGTCGCGCGCCTCACGCCGGTCCACTCGTGCCTGCAGTGGCGGGCGCGATCCCCGCCGGGAATCGGACAGTTCCCAGCTGAGTGGCACACTAATTTGCGACTACACTATGATGCGAAAACAAGGCACATTGTACCTATTGGGTTTCAGACACAAAGCTCCGGACATGATGGTGTGCTCGCCGACCGGTGAGCGACAAGGTGTGCGCCACGAGGGGCCGAAGCGAGCGAGGGTCGAGCGTGGGTCTGCCAGCACTGGCTCAGTTCGAGTGTGGTCGTGATCGGCGTGGCCCGGGACGTCGGTGGCCGGCGACATGCGTGGCACAGTGGACTCGCATGACACTCGGTGGGGCTGGCCCGCCATGTGCAGTCCCGGTCGGACTCTGGGGAGTGAGGTGAGACATATCTGTTCTCCAATAGGTGAGAGTGCAGGTGGCCTGAGCGGATTCGTACCCCTGTTTGTGTCGGGTCTATCGACCCGCTCTCCCACTGTTAGATTGCCTATGCATTTCTCGCAAAAATCGCTCTCAGAACGCCCCGCAAAGCACGGCAAGTTAAAGGACCAATTATTCGGTGAATCACACCCGCCACGTATTGCGATTTTGTACGAATCAGTCACTTAGCTAATAGATTCACATAGGAGCAAAACCGATTCCGTCTGGCGATTTCACCCAGAATCAGTTAGCTGGGGAGACTTTATCGGATATCTGATAATAGCTCTATTGAGGGGCTACAGCCAAAGGACTCTATCAGTCAACAACCAAAGGGAGATCAAGAGATTATCTGCAAAAGTATAGATTTTCTTAGATGCTATCGTTACTCTGTAGAGAGGCAGTCACATGAACCCAGCCGGGTCGTGCCCCTTCTCTTCTGACTCTGTTTTGTCTTGCTCATCAGTCTCAGTAGCGTCTGATTCTGAGGCCGATTCAGCATCTCCTTTCTCAGCGGCTTCCGTCTCATCAGTGGTGGGGTTCGGTGACTCGTCAGAGGAGAAGTCACCGCTGTTGTCGTCGGACTGCTGGTCGTGATCGCCACCGACGCACTCACATTCTTCATCTGATAGGTTCGGATGGTCTGCGTCCGGAGACGTGACGGCGGTGTTTGCTGTTGTCTGGTCGAGTGGGTCGGTCGACTCGTCGTCGCCCAACCCGTCTGTCGCGTCGACAGTCGGTTCGACTTCGGAGTCACGATCCGGGCCACTCTCTCTGGACTCACCGTCGTCGTCCTCACCAAGTGACCCATAGAGCACATCGTCGAGTCGGGCCCGAGTGAACGAGAACCAGCTGTCACTCTCTATGTCGGTGTCATCCTCAGAGGGTTCCAGTTCTGAACTGCCCGGCGACTCCGCACCCTGCGCCGGGAGGCTATCGCGAACGTCGTCTAGTTCGTAGGACTGTCCATGAACCCACATCGTCCGAGAGACGGCAACGCACTCACCGGGCTGGAAGTCTCGGAGCAGACCGGATGTGACCGGTGTTTTGTCCTTCTCTTTGTACGTGTCCCGAGCCTGCGTCCGGGGGTTCTCGCCGCGTCCCTGGTGGCTCATCGACACCATCTCGGACCGGTCATACTGTCGACTCTCGCCAAGTTCGTCAAGGATGAAGTCCGTCGACTCAGTGTCACCCGGACCGAAGTAAACGCCCTGCGGGCAGTTGCCGACAATGCCAGAGATTGTACTGTACGTGTCTTTGAGCTGGCCGATTGTCTGTACACCGACTAGTGCCCGGGCCTTGTGTTTCCGACCTCGGGCCGTGAGGTTCGTTACCTGAGTGAGCGCCGGCAGCGCGTCAATCTCGTCGAGGATATGGACCGTCGGGTTCGAGGCGTTCATCGCGTAGCGGATTGACCAGTCTACGAGCAGCTGGTACATCGGCCCGAGCGTTTCCAGTTCCGTCGGGTTCGAGTCAATGATGAGGACCCGGCCTTCCGGGTTCTCGATGTACTCTTGCAGGGAGAACTCCCCGTAGTCTCCGAAGTCACCAGTGAAGACGGGATCGACGTTCTCCTTGATCGTCTGGTAAACGTTCTGTGCGCCTTTCTTGTCAGGGTCGATATGACCCGAATCCAGTCGGTCGAACTCATCGAGTGCCTTTTTCAGCGCGATATGGCCCTCGTTGAGGAGTGAGACGATATCGGCATGACAGAGCGCATGGCGGCGACTGTTCTTTTTCGCGTTGAGATGGAGATACATCAGCATCTCCGCGAAGGTCTGTTTGGCGGGCCGATGGAATGGGTCGTGGCCGTCGGCTTCGCCGAAGATCGCGCCGGCGACCTCACGGAAGTCCGACTCTGAATCGGCGTCCCCTCCCCGGGGCCCGGGTGTTTCCGCGTAATTCTATAGATGGTGTGAGGTGCAGAAGAGCATAATGAGTCTCGACAAGAGAGAATTATTGGCGATACTGCGATTAAGAATGCCCTCTAACGCGGATTTTCCTATCGGCATAAACTGAATCAGTTCCTGTTTCTCACATCTATTATATCTCTTTCTTTCTAGCTAGTTATTGCCTAAAGTAGAAGAAAGAGAGAAACGGTCTGCTATCCGTTTCAAACCTCTGTATCAGCTTTCTGCTCTCTCTAGAATTAAATATCTCTTCTAATATTTTCCTGTATTTATATGTGTATCTTGGTTATTCTCATTTAGCCTGTCTTGCCTATCTAGGGTTTACGCGGAAACACCCGGGGGCGGGGGTCCCAAATCATAAGGATGGATTTGCCTGCCATTCGGTGGCGAGGGCAGCAGTTCGCAGGCTCTACCCCCAGCGCTGACGTGGACATCGACGACTACGGACCGGAGTTTGCCGACAAGATGGCTGTCATCGCCGAAGTTCTCTATGATCTGGGGCATCGGAAGATCGACTACGGCGATGAATTGACGCTGGCTGTGACTGGACGTGCTGATCGACTTGAGGAGTGGCTGGCGTTGCATCCAGATGTCAGGCAGGTGCTGTCGCTGGTCGCTCACCTGCGGGGGACGACGCTGGAACGGCAGACCGACGGGGCCGAACAGTGCGTTACCACCCCCCAAATCGGTCATGCTGGGGCTTGACCCCGATCCGACGACGACTCAGCTTCGCTCGTCAGCTCTGCAAATTAGACATGAATCCGGCATTCTGGCTGTTTCTCTGGGTTTCTGTTCTATCTGCTCAGGCAGCTCCGATTACAGGGATAATCAGGAACATCTCTCACGTCTGTATGGCGCACATGCAGGGTGATGCAAGAGTTTATACAATCACACAGCTAATATTGAAGTGAACTATGAGTCTTGATGAAGCGGTGGACGAGGCGCTTGCGACATATGGGATGTCGCGTAGCGAAGAGGCCGAAGAAACTGGCCGATTAGTCGCTACTCTCCAAGACTAACGCAGTCCGCTAGTCAAGCCGCCGGATTTTCTCTGCGAACTCTGCTTTAGATATCCCCGTAGTGTCGGTCAATTCTGGAAAGCCGGCTCGCTCAACTGCTTTCTCCACAAATTCTATCCAGAGGTCTTGGTGTTTTTCGGCGTAGAATACCTTCGCTTCATGCGGATACATATCAAGCTCATACTCTGACAAATCGATCATGACTTCGTGTTTCCGCTCAAGCGTTGTGGCTCCGAACTCACGCAAATGTTTGAACAGGACGTTCTTCCGTCGAACAGTCAGGAGACGCTTTGATTCGTTAATATACTCGTTGACCCACTCTCGCCAGTCGTAGGTATCGGGCTCAATCTCGGTTTTTGTTTCGGGCATCGAAAAGTCGCTGTTGATGCGACGCAGGTAGAACTGTAGCAGCGCCACAGCGGTCCGATGATTGGCGTTAGGAAGAGCGTGCTTGAGAATCAGGTTCGACGCGAGGCGACCAGCGACATCTGTTGCCGTCCCTTCCCACGACGTCTCGTCAAACACATCGGGGAGGTCCTCAATGTCGATGTTCTTGTAAGCCTCCACAGGCGTACCCTCTTCTTCCTCGTTCTGTGAGAGGAGCGCACGATATATCTCTAGGAGACGTGCGACAATCGTCCCATTGTCCTCAGTCATGTCCGCGAGAGCGTCACTGAGGTCAAGTTCGATCTCGCTCACTGCACCGCCACCAACCCGAGATGTGTATACACCGTAGAACTCTGTTTCAAGTTCGTATTCCACGACTTTCACAGCTACATCCCCGTCGTAGTCGACGATTTGTGACACGATATTCTCGGCGTCTGGATTGACGAAATTGAGAGAGAACTGCTTGTCTACAGGGTGATGGTAGTAGACGTGCCCCATCTTGCTATCGGACAATTCTCAGAGAGCATATTAATGACTTCGTGGACAGATGCAGGTCGGCGGTCGTCACCGATTGTGGCGATAATTATGACCTCACTACTGCTGATTCATCTCGGATATTGTAATCACGGCACATGATTTATGTTTGGCAATCTATTGGTTAGTTCTGAAGGTTAGAATTGAATGCAAATTGCGACGAAAATTTGGGATAGTGGGTGGGGAGCAGTCTTCCTAACCGTCTACACAGGCGTGGCCATTCAACTCGTCAGGCCAGAACCACTCTTCCTGAAAACACTGTCCGTCCTCCCAACAATACTGGTCATGTTCCTAGCCGATCAGCAGAACAACCGGCTAATCAACTTCTTCGCCGGAGGCGAACTGAGACGGTCCACAGACCAAATACAGAAAATCACGGGACACGACGACTTCTACGAATCCGCTTCCGAAGAACTCCAGAACCGAGTGGATGACTTCGACCGCCGCGCTTACCAGAAGAATATCTCTATCCTCGCAGGCTTGATTATTGCCTTGACCACTCCCTTCGTCGGGTTCTACCTCGGTGGTACTTTCGGACTGGGTATTGGGCTGGTCATCGGCCTTCTCGCTACTCAACTCCTGACCCGGCGGAGTATCCAGGAACTCAACAGACTCGCACAGAACATCAGTGAGCCGTATACAGCCAAATATGAAAATCAGTAGACTCCACATCGATGGGTTCGCGGTTGAGGATTACCAGACAATCACGAAAGAGGATATCGCTGGTGGTGATCTCCTCCTCAAGGGCGGAAACCGTTCAGGTAAAACCCTGACAATTAACGCTCTTTTGTATGCACTCTACGGCCCCCGGGCTACACTCGGTATCCAGCCCGGGCGAACGAGCACAGTAGAAATCCAGTTCGATAACGGGCACCAACTCCATCGCGGTGGGGGAGGTCGCTCCTACGATGATGGTACAGAGGAAGTCGAAAAAGAAGCCGCTGAGGATCTCCTCGAAGAGCTAATCGGGCCAGAGGACATCACCACTCTCCAGTTCGTTCACTCCGAGACCGACAAACTCCCACTCTCTCGGCTCTCGAAACCACAACTGATTCAGTCTATCCGCCAGATAATTGGAAGCAATCTTCAACAAGAACTTGAGGACTATCGAGACGAACGAGACTCTCTTGAGCAGGAGATCGAGCAGGTTAGACGTACCGAGCTGGCACCGGTTCAGCGAGAGTTGGAGGAAATTGATATTGGGCAGGTCGAAAGCCGGCTTGAGAAAATCGAGAAGCTTCAGTCGCTTATTGACACCGGGCGAATCGAAATCATCAGAGATCGGCTCTTAGAAAACGAGGAACTCAACGAGGAACTACAGGACCTCTACGACCGGAAGCGAACGATAGAACAGGAACTCAGAAAGAAAGACCGCCAGTTGCGTGAGGCCCGCCGGTATACACAAGAGGTCAACGACCTCATCCTCAACGCGATTGAAGAGCTGTCTTGTCCTGTCTGTGACCAAGTTGTCGCGGAGAGTACTGCTAATCATAGGCTAGATCGAGGCAAGTGCCCACACTGTGGGCAAGATCGGTCTCTGGATGATCTGAAAACGAATCTTCGCAGCCGTGTTGAGTCCGCTGACGACACAGTAAACCAGCTAGAAGCGGGGATTGAGGAGCTGAAAGAGGAACAAGCTGAGATAGAAAATGAAATCGATTCAATTCAGGCATCCATCCCGGACCTATCGGATCTAAACGACCTTACCAAGTTCACGCTTGAGGACAACAACTATGATATTGAGGCCGTTGCTGAGCGAACCAAAAATGAACTTGAGCAGCACCGTGCCGAGGTAGATCGCCTCAACACCCAGAAACAGTCGCTCGAAGAGGAGCGTGATGAGATTCAGGACTCCTTGGACGAGATGGATGAATCGCTGGAACAGGTGACGGAGCGCATTGATGAACTCGAACGAGACAGCTTCGAAGAGATCGTGATGTCGTTCCAAGAGAAGTGGTCAGAAAATTATGAAGCCCTTGCTGGAGAATTGGGCCTTGAGGTCCGGGTAGAGGAAGACGGTCAGATTCTCCTTCCGGGTAACGGGGGACCGCGGAAATACAGTGAATTGAGTACGGGTGAATCGCGACTGCTGAACTTGGCGTTCGCACACACGGTCGCATCTGTGGCGAGAGAGAACGAAAATTCGGATGACAGCTTCGAGGTTGTGGTCCTTGACGAGCCGTTCGCTAATCTGGAAGATGACCAGCGTGACAGCGCAATAGATTTCATTCGGGACACGGATATCCAGTACATCATCGCGTCCTCAAATGAGTCTCTACAACGGCACTTCGACCCTCACCAAGTGGAGGGCCTGCAGACGATGACTGTCCAGCTAACGTGGGATGATCTCGATGAGTGACGACAAGAACCACCACCCACGTCTAATGATGTTGAGCGAAGCTGGTGGTCGGATTGAAGGGAGGACAAAGTACCACAAGCTCCTGTTCAATTATGCCGATGAAGAGGCAGAAGAGACTTCGTTACGAATGATAACTGAGGAGCGGGGTCCATACGACCCGGGGCTTTCTCAGGCGATGCAGCGATACATGGACCTTGGACTGCTTGAGGTAGATGATGATGACGAACCGCATGAGATAGAGCAGACTGAGAAAGGCCAGCGATACATGAGTGGGTATGAGCAGGCAAAGATGCGGCTTGACGAGTCCTTCCAGCAGACAAAGGACCGCATCGCGAACACGGTCCGGAAACACGGGGACAAGAGCGCGTACGAGATGGTGCAGCGAGAGAACGTGCAAGATGCGAAAGATAATCCCCACAATAAGGAGCTGTAAGATGGTAGCTCGGATTCAACAGGACGAATTTGTTCCAGATGAAGGCTAAAAGCTAGTGCTTTCTACGGTCCTGCGAAATTGGACGTTTATATACCTGACCGGCGGCACACAAAATCTCGATTGTGGTCTTTTGACCCTGTTATGGAGGTGTCTCCATAGGCTTATATCTATGGAGGTAATAACATAGGATAGCGGATGGCGTCCTACACTACCATCGAAGACTGGCGGGATGTCAAAGACGGCTACGTCGTTGCTGTGACCATCCGACAGACGGACGATGAATAAGTACCCGTGTGGTTGGGATTACAGCCTCCGTCTTGGGGAGGTCGGCGGAGACACGATCCTCCGATACGACAATGCCCACGAACGGACGAAAGGGCACGAGCGCCACATTCACGACGATGTTGAATACATCGAGTTTCCGGGGATGCTGACGCTTTACGACCGCTTCAAGGAGGAGGCTACCGAACTATCGCCCGTTTCGTGGAACTGGTCACCGTAGGACGCTGCCGGGAGGAACACAATGCCCACACTCAAAGTCACCGTCGGAAATAGCGACCATCTCGACCAGCGCACGCGTAGTCGACTCAAGGCCGCTCAGGAGGGCGAAGACCTTGACGACGCCCAACCGACACTGAACTTCGACTCGTACGCCGAACTCAGTCGTCTCCTCAGTCCGAAGAATCTGGAGCTGTTGGAGGCGATCTCCGAACATGAACCGGCGAGCATCCGCGAGGCTGCTGAACTGGTTGACCGAGACTACAAGCAGGTACACCGGAACCTCTCTGAACTTGCAGATATCGACGTTATCGAATTTCAGGGCGGTGGACCGGGCGAAGCAAAGAAGCCGATGTTGGCCTACGACGGTCTCGAAATCGACATTCCATTCACAGGGTCGAACGGGAACACTGGTACTGTTGCACCGTAGTTTATCGCTGAAGTTCTGCTTCGGTCAGAGTTCGGCCTCAGTGACGGTTTCGTCGATCATGTGAATCACTACTCAGTATCGACGGTATTGAATGTGCTATTCAGTCCTATGAATTCACGAACTAGTCAAACACATAGCGTAAACCCCATTTCACAGGCTATTTTGACACAGATATCCCCTGTACTTACCGACTCCATGTGTATCCCTTATTTCTCAGTTCGTTTCCCTGACAATCCGTGACAGTTCAGCACCGATATTTTCCTCCGTCTGGAAACTAATCTGGTTATTTTCTTCGTCGCCAGTTATCAATGTTATATTGTATACAGTGGTCTCTTCAAAATCAAATAAACTAGAAAACCCCTCGAAATCATCCCAATTAAAAACGACAAATCCTAGTCCTAGAATGAAACCTATCCCAGCCAGTAGAATTTGAGCATTATTTTCTGCTACAAGCAAAATAAGTAGCCCACCAAATAGTGAAATAAAACCTAGAATGAGGTCACGCTGAGTCCCCGTTGAACTATACTTAGGACTTGTTTCAACTTCAACCGAACTGATATGTGAATATTCAATATCTTTCGAGTTGCCAGAATCGGTTATTGCCAATAACCTCATATTAGTTGCTGCAAAGATTACACTGCCCTTGATCGCATTGGTAAGACCAGATTTTACTTGGCCATCCCACTGAAGACGTACTTCTTCGTTCGTCGTCAAATAACCCTCCACATCCATCTGATGACTAGATGCTAACAGTGTATATATCCGTTTTGCTAAAGTACTACTACAATACATAACATAATATATATTGGGGCCAACGATAATCCGCTCCTTCTCTGAGGCAGCGGAGCACATCTTTGTATATAACTCCGATCTGGCGACCTCTGGTGAACCGTTAAACAGCGTTGGTTTCGACTATCAGAACTAGGAAGTTGAAGCAGGAACCGGCGATGGTGTCGATTGTGGGCCACATCTAGGTGTGTTCGATATAGAGGCCTCCCGACTTTTTTACGATTAGTTTAGTAACCATCACTCAGGTCGTCGATATCGCTGACTACACGCCGAGTTTCGAGTGAAAGGGGCTGTTTGTTACGACTATAAAACAAATCGTCCTTGTGTTTTCCCACAAGGATTAACCAATGTCAACGCCAACGTTGACGTATCAATGGCGACCGCAGATGAGCAGATACGAGTGAGCGATCGAGTGAAGCGACAGCTTGACCGCCGTCGACGTGAGGGTGAATCGTTCAACGACGTGCTCGAACGCGTCCTTGATGAGAGTGAAGATGCTGACTTCTACGACGGGTTTGGGATTCTCTCTGATGAGGACGCCGACTGGATTCGAGACAAGCGCGAGAACTCGAAAGAGAAGCGGAAAGAGCGGATGCGACGGTTAGGCGAGGATACATGAGGGTTCTTGATGCGAACTTCCTTATCGATTACCTGAGCGGTCACCCTGCCACAGAAACGTACTACGAATCGAACGGCGGTGAGGAAGAGCTATGGGTAATGCCTGCTCCTGCCCACGCTGAAGCACTCGTTGGTGTCGGAAACCTCCCATCGGGCGATCTCGAAGAGGCGGTTGAAGCGCTGTCGTGGGGTGAAATATACGAAACCAGCGAAGATCTGTCGGTTGAAGCGGGACGAATCGCTGACGAGGTTGGATCACAGGGACCATATCTTGACGGCGTTGACGCGCTCGTTGCCGCGGTCGGACGAGAACTTGATGCGACAGTGGTCTCGGTCGACGGTGACCTCACTCATGAGGAGACCAAACAAGTCGTCGACGTTGAAGAGTATCGCTGATTACCCAAACGAACTCGTCTTTGCACTCTTCAGACGAGGCGCACAACCGCCACGGGTTATCAAGCCAGTCGAAACAACTGTAGCGGTTGGCCTCGCCGGCAAAATTTTGTGTTCTTCTGGCGGGTGAGAGGATGACTGACTTGACACTCGGTACGTTCGGAGACGGAGACAGCGCCGACAAAGACCTCGATCCCGATACTGCAAGCATCGCCCGATGCGCGACGACGTGTCGCGCTCCTGATCGTGACGACGGCAGTTGGGCGGCCCCAGACGAGGACTGGGGGTTGACAACGCAGCGGCCGGTGTCGTCGATCAACACGTCGGCTGGTCGAGCAACCAAACAGCAAACGCGGTGGGTTGTCGATGGGGACGTCGGAGCATATGTCGAGCAGTACGCAACTGGTGTCCTGCAAATCCCAAGCACGTACGGCGACTTCAGTTCAGTCGACACCCGAGTCACATTCGTCGACGGGCTCGCTGACAGCTACGGTTACGGGATCGACGGCCAAGCACTCGAAAAGGCATTGCGAGTCCTCACTGGTGGTGGCCGATACACTGCATCGCAATATACCGCCATCCCGTGTGGGAAACAGCCGTGGATTCTGACGGGGCCAGAAGGGACGCTCCTGTGCAGTTGTATGCCCGTCGAACGGCCGGAGAACCCATACACAAGGGAGCTTCGGACGCCAGAGACAACCCTGCAGATCGAGGAACAGAACCAAACAGTCCGCACGGGAGCCGCTGAGTTTACCCACCTGCTATCCGACGCTCTCGGTGTCGATATCGAGAGCGTAGAGTACGCAACAGTACGCGGGCAAACCCAGCACTCGTTCGTCGGCGAGGAGGATGAGTTCACGATCAAAGCCAGTGACTTAGCACAACTGCATGGGTTGACGAATGATCCAGCCGTCATCCAGGGGACAGTCAGTCGTGGAGTCCAGCCCCCCAGTGGTGGCGATCCAATCTCGGTTGAGTGGGACGGGCCGGAGCATCCGGTTGGATATCTCGACGAGGGAGACGTGATCGCCGGCTACGAGTTTACGTGGGAACAACCCGAAGAGTCGCTGGAAGACGTTGCAGTCGTTCGCGAGTATCGGATAACTCAGAACTACTCGCGCTGGACGGTTGACTACCATACCCACCGCCTTGCGTCAGTCGTCCCCTGACCGACGCCGCCAACGGCATATTTTGTGTGCCCTCCGGCAAGTGGAGGGAAATCGAAATGTCACAGTCTACAGCGGCCAGTAGCACCGAAGCAGCAACCACCGACGCCGAAACGAGCGTGCCAGAGACGCCGGCGGACGGTGACGCAGAACTCGACACTGCGGACCTCCTGTCGCTCGATGCCTCGAAGCATCTTCGGATCAGCGGCGAGGTCCAGTTGTTTGAGCGGATCTTCGCGGCGGCTGGCACGGTCACAGACAAGACGCGACTCGGGATTGCAGAGTCGGGAATCGCCATCCGGGCGGCCGACCAGCAGGGGCACGCGATGGTTGACCTGCGTGTCTCTGCAAGTTCGTTCAGCTCCTTCGATGCAGGGAGGGGGACACTGGGAGTGGACGTCGGTAGGGTCCGGGATGCACTCTCGGTCGGCGTTGCAGGCGACCTTGCACAGTTCGCACTCGATGCAGCGAATAGCACACTAGAAATCAATATCGACGGGATAACGCGCACTATTGATCTTGAGGCGGTTGCATCGCTCCGCTACCCTGTCGAGATGCCGGATATCGACATCCCGGCAACCGTCCACCTGAGTCCAGACGACATCTCACTCGGTCTTGACGCAGCAGATATGCTTGCAGACCGGTTTGACCTCTCTGTTGACTCCGCTGCCGGAGAAGTGCGGTTTGCCGCAGACGGCGACACTGACAGCATGACCTACCGGTGGGACGACACCGATCTCATCGCCTTCGAGCCTGCGGATGTCGAAGTGAAACTGGATTCGTCGCTCGTCAAATCGGCGAATGCTGGCCCGCCAGACGGCACGAATCGGGTTCTCCATATCGGAGACTCAGTCCCGCTTGTGCTGAAATCGGAGTTCCCGGACGCCGATGGAGCGATGCAATTCGTGATCGCGCCGAAGCTCCCGAACTGACTCGGCTCCCCGTGGTTTTGCGGAAACGGTGGTGTATCTTAACCAACAGCGACCGCCATACTTCTCGACTGTTGGTTAGCGCTAATTTTGTGTCTCCCCGGTCGGGTGAGGGATTTTCCTCTATGGATCCGACCGTTCCAGACTACGAGCGCTTCGAGCGCGAACAGATCGCACAGGACCGTGACCGGCAGCGTCCCGATACCGTCGAGATCGACGAGCCACGAGGCCGGGAAGTGGTCACCAGTCTACTCAATGAGGGTGTGGTAGAACCGACCCCAGAACAAAACCTCTTGCAGCACGTTCCCTCCGGGCAGTGCTTTGACTCCGACATGGCGCTGGTGTACTTCCACAAAGGCTGGGAGGCCAGAGGCGAGGAGTAGCGGATTCGCGTTTGTTAGACTCTTAAGCCAACAGAACGAGCTACAAGACTATCTATTTGCGTTAACTACTTTCGGAAAGAATCAATTGTCACAAACACATATATAGCACACGTAAAGGACTTGTCTGCAGAGATATATATCAGATAGCAATGAGTGAAACCACTAGCAATCAATTCCTTCGGAGCCGATTCGGGCTAGGAGCTGAGTGCGTAGTTATTGGGATCCTAGCGTTTCTCTGCGTCACGGTCGTCCTCTTAGTAGACGAGAGCTCATTGCAGTTCAGCCTTCTTGCAGGTACTGCATTGGGAATCTTCACTACTGTTTTACGCTATTTAGTCCAGCGCTGAAGGAGTTAGCCACCCGCTCACTCGGATTGGGGTGGTCTACTCAGCTGCTGTGAGCGCCACCTGAACTGAACAACTCGAAGCATCGTAGACTGGGGAGACACGATATCAATGTGTCTTAAATTAAACAGCGAATTTTCTGTCCCCCAGTGGAGGTGCGGGGGCGTGCCCGAGAGCGCGTCCCGAAGACAGATCAATGTCAACGATACAGTCAGACACTCCAGAGCAGTCGTCCAGCCAGCAGACCACTTGCACCTTCGACAATTCGGACTCCCGGGACGAGGAGATGCGCGACCAACTCGATGCGTGGGTCGAAGACCTTGCCGACCTCACCGACGAAGCGCAGGCCAGCGAGCAGTTCCAGCAGTGGCTTGACGTCCAATCGAAGTTCCACGATTACTCGGCTCGGAACACGCTACTCATCAAGCTCCAGTGTCCCGAAGCAACCCGAGTTGCGGGGTACAATACGTGGCAAGACGAGTTCGACCGGTACGTTCAGCAAGGCGAGGACGCGATCTGGATCTGGGCTCCGATCATCACGAAGAAGTGCCCCGAATGCGGCAATTCGCCGTCGTATCACGAGAACACTGATTGCGAGTACGATGAGACAGAGCCCGAACAATGGCGTCGGGGACTGGTCGGGTTCCGACCAACGTCGGTGTTCGATATCTCCCAAACTGAGGGCGAACCGCTTCCCGAACTGGAGACAGAAGCTCACGGCGACCCGGATGGACTTGTCGAGGACCTCTTGGACGCGACCGACGAGATCGGCGTCGACGCGAGAATTGTCGCTCCCGAAGAGTGGGAGCATGGGTCTGCACGGGGTGTCTGCGAGCGTCGGAACGTCATGACAACGAATCCGATGGTCGAAGCGGTCGACCGAGACAATCGGGCCGCCCTCGCGAGTACACTGATTCACGAGTTCGCCCATGCGGATCTTCACTTCAATGTCGAGGATGAGGCGGAGCGGTCGAAACGCGAGGTCGAAGCCGAGGCAGTCGCCTACGTGGTCAGTCGTCACTTCGGGCTGGACCCCGACAACTCGGCGTTCTACCTCGCGGCGTGGGACGGCGACGCACCAGAGACGCTTCGGGACCGGCTGGACCGAATCTCATCGACTGCGGCGGATCTGATCGACGCCGTCGAAGGTGCCAGCTGAGAAGGAGCGGTGTCCTTCCAGACGTGCCTGAGAGCCGTTTTTTGTGTCTTCCTTGCTGGGTGGAGAGAGTCAAGTATGCGTTCAACACCGATACCACAGCCGAGAGCAGTAAACCCACACATCGAACACCTCTTCGACGTGTTCCGGGGATCCACTCGGACAGCTGTTATGTCCGGTGCTCTGGCCTTGCACGCGACGTACCCGTTGAAGGGACGGAACGCCACAGGGGATACCACGACGCCTCTGGTAGGTTCCCACGGATATCAATCAGGTCCGTTCAAGAATAACGAAAACGGATGAGACTCCGATCCAAAGTGGCCACATCTATGACTGAAAAATCTCCGCATGACATGATTTCCCGCAAGGCTCAAAGGACAACTGAGTGCCAATCATATCTCACCTATGAAGGGAAGACAATCTCTGCTACCGGGTATCAATCAATGTATCTTCCCCGTACAACTCTGTGAAGAACTGTCGAGAATCAGGGTGGTTCGAGACAGACCAGCGTCGAATCGGCCTCATTGTGTGATTCACAGGCGACGAACAGCGCCCCATCACCGACGGCAAGTCCCTGAATCCCACCACTCTCGATGGTATGAGTCCATCGTGTTGCACCAACCCTTATTCCTCCGACCCCGACACCACCTGATAGATCGAATGCGTGAACATCACCTTTCACCGGAGCATAGATGGTGTCGCCGGCCGCGACAGGGGCCGCGTTATCGAAGTCTGCGCTCACCTGCCAGTGACGGTTCCTGTCGTAGACTCGGAGCGACGAAAGTGATTCCCAGCCCGTACTGTATACCCACGACCCAGCGTAGACGGGCGGTGATCCGGTGTGGCTCTCGGTGGCTATCCAGTCGTTGATGCCGGCGTTGGCTCCATCTTGTAGGTTCCGGAGTGGGCCACTGAACGTGCTGACAACGATGCCGTTGTCCGTCGGTACTATTCCTTCGATCTGGCTCCCTACTTTACGACGCCAGCGTTCTCCCGGTTCTTCTCCGGTGCCATTGAGGGAATATGCATACACCTCGCCGCCGACAGTACCAATATATAATCGAGGGCTGCGGAACGCCATTGTCCTAACCGCACCGAATACATCGATCTGCCAGTGCTCGTCACCGTTCGCTGGGTCAAGCGCGCGAACGGTCCCATCGTCGTTTGCGACGAGTACGAACGGTTCGCTGACGAGTCGACCGGTGATCGGATGGGGCGGACTGTGGATGTGGCCGGCACCAGTCAGAGACCATAGCTTATCGCCAGTGTCAGCATCGACAGCGAAAACCGTGTCATCATCGCTCGTCGTAACGTAGACGATCCCGTCGTGGACCGCCGGCGGTGAGGGCCAAGGATGCTGGGTCGGTGCAAATTGCCATAACTCCTCACCCGATTCTCCATCGAGCGCGAGCAGTCCCTCTGCATCCGGTGCGAAGACTATCCCGTCCGCAATGGCCGGCGTGCTGATATCGGAACCAATATCGGCGGCCCACCGCTCTCGGACGTCCGTTCGGGGTGCCACGGCATCGGGTGTAAACGCCGTGTTGTGGGGATCGTGGCGGGGCATTGGCCAGTCAGTCGTCGTATCGCTCCCGGGTGAGAACTGTGATTCGCTGGATTCGAGACAGCCGGCGGTTCCGATGAGAGCCACGCCACTAAGGCCGCCGAGAAGTTCGCGCCTGGAGGGCATCATTTGGAATGTGATCCTATATGTGAAGGGCTTTCTGGGTTCTCTCCACGCCATACCGTCGGTGGCCTGTTCCCTGACTTAGATGGGGTAATCTACACGGGAAAGTAGTTTTTGCCGCGCCTGCCAGGTGGGCGCGCCAGGTGGGCGCGCTCGGTGTTGTTCATGTCTTCTGAGGCGCGACACTCTTGGTCAGCGGCGGCTGTCAGCGATGCACAGCAGACTGAGTACATTGGGTTCCTTCACCGGGAGCCGTTCGTAATCGATGCTTACCGGCTTGGATTCGCCGTCGGCATTCGCGAGGACTACACCTACCAGTCCTCGCTTCGGAACGTCGACGTCCCGATTGAGATTCTGGACAACGACTTCCGGAATCCAGACTTGGACCGGTACATCGAACGCTTCGAGCAGTACGAGCCGTCGGTCGGGATGCTTGGCGACGCATACGACCGACAGGAGGCGCGCCGGTACAACCAAGCCGCACGGGAGCTGAAACGGAAGTTTCCGGGGACGGAGGTCATTATCGTCCCGAAGTGCCGCGACGCAATCGACGTGATCGACGAGGATATCGTCTTGGGATACCCGATGGGCTACTCCGACCAGACCGCCGACGAGTACACGGATATTGTGGACTGGCGGGGACGGCGAGTGCATCTGTTGGGGGCAAGTCCGACAAAGCAGTATCCGGTGATTGAGGAGCTGACACAGCCGCGTGTGACCGGTGAAGAACCAGCCGATATCGTTGGCGTCGACTGGAACGGGATTCATCTGGCGGCGCTTCACGGCGAGTATTTTTCGCCACACGGCTACGCGAGTGCGGACCACCTCTCGATACGGGAGACGGTTCAACAGAGCTTGCGGCACATCAGGTCCTACTGGAAATCGCGGGGTGTGTGGCCGACCGTGGAGACAGACCGGAGCGCGCTAACAGCGGAACCGATGGACCCCGTCTGGGCTGCTGACGGTTCGAGAGCAACTGTAAATGGCCTTGAGGATGCGATTGTCGTCGAGTATGAGAAAGGACAGACGCTCGCGTACCGGAGCCAACACGAGCGAGACAGAGTGGAATACCGGGCAGGACTCACTCCCATCGAGGTCTACGGCTAAAGCCGAACGTGTCGTCTCAGAGAGTTTTGTGACTCCCTGGTGGGGTGAGGGAGACAGATGACTACTACACAGACTGAGCGAACTCGTGGCCGCTTCGTACTGATTGGATGCGGCAACGCGAAAACCGACGATCCAGCTGAGGCTCGCGACCTCTACACTTCGTCGTACTTCGCGGTCAAGCGATCATATGCTGAGGCGGCTGTCCAGTGGGCTCGAACCGCTGACCGACGAGCGAACACCTGGGCGGTTCTCTCTGCAGAACACGGGATCTTGATGCCCCGGCAGACGGTCGCCCCGTACGATACGACCATCGAGGACCTGCGGGGCGAACCCATCGAAGGAGAAGCCAATTATCGGCTGCCGTCAGGCGACTGTGTTGAGAGCCGACTAGATCGGTGGGCGCTCCGTGTCCATTCATCTCTCGGTGATTGGCTCCGGCGACCCTATGCTGCCGATCAACAGGAGTCGCCCTGTCGGGAGTTGGTCGTTCTGGCCGGCAGCGACTATGTCGACGCGCTGCGTAAGCGCGGCATCTTCGACGGACGACCAACTGCGATTCGGACTGGACGAGAGACGTACACTGCCCTCCCGCCGAAAGCGACAGTCCGCTTCCCCTTCCAGGAGCGTGACTTCGACGGGATGTTCGACCAGATGAGCTGGCTTTCAGACCGCGTCGAAGAACTCTCGTCGGCAGCGGCTCCAGCCCGACGATCAGAACTCTCGGCCTTTGACGGGGGCTTCGAGCGTGACTCTGCTACGTGGCAAACAGGCCACAGTGGCGTCGACGTCGAGGGGACTGAGCAGGCAGGGCTGGATGCATTCGAGAACGTCCCCGAACGGTTCCTTGCCACGAGACAAACGAGTCTTGCGACCGACGGCGGGGAAGGAGAACAGGGTGGATAGCACGCAAACCCACGATACCGACTGTGTTAACCAACACTCATCGCTTCTGTTGGTTAACGCGCTGTGTCGGGCGATTTTCTGTTCCTCTGTCGGGTGAGAGGATGACTGCAACTGATCCGACTCAGACGCAGGACGGACAGCCAGACCAGCAAGCCGGCTTCGACTTCAGCAAGCCCAGTCAAGAGCACGAGATCGAAGTGTCGTATTCGTGGGGGTATGTCGACACCATCTACATGGACGATGACGGTGAACTCGTCCGAGCACAGGATACCGACGGCTACTACCGCAACGACGAATCGTTCGAGTGTACCTGCGGGGAGACATTCGGTTGCGAGAGCAAAGCAAAATCCCATATCCGAAGCGAGGGCTTCCGAGGCCCGCCAGTGCCTGTCGCCGGCCATCCAGAAGCATTGCGCTGGGACAACGAGCCGATGACCGACTTCGGGGGGAATGTGGAATTCATTCCAGACGTAACGAACACCGCCGCCAAAGTTGTCGACGGGGCTGACTACCTGATCGCAACGGCCCGGACAACACTGACGCCACCAGCGGACCACGAGTTCGACAGCTGGGAGCCACTGCAATCCGGCCGCCTGTCGAATCACAATGGCGACTCATTGTTCTCGGCGCATATCTTGTCGAAGATTATCGCGACGCTTTCATCCGGCCACCAGTACGTTCCATACCGCTACACCATCTACTTTCGTGGGCACACAGCACTGTACTTGGAGGGGCCGAGGGGCGGCATCATCATTGCTGAACGACTCCCCGGCCTCGACTGAGACGGCGGTTTTCTGTTCCTCTGGCGGGTGCGAGGATGACAGAACCAACCTCCAAAGCCCGTGATGGATCAGCCACGAACAGCAGCGAATCGCCCGTCGACGAGCAACCAATTCCAGTCGTCAAGCCACCATCGGCGTTTGTCTGGCAAGATGAAGTGGTCCCAGTGACCGACGTCCAGCCCGAGGCAACGGCTGAGTGCTGTCGACTCTGCGGTGACAGGACAGCCGATATCTCCGGCGAGGCGACACCTACGTCCGGTGGCCTGACGAAGTGGGGCGAGAAGACGGCGTGTTCCGGTTCACGATTTGCCGGGAGTGTGAGCTTCAGGACCGCGACAACGTCGAACAGGCCGCTTCGCTCTTCCACGAGGCACACTGAGATACTTGCGACGACTAGTTGGAGGACTATTTTCTACCACACATCTAATGTCTTATTCAAGAAATAAAATATTTTCATCTATATATTTAAATATTTAATACGGCAACTATATGTTTGAATTGTAATGCAGAAGAACTACATTTATCCCGAGTTATCAATATCTGTGAGGAGAATTGCAATTCTTAGTCTGGTTGTTTTACTTGCAATAACAGGATGCGTTGATATGTTAAGTGTACCTGACAAGTCAACTGCTGATGAAGACATGTCGACTGATATGCAGACTACGAGTTCCTCAGATAGCGAACCTATGGGGTTCCTACACATAACCGCCCCAGAAACGGTTCCTAAGAGTGAAGAGGTTGCTAATCATGAACAAGTTGAGTCACAGATCATTTCCGAAGGGCTACGCAAGATCGGGAATTCAACCGAATATAGGCAAAATCTCACGGAAAAACAGTATAACCGAACGCGTCAGGCGCTTTCTAAACATGAGTATCATTCCTCCAGCGAACCAAATTTTACCTCAGGATTGTTTATTGAATATAATGGCAAAACATATAATATTAATATAGTTATATATGGAGAACTTGTCTGAACCGGACCAGGGTCTCATAAAACGATTCACACACCTCAGTAGCTTCCGGAAAGCCAGTATCTGAGAGAGGGAGGTTGTTACTGCTGTCCAGAAACGGTTAGAGAAGTCCTCTCAGTCAATATCAGAAAACCATGCTAACTGGTCTGTAACACGCTTTGAAGCGGATGGCTATGACACAACCCTTTCAGCGTATTGCTATCCCGTGAGACCGTCTTTGACCCCACCTCGCCAAGGACTTGAGCAGTATACCAATAACAGGGACGTAGACGCTTCGCTTGATACAGTACAGCTCCATGATGCGGTTGCTCGGATAAATCACGAACTCTGGTTAGCGTGCAGTGAAGACGGTCTAATCAACCAAACTAGGAAAGCCCGTGTCCGGGAACGAAAGGCACGGAGGAAAAAAGCAAGGACTGACGATACACTGCAGGGGACGCTGAAATACCTCAGTTCGCGAATATCGCAGATAACTACCGCCAATGGCGTTCACCTGCTTCCAATAGGAGTACTGATGTCAGCGTTGTTTCTCGGCTCTGCGAGTATTTATTGGTGGGCCGGAATGAACGTTCAACAGAATCTGTATTACAGTATAGTCACGTTCACTACCTCACCACCGTCGTCATCATAGCCAGAAGTAATGAAGTGGGTTGCAAGAATTGAGGCGTTCCTTGGCTACGGCTATCATTTTCTTGGGGTATGTACTAGTCACCCGTAAACGGGTCTGATACCCACTACCCTCTATCTACGGCTGCTGCACGCTCCTATTTTGTGTTCCTCTGGCGGGTGAGAGGATGTCTCGAAATATGTCCTGCCGTCATTCGGAAGACCTGTCACAGCCACCCACCGCGCAGTTCGTCGAGTCCATCGCGACGACTGTTCGAGCGCAGTCCGGCAGCGCCGATGTTGAAGCGGTTGTCCTCCGTGCGGTGGCCCGGCGATCAGACAGTATCGACCTCCCGGACGTACTCGAACTTCGTTCGCTCTTGGACGTCGACGGTGCGCAGGTAGACACGCTAGAGGAACAGGTCACGAGTATCATCAGCGCCATCGAAGCCGAACTCGCCGGTTGGGACCGCCGGGAGGTCGCTGCATGAACGCAGCAGGAACGGCCACGTTGGGCGATTTCGGCGCTGGTGGCCCACGCTCGAATGTGCTGATTGACACGCAGAGCGCGGCACAAGAAGCAGTTGCCGGTGAGTGGGAATTTCTCGCCGCTGGCAACGACACGATCGGCTGGCACATTCCCGACACCGGAGCGACAGTCCTGCTGAAACGAAGCGATGCTGACTGGACGCTCGAACGGGCGACCAAACTGGTCGGGACGCGACGGTCACTCGATGCCGGGCTGGAGCTTGCCAGCTCGTACATGGCGGATCGACCGGAGGGAGCGTCGGCATGGCGATGATCGAGCGCGAGCAGTGGCGTCGTGAGGAACGCCAGCGAGTTGGGGCAGCACTGGCACGGGCCCGGTTCTGGCAGTCGGTTGCACCACACAAAATCAGCTTCTGGGACGCCGTCGACGAGACGCTTCTGGCTCACTACCCGGGCTGTCGGTACAAACGCAGGACGACACTTGACGACTTCCGAGAGGAGGATTCATGAGCGACACTCCTGACCCAATTCTCGACAAACTCCCTCCAGAGCGGTTGCTGGACGCCGACCATCTCCAGCCAATCGTCGCCGGCATCAACTGTATGCACTCAATGGAGACGATCCAGCAGTATCTCGCATACGAAAACCAGCACGAGAACCGGACGCCGATCCAGTCTCGCCTTCGAAAGCGGGCACGCGAGATCCGTCGCGATGAATCGGATACCGAGGAGCAAGCCGTCGCATAATTTCTGTGCCCCAGCGGGGTGAGGGGCGTCCCACAGAGGCGTGCCGCCAAACCGACTATGTGTGAAAACAAGGCAGACGAGACGGCTGTACAGCAGTGCGACGACCTCGATATCGACCCTGATGCCGTGGATATCGGTGATGGACTGAAAACGACCGAGGGCACGTCTGCACTCGCCGTCGTCGGTGTTGACGCCGAAAACAAGCGCGTGAAGGTGTACTCCCCGTCCGGCGAGCTGACGGTCAATCGCTGGGTGAGCATGGACCTGTTCAGCGTCCACTCCCCGAACGAGGACATCCAAACCGACGCCGACCGGGAAGCGTGGCTGAACGAGACGCTGCCGAAGAAGGCTACGCATATCGACGGGAACGTGTACCCACTCAGGTACGCCATCGACGAGGACGGGAACGTAATCGCGGAATAATCGAGGAGCCGTACCAGCCACTCTTTCGCTCACTCTCACGCTCACGGTTCCCGAGCGCAAGCGCTCGGGGGACACGCTCCACCTTGGACCGGCAGGCCGGTCCGGCGGTCCCGCTTCTGGAGGCAGGTAAGGCTCATCGCGATGAATCGGGTGGCAGGGAACGAGCCGCCGTGTATTTTCTGCGCCCCAACGGGCTGAGGGGCGTCCCACAGAGGGCGCGCCGCAAACCGATCATGAGTAAGAACAAGACGGACAAGACGGCTGCACAGCAGTACGACAACTACCCCGATCCCGACGCCATCGTTCACTTTGGCGATGTCTCAGAGGAACTGGTCGAGTTGATCGAGGAAACGCTAGAGACTTCGGAGTTCCTGTCGGCCTCTCGCGACGACCTGCCCGAAACGACGCTGTTCGTCGAGGCGGTCGACAATGAGTGACGACCAGCTGTTCATGGTCGTGGAGGGTGTCGGGCCAGCAGACTTTCCCGAAAACGAGGCGAGTTCCAACAAGCAAGACGAGGCCGTTGCTCTCGCGAACGATATCCACGACCTGATTCGCGAGGAGTACGGCAAAGAGGAGATGGAGGGTGTCATCCCGGTAGTCAACCCCGACGCCCACGAGCAGATGCAGGCAACGGAACTCTGATCGGGTTGGAAAAAGCAGTTTCTTTAGCCTCGGTGCTGGCTGGAACGCCCACTCAGTAAGTATGCGAATTTAGCACGTCACCCACTGGCTATTTACTCTTCTAACCCAACCTTCCGAACACGATGTATCCCGCTTTACAAATTGGTCTTGAGGGGTCGGGAAGTCCCACCGATTTCCTTCTAGCGGTGGTGATTTTGTTCGGTGCATTCGTCGTTGTCTTCCTGATTGGCAGGCTATTTGATAGCGTTTTTTGACGCTGCGAATATTGGCATTTCGCAAACAGCTAGCTGGTCGCTGTCTCCCCTGTACTGACCACTCCTGTCTGGGAATAGAATTACGCTTGCACAGACTCTAGTCGCCGAATTTTCTGTGCCCCAGCGGGGTGAGGGGCGTCCCAGAGAGGGCGTGCCGCCTGTCATTCATGGCTACCACAGAATCCCGTAGCGACGCCAGCAGCATCGACGAGAGCGAACTGGAGGAGGCTGACCCGAACAACCGGACCGTTCGGGCACTGACCGAAGTGATGACCGTGTTGGACTCGATTGGTCGGGCACGAAACGCCGCCGACCTCTTCCTGGTCAACTCTGGCTCCGGCTCAGAGTACCTTGTCGACACTCGAACAGGGAGTTGTGAGTGCAAGTGGAAGCAGTTCAACCCCGACAAGGAGTGCAAGCACCAGAAGCGAGTCGCCTTCGCGACCGGCGAGCGACCTATCCCGCAGTGGGTAGATGACGACGCTCTCGATGACCAGTTCGGATTGCACGTCGACGGCGAACCCCGCAAGGCAGTCGCTGACGGCGGAGTCATGCAGGTCCGGTTCGACGACGGCGGTGTCACAGACCCCAACGAGGACCCCTTGGCTGTCACCTCCGAGGACGAGCCACGAACGAAACGAGCGAAGCAGGAAGATATCGACGTTTCCTTCCTCGCAAAGCCCGGTCGCTACGAGGTTCACTCAGCGTCGGATAGCCGGTACGAAGTCGACGTGCTTGAGGAGACGTGCAGTTGTCCCGATGAGGCCGAGCGGTGCAAGCACCGTCGCCGGGTCGAGATCGAGATCGACGCCCAGCGAGTCCCGCGCCCGGATGGAAAACTGCCAGACGCCTAACCGGCCGCCGCAGTGTGTTTTCTGCCCCTCTGGTCAGGTGAGAGGATGTCTCGAAATATGTCTTTACAAACTGTCCAGACAGCGTTGTCTACAGCTACGCCGAGCTGTCCCGAGTGTGGCGGCGAACTCGATAGCAGCGGGCGAGAAACGAACTGCGAGGACTGTGGCCTGGTGACCGAGCAAGACCAGATTGACCGCAGGCCGGAATGGCGGACGTACGACAAGGAGGAACAGCAGCGGACGGGCGCACCTCGGACGGCCACTCGCCACGACCGAGGCCTGTCGACGAATATCGGAAGCGTCGATAGTGCAGATATTTCCCCGAGACGGCGTCGACGGCTTGCTCGCCAGCGACAACTCCACGGCCGGTCGAAGTTCACCAGCAAGCGCGACCGGAATCTCGCTCACGGGCTTGGCGAAACCCGACGCATCGCGAGTGCGCTGTCTGAGAGCAACGCGGTGAAAGAGCAGGCAGCCACGTTCTTCAAGGAAGCCCAAAACAAGGACCTCCTGATCGGACGGTCGATTGAGGGCGGTGCAGCGGCCGCTGTGTACGCCGCCTGCCGGTGCAATGGCCTCGTGACGATGGAGACGGTAGCCGATGTCGCACGGTGTTCTGCATCGCATATCTGGAACTGCTACCGGACGTTCTTGGTGGAACTCGATCTCCCGATTCCAGTGTCGCTTCCGGTGGACTGGGTGGCGCGGATTTGTTCGGACCTTCCATTCAACGTTTCCCCGGAGATTCGCCAGCGAGCGCTCAAACTCGCACAGCAGGCGACCGAGTCCACCGAGATCAACGGGCGACCAGACGGTATCGCAGTCGGCGCTCTGTACCTCGCCGGGAAAGAGTCAGACATCCGGCTCACGCAAGCGACGATCTGCGAGCCGCTGGATGTGCATATTACCACGGCCCGGCAGTGGTTCCAGAAGATTGAGGAGCATATCGTTGCGTGACCGCTCGCGACCTGTTTTGCGTGCCCCGGCAAGGGTGCAGGGCGAGCCAGCAAGCACGTCCTGAGAGAGACATATGTCAGTTACTGATACTCCAGAATCGGCGGCACAGCACGACTCTTCGAGTGTTTTTGCGTCGGTCCCAGCGCCACGGTCGCCAACGAAAGTCGCATCGTTTGTCGAACGAGTCCTTGTCGAACTTCGCCATTCGCCACGAAGCGGTGGCTGCTCGGTACGTGACTGATCTAGACCAAGCCGGAGCGAAGACGATCTGGTGTCGGGTCGAGCACACGCCGTTGGACGTCGACGCAGAGTACGTCCAGATTCGAGACGATCCGCGGTTAGGAGTTGATATCGAGCCGTGTTCGCAGGCAACGGTTCGAGAACGACTGTGCCAGTGTCTTGACCACGACCGGACTGGACGCGTCGACGTTTGGCCGTTGGCCGGCGTCTCGATGTGCGACGGCTGATGAGGCGATACCACTACTCGACAGAGCAGCTGTACGTCTCAGAATAGGTGAAGAATTATACTACACGAGCGTATAGCATTTGTATATGTCTGATGCAGACAGCGATACTGGAAACGGTGGTCCAGAGATGGTACAAATAAACCTCCGATTGAGCAAATCGTTTCTCGAAGACATCGATGCAACGTGGCAGGAGGAGGGATTCAATTCACGGAGTGAGTTCCTTCGCCACATCGCTCGGGATGCAGTGAAGCACCCTGCATTTAGTCGGAGTGGGTGGAAACAGATTGCCGCGAGCGAGCACGATCTTCGGTCGGGTAGTGCTGAACTGGTTTCGCGTGAGGAAGTCCGTGCAATGATGGATCAAGACGGTAATGACGAGTGACGCTGAGTGGACGTGGAAGTTCACTGAGCGTGCGACTGAGCAGTTTGGTGATCTCGATACGCACGTTCAGGATCGAATCGTTTCGAAACTAGACGAAGTTGTCGACTCAACATGGCGCGAGCCCAAGGACTTCCTAGAACCACTGACT
Source organism: Haloarcula hispanica ATCC 33960 (assembly GCF_000223905.1). Classification (NCBI taxonomy): domain Archaea; kingdom Methanobacteriati; phylum Methanobacteriota; class Halobacteria; order Halobacteriales; family Haloarculaceae; genus Haloarcula; species Haloarcula hispanica. The sequence goes on from NC_015943.1 coordinate 100,849, forward strand.
GGCGGGCCGTTCTGGAAACTCCGAGTTGGAACGTACCGCCTTGCATGTGTGCTTGCACATGATGCCTCAGTGCTTGAAATCCACAGAATCGAACACCGGAGCGGTGCTTACACGGCTGACGACGACTGACTGTCGCTCGTTCGTTCTGGCAGGTCGAGATGGCCGAGGGCAGCGTGCTGGCGGAGTACACAGAGATGTGGTCGGACATAGCGATCCCAATGCGTGGGATTCCACGGAGTACTGAATGACCGCACTGTTGCGACCGTTAGTCTCGGTGAATGGCCTGAGTGGCATGTGGGCCATCGACTGTCGTGATAGCTCACACAGCCACGGCCCGTACAAAGCATTCGAACTGTTTCATGAAAACCAAACAAGAACCTCAGCAGTTCGGAAGGTCGCCACACTTGGCCGCACAACTGGATGGTAATAAAGTTAGAGACTTCAAGAAGGTCATATCGGGAGTCGAGAATGTCTAAATACCCCGGTATGTGACGAACGCAGATATAATTCCTACTGTCAAAGATAGAACCAAACCAGATATACCCTTGATGAACATGTCCAATATGAGGGTAGCGGCAACCGTAACAAACGCCCATACCACAAGCGCCAACTTGATACGTAGATATTCGCCTCCTAGCTTATCGAAACTGTTGGTCATGTTCATGTTATTTTCTCTAGGTATTAAAGCATAACTCATCATGCACTAATTTTGCCTCAGTCTCAATTCCACTGAAACGACTGAACCACCTGATTTCCCACACATCAGATGCCTATCTTCATCTCCTAATACAGAGATGCGGGCAGACGGTCGTCGCCTGGAAGACCTCGCAACTGCACCAGCCGGCGTGGATCCCGTTGGGATGCTCGACCAGCGAGCAGTTCGCAGGACAGTCGCCGTCGACAGAGACGAGAAACAGGTCCGGGCGGCCGCCCTTTGTTACGTCGACACTGGCATCGAGAGCGGCGTTCCACGTTGCTGACCGACGCTGTCGGATCTGCTGGAAGTCAAGATCACGGGTCCCGCTGGGCTGGCGGGATATCCACTGGTTTGGTGGCGAACACTCGCTAGTCGTAGTGGGGGACTCGGCTGTTTTCATGGTGAGTCCTCGTACTAATACATATATTCCCAAACAGCAAAAAAGTTGCGATAGAGTCGATACAGAGCCGATTTTGTGTTTCTCTAGTGGCTGAGAGAATCCAACAATGAGTAGTAAATACCAACGTGGGAATACGGGTCCGAAAAAGTTGAAGTGGCGATGGAAAGATGAGACTGACAATCGGTCGCTGCCCCAATCGTGGGCCGACAACGGTCGCACAGAATCTCCCAAGGAGAACGAAGTGCAGTTGTACGCAATCCAGTGTCGGGCTGGGCTCTTACTTGAGTGGCTGGTGAATACACGAACTGGAAAGCTACTCAGGGGCCCGTTGAGCGAGAAGCCGGGAATTCGTGTTCTGTACGTCACCGCTGACGGTGAGCATGCGGTCATGAAACAGTTGGAGGCCCGCGAAATTGATGACAGTTGGAAGCCGCCCAAGCAGTTCGCCAGCGTCATCGCGAAGCACCCGGAGGAGGCTGATCCAGTTCCAGATTCCAGTCAAGACTACTATCGACGGGGGGTTGAAAACCTGTACGACCCGTTGTAGCCGCTGTAGAACGGTTTCTTTGCTCATGACAGCGATTGAAACGACCGTTCAGTGAGCGTGCAGATTGATTGGAATACCAAACAGACAAAAGACGGAACACAACTCATTCTTGGATACTGAATTCAATCTCAGTCTCTTTTATCGAGACGATGATGTTCGATCCCATCCGGAGATCGTATTCTTCGATATTGAATGGATACTCCTGTTCACGTCCATCACCGAGGGAAATTGTGAGCGTATAGTCTCCAGTCTCGGTGATGCCTGAATACACATTTTTCCTGTTACTGGGATTGACCGCTGTTTCGCATTCAAACACGCTTGAATCGCCTGTTACGACTGATACCGCCACTGTGGCTTGTTCCGAACTCTCATTATAGAGTACGACGAAAATGTCTTCTGCAACATCCGGGTCAGTCTCTGCGGAACAGCCAGCAAATGGAATCAGTAAGACCGAGAGCGACAGCAGTGATCGTCGCTTCATCACTTGGCGGGTGATCCGTCATCAGTAAATGTCTTGTCTGTATTGAGCGAACCGACCGCCTTGGAAGCGGCCACTTGTCCGTGACCGACTTGCGCTCTGAAACCATCAGGACTACTGAAACCTATTACCGGTTGAGGGTTTCAACAAGGCCAACTATCCCATTTGGTGTACTTTAACAACTAATAAGACGCATTTTTTCTAACCAGTGACCAGGTTACACAAAGTATTTTGGTTTTTCGGAGGTAAAGCAATCATGAAGCGTCGAAAAATAATCACATCTACGCTATCCGTAATATTCTTGTCTGGGTGTACCACCGATTCAAACGATCAATATACACTGAACAGTACAAGCACTGAACCCACCCCTAACAGTACAAGCACTGGATCTACCCCCTCAGCTGGAGATTGCTACCCACAGTTTTGTAGAGGCACAAAGCTTGTAGACGTGGTTGTAGACGCAGACTTTTCGGGTACAGTTGTAGTAGAAGCAGCATGTCGTGAGAGGAGCTACAAACTCCAATCAGGAGACTCAATCACGATCACACGGAAGGTTGATGGCGAATCTTGCGATATTATAATATCTGCAAATAATCAGACAGTGTATAACCAGACTATAGCTGACTATGTGTCTATTTCTCTTCGAGTTGGCCCAGATGGCAACGTCTCTAGATCAGCAATTACAGAATTGTAACTATATAAGATCGGCTAAGACTCTGACTCTGAATCAGTCGGCTGGTTTGTATGCATAGTACGTGTTCGCGTAGAATATTTTGTTAATTTATTCCAGTCATATTGAAAAGAAGAATACTAATCCTGTAGATCTCGTGTCCTCTTTCTCCGTTTCCATCGCCATTTGGGAAGCTAACTGAGAACGGGTTTCCGTCGTGCTTTTGTTCTATTCTCTCTGGCTTTTTCATTAGTTGTACCGACCAGCTCATTTCACAAGTAGAATTCCCAGAGCGGTGCCCTCCGGCAGGCCAGATTTTGTGACTCTCTGGTGGCTGAGAGAGCATGGCTTCGCCACAGATCGACGTCAACGAGATTGTTGCAACGCTTGAGCAAATTCGCCAGCGCGGGCACAGCGCCCACACGGTCTTTCGAGACTGGGTCAACCTCATGCTGTCCGCACTGCAGGACCGAGACGATCCGTATCTGGAGATCGTCGACGACTATCGCGAACGCGGCGATATGGACCATCCAGACGGACAGCGGTCGGTCGACCTCTTCGCCAAGGCGTTCGGCCAGCTCCAAGAACGGATGGCGGCCACTGACGCTGACGTTCTGAGTGCTGTCTACGAGGCGTATGGAATGTCCAGCGATGCGTTCGGACAGCACTTCACACCCCACTCTGTTTGCGAGACGATGGCCGAGATCGCCGGCGTTGGCGACAAGAGTGATACCGAGGACCGACAGACGGTCCTTGACCCGGCCTGTGGGAGCGGTCGAACACTGCTGGTCGCCGGTCGAAAGCAGCCAGACGCGCTGTTTGTCGGGCAAGACAAGGACCCACTGTGTGCTCGAATGACAGCACTGAACTGCTGTTTCCTGAATCTGGACGCCTACGTTATCCAAGGCGATTCACTGACTGTCGAGTTCCAGCGAGCGTGGCAGACCTCGTACTCTTCGCTGGGTGGAAGCGTTCGCGAGCTAGACGACGAGAAGGTCGAAGAGCTTCACGAGTGGGTGACCGACTCCTTCGAGAATACGGTCGAAGGAGGGAGCCAGCCCAGTCCAACGCAGGGGACAGGCACGGGCTCGGAAGATCGAACACCTCCCGTTGCGGCGTCTGTCTCGAGTGAGCAGGCCAATCTAGGTGCGTTCGAGAGTAGCGATTGACGGCTATTTTGTGTGCCCCAGTCGGGTGCGGGGCGTTCCAGTGAGAGCGTCCCGAGGAAAACCATGTCAGAAGAATCAGACACAGAGCCGGATGCGGCTCCAGACTCAGTTGAAAAGGTCGAACGAACGGACTTTGGGTGCAGTATGGAAGCACGGTTGGATCGAGGCACAGACACTCGCGATCAAGACAGAGTGACGATCAAATCGAAGGGTGAGACTGCTGCGGAGACGATTGCGGAGTTCTACAAGCTCCTAGAAGAGTACGACCAGGAGATCAGTGGTCGGCTTCGAGATATCCAGCCAAGAGAAGACGCGGCAGGCGAGTAAGACGACGAGTAGGACTCCCTATTATACTGCCCAGCGGTTGGGTGGGTGTGACCGTGAGGGCGGAACACACGGTTCTGTTAATTAGCGCGAGGCAGTGGCTAAACGCTTATATCCGAGGGTAGGCAATTTTTGCGTGGACAGAACACTGTCACACGCTCCTTCCATCCCCTTTCCATGCCTGATGACACGCAGAGTCTCGGTCGCTGTCCAAACTGTGACGAGCGTATCACAACTCCGTGGCTGCTGGTTGAATACGAGAAAGACGATGGCACGGAGGGTATCTGGGCCGAGTGTCCAATGTGTGAAGATGTCGTTGCGCCGGAGTAACGCAACATTCTCTCCGCGCATTCCACTGAGTGTACGGGCTGACAGTACGGTGTTTTAGCCATCCGCATTGAGAGTTTCAGACAACGCTCTCATACCGGGTTTTCGCGTCTTCGACTTGATCAGTACAGGGGAAGTACCTACTGTTCGTCTAAGAGAAAGCTCTCCCAACAGCTCAATGATCCTTACTCGGCTTGGTTATTTGGGTCAAGTATGTAATAAACCACAGCTATTGTGACAGACATCGACACCGCCTCAAAAGGGACCCAATCACCCAGTAACAGGGTGAATACAAGGACAGCAATGCCGGTTAGACTACCTGTCAGAACTGCGTATCTTCCGCGCGACAGAGTCCGTATCCGCGCATCTATACGCCGATAGAGATGTTTCACAGTACCAGTACAATATCAATATTCCTCTATAAGTCTGGTCAATCCGCAGACATACTAAGCAGATAGCTTCTCGCAAAGGTCATGAAACACACCACCTCTCGAACTGATTTATACCCTCATAGTCCGAGTCAATTAGCTTACTCACCGCCGATGATATCGTTCGCCGTGAACTCAGGTAAATTCCGGTGAGACAGTTACCTCTATAGTAACAATTGAAACGGTTTACACACTGATCGCACTGCCGTCGTGCGATCAGGTGTGCATTGATTTTCAATGGCTACTATAGTCTACAGTCGCCCCCCTCATTGCCGCTGTAAGAGGATAGGTAAAGCAGCCACAGCGTGTGTATCAAAGCGATAACCCCGCGCTGTCACTGACTCAGGAAAGGCATCATCGCTGGAGAGTCCATATCGCATTCTAAGTCTGCAGGATTACACTACGTCGAACCCTCGCTAAGGACACTGTCACTCGCGGCCTTCGTCACTACTTACAGCAGTTTCGCTTCGATGTACTGGTCGATATTCTCGGTGTCATCGAGTTCGTTCAGCGTATCCAGCGCTCCTTCCATCGAGTCGAGGTCCTCGGCCGTGAAATCGTCCTGTTGGGCCACACGACCTAGACTCACGAGGAGCTTGATTTTGTTCACGTCCGTCTCAAGACGCATCACTTTCGTGACGACGTTCTCGTTGTCGGGGTCGTCCAGTCGGACGAACGCCGGCGGGATTACGTCCCGAAGCAACGCCGAGACGTAGAGGTTGTCGTCGGTAGCGTCGCTGGGAACGTCAGCGAGCATCTGCTTGATTACTGAGTGGCGGTCGTCGGAGTCAGCGTAAACGACGTTACGGACGAATTGTCCCGAGTCGACGCGGCGCAGGTCTCGGTCCTCATCGACTTGGACACGAATCAGTTCTAGAATCTCGTTCGGGAACTCTGTGCTAATGTCGTCGCGGTGGACACACACGTCTGCACCGTACTCACCGATGTCGAGAGCGGCGAAGGGGTCAGCCAGTAAAGGAGCGTTAGTCATATCGGTAACATCCCATCGGCATCAGTGCTGCTACATACGATTCTAAACGCAGCCAACACAGTATGTACGGATGCAGACATAGGATTACTGGAACAAATGTACTTCCGCCGGGTCGTGTTTCGGTTCCATCGCGTCGTAGGGATCTTCTTCAAGCACAAGCATAACATGCCCGGAGTCGAGTTCTCGGACTCGCCATGCTGGTGTATCAAGTACGTGTTCACGACCGCCGAACTGCTCTATCACCTGCGGCGACATGACTGTAATCCAGGATCAGTACTTCACAAAGCTGGTTAGTTGAGACGTCTGCTTGCTGAGGATGTGTCCAAACACCAGAAGCAAGCAGACGATGAAATCCACGAGGACCAGCTCCTTAACTTTCTCGTCAACTCGCTTGACGAGGAAGTTGTGCTTGGACTCGGCAACAATGCTGAAATCGATGCTGTGGACATCTTAGAGGTCCTCGTCGGCGCATGCGCCGACGGGACCTCGATATCTGAACTCTGCGAGACCAGTGAAAATTCTCCCCACAAAAACACGGTTCTGTACCATCTCCGTGAGAAGTTCGACCTAGCGTCGGTTGAACAAGTCGGGAACTCACTCCTCCAAAAGGACGTTCTAGAGATCCTACCCAAGCAGGTGGAGGTCTGCGCAGACCTCCACCTGCGACCCTACTACGGTGACAAAGACGAGACGGATGGTCTCTATCACTCAGAAGCAAAGCGTGGAACTACCGCATTCCACGCCTATACGACACTCTACGCGCGTGTGAAGAATAAACGGTACACGCTGGCGGTGCGCCGTCTCCTCGACGGCGACACCGCCAGCAGTGTCCTCGCTGAGTTTCTTGGTCTCCTTGACGGCCTTGACCTCAGCGTCAAGGCCGTCTATCTTGATCGGGAATTCTACGATAGCAAGTGTCTCACGCTTCTTCAGGCCCACAATTACGCGTACGTGATGCCGGTTGTCCGGTGGGGAAAGACGATCAAGCAGGAACTCTCGGAAGGCTGGAGTCGTGTCATCCAACATGATCTGACGGGAAAACTCGACGGTCACAGCTGGACCGTCGATTTTCCCGTCTACATAGACTGCACCTACCAAAACGGGCGGTACGACGAACACGGAGTGGCGCGTCACGGCTACGCCGCTGACGCGCCGTTCGTTGAGACTCCACGAGATGCTCGATACCACTACGCGAAACGCTTCGGTATCGAAGCCAGCTACCGACTCTCCGAACAAAGCATTGCGACAACCACAACGCAGAATCCAGTCGTACGGCTGCTGTACGTCGTGGTGAGTCTACTCTTGCAGAATGTCTGGCGGTATCTCCATTGGGAGTACGTGGCGACGCCCCGCCGTGGCGGGCGTCGCCTTTGGTCCTGGTCGTTCGAGGAGTTCATCAATATGCTGTGTCGGGCAGCGTGGACGGCCCTCGCAGTGCGTCGGGCCGTCCCCGCGAACCGGCCACCGGACGACCGGTTCCACCGGTAATCATCAGGAAGGACGCCTCCTTTTGAGTGGCAACGCTGCCGCGTCGGCGGCTGATCGCCGCCGACAGCGGCAGCTTCCCCTTCGATTGGCGTCCCTTGACCACTATCGACGACTCATCTCGACAGAACAGGTGACTCAGGTCAGGTTAACTGGCGATGTTTTGTGAGGTACTGAGTCTAGCCTGCTCTTCACGGTCATGCGCCTCATCAACATATTCGATTTTTACTGTATCATCGTCGTGTTCGTCGGCAATCTCCCCTGCATATCGGAGGATATCGATTGCCTTGCGCGCGTCTCCATGTTCCTTCGCCGCGAGTGCTGCTACTTTCGGGATAACATCTTCATCTAGAACATCCTCACGAAAAGCATCGGAACGAGATTTGAGGATCTCCCGGAGCTGGTTCGCATCATACGGTGGGAAAACGAAGTCTCGTTCCGACAGGCTTGATTTAACTCGTTCATTGAGAGAGTCTTTGTAACGGATTTTGTTACTGATACCAATCACACCAAGAGTACTTTCTGTCACCTTGCCTGCTTCGGCAGCGCGTGACAGTTGCATTAGAACGTTGTCACCTTCTAATTTATCTATTTCGTCAAGAATAATGATTCCAACATCCAGCCGTGCATCAAGAATATCCCAGAGACGGCGGTAATAGTCCGAGGTACTCACCCCAGTATGTGGAACTGTTATTTCTGTCTCTTCTGGGCTATTGAGTGCTTGAGCAATTGTGCGGACTGTCTGTGTCTCAGTTGATTCTTGGAAACAGTCCACGTATGCGACGCCGATCTTGACACCGTTGTCGGCGGCCGCCTCAGTGAGATCGCGAGTTATATACTTTGAACACAGGCTTTTGCCCGTACCCGTTTTTCCGTAAACCAATACGTTGTTCGGGGTGTCTCCCCGCTGGGCGTCTTTGATAGCATTAGCGAGCTTTCGAAGTTCAGTGTCGCGTCCGATTATCCGGTCACTCTCCGGAAGGTGGCTCACTCTGAGGAGTTCCTTGTCAGCAAAGATTGGATCTGGATTGCCGAAGAACGACTCAGACTCATTCATACCAACACAATCTCATGGACTTCATATTAATATTGTCCACCACCTTGCCGCTGTAAAACAGGTAAGATTGGTATGCTATATTTGAAAAGTCGTATATCAGTCGCTCAGTTCCCATCTATTGGTGATATCCTACTCCAGGATACTGTGTGAATTTAGAAGGTAGTAGTACTCCCACACCCCGTGTTGCCGCTGTAACAGTTGAGATGAGTTTCCAGATGAAAGCGGGCACAATAATGAGTGATAGCATACCTACACGCTATCTACACGCGCTTGAACAGATCCTGTGTAGAAGGGGTGAAAACCGGTATTTCACGCTACCGACGCTAAAGCGTCGTTATTTTAGTACGCTAAAGCGTGGTACGGTACCAAACAGCATAGATCATAATAAAACTGATGATGCCTGTCCTAATTTAGTGGCTACGCGGAGTTATCAACTTGATATGGTAACACGCTGTGGCTGCTTTGCCGATTCACTTACAGCGGCAATGAGGGGTGTACAAACATGACCTCGCATAAAAATAAGAGACAGGCAACTGTTCTCGATTGTTTACAGCGGCAACGAGGGGTGCGACTGCAGACTAGTCTAATACTAGCGTGTCATAGAGTACGTCACACACCCTCTCCTCCTTGCGATCACCGCGGATGATTTCGCCGTCTGGAAAGTCTTCCAATCTGGTGCCACACTCTGTAAATTACCCCTTATAACCCTGTTCATCGTATTTTGAGACGACCGCGTGAACCACGTTCTCAATCTTGACTGCGGCGTGGCCATTCAGAGTCGGAAGTCATCCAGAAGGCTCACCCGCTCTGTATTGTTGTTCCCACTCGTTTCGAGCAGCTATCTCTCGTTCGCCACGTCGCGTGATTGAGTAGATGTTGGTCCGTCTGTCTTTTTGTGCCTTCTCAACGAGCCCTTTGTCGACAAGTGTGTCAAGGTTCGGGTATAGCCTCCCGTGATGGATTTCTCCCTCGTAGTATTCCTCGATCTCCTCTTTGATCGCGAGGCCATGTGGGCCGTCTAGACCGCACACCACGTACAGTAAATCACGCTGAAAACCGGTGAGGTCAAACATCTCAGGATAGCTAACAACTTTGCGCCATTAAGTTTACTGAAATTGACCAAAATCCAGACGCATTGATGGCTAGGACCGGTCTCGAAAGCGGCTGAAATCTGATGTTAAATGGTTGTCAATCCCCGTCTTACTCGCCTGCCTCGTCTTCCCCTGGCTGAACATCCCGAAGCCGACCACTGATCTCCTGGTCGTACTCTTCCAAGAGCTTGTAGAACTCCGCAATCGTCTCCGCAGCAGTCTCACCCTTCGACTTGACCGTCATACTGTCTTCGTCTCGCGTCCCGGTTCCTCGTTTCATCCGGGCCTCCATACTGCACCCAAAGTCCGTTCGTTCGACCTTTTCAACTGAGTCTGGAGCCGCATCCGGCTCTGTGTCTGATTCTTCTGACATGGGTCTTCTCGGGACGCTCTCACTGGACCGCCCCGCACCCGACTGGGGCACACAAAACAGCCGTCAATCGCTGCCCTCGAACGCACCCAGACTGGCCTGCTCACTCGGAACAGATGTCGCAACGGGAGGTGTTCGATCTTCCGAGTCCGTATCTGCCCCCTGCGTTGGACTGGGCTGGTTCTCCGCCTCAACCGTATTCTCGAAGGCGTCGGTCACCCACTCGTGAAGCTCTTCGACCTCATCGTCGTCGAGTTCGCGAACGCTCCCACCCAGCGAAGAGTACGAGGTCTGCCACGCTCGCTGGAACTCGACAGTCAGTGAGTCGCCCTGAATAACGTAGGCATCCAGATTCAGGAAACAGCAGTTCAGCGCCGTCATTCGGGCACACAGTGGGTCCTTATCTTGCCCGACAAACAGCGCGTCTGGCTGCTTTCGACCGGCGACCAGTAGCATCCGACCGCTCCCACAGGCTGGGTCAAGGACCGTCTGTCTATCATCGGTATCGCTTTCGTCTCCGACGCCGGCGATCTCGGCCATCGTCTCGCAAACAGAGTGGGGCGTGAAGTGCTGGCCGAACGCATCGCTGGACATCCCGTATTCCTCGTAGACAGCACCCAGAACGTCAGCATCGGTAGCCGCCATCCGTTCTTGGAGCTGGCCGAACGCCTTGGCGAAGAGGTCGACCGAGCGCTGTCCGTCTGGATGGGCCATGTCGCCGCGCTCGCGATAGTCGTCGACGATCTCCAGATACGGATCGTCTCGGTCCTGCAGTGCGAACAACATGAGGTTGACCCAGTCTCGGAAGACTGTGTGGGCGCTGTGCCCGCGCTGGCGAATTTGCTCAAGCGTTGCAACAATCTCGTCGACGTCGATCTGTGGCGAAGCCATGCTCTCTCGGCCACCAGAGAGTCACAAAATCTGGCCTGCTGGAGAGTGCCACTCTAGAAGGAATGCCTGTCGAGTGTTCGGATCATGAGTCCCCACTGGAAAAGACGGGGAACCACTCGCGGCACTCGGTACAGGTGGTACCACGTCGTATTTCCCCATCATGAATTGGGTCTATTCCGTTCGGGGCATCGCAATGTGGACACGCAACCGTCTCAGCGTACTCACTCTCACTCATCCCTACCAGTACTCCGACTCGACACACCTGATTCTGTCGTACTCAGTAGCGAAAGAGACCTCATAGCAGCTACGGCGGGTCGTACAGTTCTTCGACCGAGCGCCGGTAGTGGTCCTGGCTGGAGTCTGGAACGGGATCAGCCTCCTCTATGTCCTTCGCGATGACGCTGGTGAACTGCTTGGGTGGCTTCCAACTGCCGTCAGTTTCGCGGGCTTCGGACTCTTTGACGAGTGCGTGCTCACCGTCAGCGGTGACGTACAGGACACGAATCCCCGGTTTCTCGCTCAGCGGACCCCTGAGTAGCTTTCCAGTTCGTGTATTCACCACCCACTCAAGTAAGAGCCCAGCCCGACACTCAATTGCATACAGTTGCACCTCATCTTCTTCGGAAGATTCTGTGCGCCCGTTGTCGGCCCACGACTGGGGCAACGACCGATTCTCCGTCTCATCTTTCCAGCGCCACTTCAACTTTTTCGGACCGGTATTCCCTCGTCGGTATCCACTACTCATTGTTGGATTCTCTCAGCCACTAGAGAAACACAAAATCCGCTCTGTATCGCCTCTATAGCAACTTTTTTGCTGTTTGAGAATATATGTATTAGTACGCGGACTCACCATGAAAACAGCCGAGTCCCCTACCACGACCAGCGAGTATTCGGCCACAGACCAGTGGATATCCCGCCAGCCCAGTGGCACCCGTGATCTTGACTTCCAGCAGATCCGACAGCGTCGGTCAGCAACGTGGAACGCCGCCCTCGATGCCAGTGTCGACGTAACGAAGGGCGGTCGCCCGGACCTGTTTCTCGTCTCCGTCGACGACGACTGTCCTGTGAACTGCTCGCTGGCCGAGCATCCTAACGGAACCCACGCCGGCTGGTGCAGTTGCGAAGTCTTCCAGGCGACGACTGTCTGCCCGCATCTCTGTGTTCTCCGTCAGCACGCTGCCCTCGGTGATCTCGACCTGCCGATGCGGAACCAGACCTGAAGCACAGCTCAGCCGTCGCCCATCGAAACGTCGGCCAGCGGCCGAACGTCGACGTGCCCAGTCCGATCGTGGTCAAGACACTGGCACAGTCGTTCTCGAACCGTTACCTGCGAACACGGCTCGACGTCAACCCCTAGCCGCGGATCGTCTCGAATCTGGACGTACTCTGCGTCGACGTCCAACGGCGTGTGCTCGACCCGACACCAGATCGTCTTCGCTCCGGCTTGGTCTAGATCAGTCACGTACCGAGCAGCCACCGCTTCGTGGCGAAGTTCGACAAGGACTCGTTCGACAAACGATGCGACTTTCGTTGGCGACCGTGGCGCTGGGACCGGCGCAAAAACACTCGAAGAGTCGTGCTGTGCCGCCGATTCGGGAGTATCAGTAACTGACAATGTCTCACTCAGGACGTGCTTGCTGGCTCGCCCTGCACCCTCGCCGGGGCACGCAAAACAACGGTCGCGAGCGCTCACGCAACGATATGCTCCTCGATCTCTTGGAACCACTGCCGGGCCGTCGTAATATGCACATCCAGTGGCTCGCAGATCGTCGCTTGTGTGAGCCGGATGTCTGACTCTTTCCCGGCGAGGTACAGAGCGCCGGCTGCGACACCGTCTGGTCGCCCGTTGACCGCTGTTGACTCAGTTGCCTGCTCTGCGAGTTCGAGTGCCCGCTGGCGAATCTCCGGGGAAACGTTGAATGGAAGGTCCGAACAAATCCGCGCCACCCAGTCCACCGGAAGCGACACTGGAATCGGAAGGTCAAGTTCCACCAAGAACGTCCGGTAGCAGTTCCATATATGGGAGTCTGAACACCGTGCGACATCGGCTACCGTCTCCATCGTCACGAGGCCATTGCACCGGCAGGCGGCGTACACAGCGGCCGCTGCACCGCCCTCAATCGACCGTCCGATCAGGAGGTCTTTTTCCTGTGCTTCCCGGAAGAACGTGGCTGCCTGCTCTTTTACCGCGTTGCTCTCAGACAGGGCACTCGCGATGCGTCGGATTTCGCCAAGCCCGTGAGCGAGGTTCCGGTCGCGCTTGCTGGTGAACTTCGACCGGCCATGGAGTCGTCGCTGGCGAGCAAGCCGTCGACGCCGTCTCGGAGAGATGTCTGCACTATCGACGCTCCCGATATTCGTCGACAGGCCTCGGTCGTGGCGAGTGACCGTCCGAGGTGCGCCCGTCCGCTGCTGTTCCTCCTGATCGTACGTTCGCCACGATGGCCTGCGGTCGATCCGGTCTTGGTCGGTCACCAGGCCACAGTCCTTGCAGTTCGTTTCTCGCCCGCTGCTATCGAGTTCGCCGCCACACTCGGGACAACCCGACGTAGCTGCAAACAACGCTGTCTGGACAGTTTGTGAAGACATATTTCGAGACATCCTCTCACCTGACCAGAGGGTCAGAAAACACACTGCGGCCCCCGGTTAGGCGTCTGGCAGTTTTCCATCCGGGCGGGGGACTCGCTGGGCGTCGATCTCGATCTCGACCCGGCGACGGTGCTTGCACCGCTCGGCGACATCGGGACAACTACACGTCTCCTCAAGCACGTCGACCTCGTACCGGCTATCCGACGCTGAGTGAACCTCGTAGCGACCGGGCTTTGCGAGGAAGGAAACATCGATATCTTCCTGCTTCGCTCGTTTCGTACGCGGTTCGTCCTCGGAGGTGACAGCCAAGGGGTCCTCGTTGGGGTCTGTGACACCGCCGTCGTCGAACCGGACCTGCATGACTCCGCCGTCAGCGACTGCTTTGCGGGGTTCGCTGTCGACGTGTAGTCCAAACTGGTCGTCGAGAGCGTCGTCGTCCACCCACTGTGGGATGGGGCGCTCGCCGGTCGCGAAGGCGACTCGCTTCTGGTGCTTGCACTCCTCGCCGGGGTTGAACTGCTTCCACTTGCACTCACAACTCTCTGTCCGAGTGTCGACAAGGTACTCTGAGCCAGACCCGGAGTTGACCAAAAAGAGGTCGTCGGCGTTTCGTGCCCGACCAATCGAGTCTAACACTGTCATGACTTCGGTCAGCGCCCGAACGGTCCGGTTGTTCGGGTCAGCCTCCTCCAGTTCGCTCTCGTCGATGCTGCTGGCGTCGCTACGGGATTCTGTGGTAGCCATGAATGACAGGCGGCACGCCCTCTCTGGGACGCCCCTCACCCCGCTGGGGCGCAGAAAATTCGGCGACTAGAGTTGTTGTGAGTGGAGTGAATCTGTTCGTAGGTAGGAGTGGGCAGTACAGGGTATGCAGTGACCGAAGTTGATACAATCTGTCCGGACAACGTGAGAAGTCGGCTGCTGACTATCGAGTGGATTCAGCAAAGAAGCGTATCGACATTGGTGTTTCCGAGTATAGAACGGTGACCTGGCTTCTTTAAGCATCGGGAATACAAGCAAATGTAAGTCTAATGAGTGAACGCCACTGTCCAGATTGTAATGTCCAAATGGAAAAGACGAACGTAACCGCAGAAGGAGTCGGTGACCTCTACGTTGAAACCGAAAGAGACGGTGGTGTGCTTGACCGACTCGGTGTTGGACATCAAACACCCCTTCATGCGTTCCTTTGTCCGGAATGTGGTTTGACTCAGCTCCATGCCGAACTTTCCGAGTGAATCGTCAGCAGCCGTACCGGGTCTTCCCCAAGGACATACTCGGTTGACAGCAGTGAGTTCGAATCAATCACCGGCCTCAGTTGGTGAGGAGTTCGGGTGTGACGATCATAATTATGAGCATGCTCACCAGCACGACAAGTGCCGTGAGCCGCAAGACGCCGGCTGCCCGTCGTCGAGGTTCCGGCAAGGACTCGGCAATACCAGAGAAAGCCATCCCGACGATCAGAAACAGTATAGCATAGAACGGTGTCGCTCCTTCTACCACGACGTAGTACCCTTGCTGCCCGGCCAGCAGGAGTGCGCCACAGAGGTTAACTAATGCAAGACGTCTGGAAGATTCGCCGAACAGGGTTTTATCAATGATGGAGGGCATCGAGCGTGTCGTCGCCCGCGACGTTGAAATGTTTCGGGTATTCACGTACCCGCCGCTGAGACGAGTATCAGGTTTGATTGTGAAACGCTGCTGATAGCGTTGCTGACTCACACTGTCTATTCAGCACTTGCCGTTGTAACGGCTATCGGACAGGTCCATTGGGCAATTGCTGAATTTAGAGGTTCTATGCAGCAAAAATAAGCACACTCGATTTCAACAGCGAGGTGTGTCATTCGAAAAGTCCCTCCCACTAGCTGTCCTGATTGGTTGCTGCATTGGTGGTGGAGTTTACCGATACCTGCTTTCGGATTGGTTCTTTGTATTAAGCATAGCGACGATCTACATTGGGGTTGCGTACTTCATTTTAGCGTATGATGTCACACTGCTCAGTGAGCAATTCACGTTCTACGATAGGTACGACAGGCTTGGCCATGCCGTCGGTGTCTTCGGATTGAGCATAGGCCCGTTAGCACTCATAGAATATGTTGGTCTTCAAGGATCTGAGGTTGTCGGCGTGCTGATATGGTCGATCGGTGTAATTGCGTATTTTGTGCTTATATCGAATGCACGGAGTCAACAGCGGCAGTAGCAACTGATGACACACAACCTTGTCATCGGTGGAAGCGAAGGCATCAGCGGTAATTGTTGTATACGCGCCTTGTATCTGGTACAGATATCAAAACATCTCTCTGAGCTGGTAGAAATATCGCTGGTCAGTTCGCACACCTATTGAACAGGCGTTACAGCCAGTATCATGGCTAAAGAAACTGCCTTTTTGCCGCCTGTCAGAGTTCGGTCGCCTGCATCTGCTCGTGGGCGTCGGGGTTGACTACCGGGATGACACCCTCGATCTCCTCTTTGCCGTACTCCTCGCGAATCAGGTCGTGGATGTCGTTCGCGAGAGCAACGGCCTCGTCTTGCTTGTTGGAACTCGCCTCGTTCTCAGGAAAATCTGCTGGCCCGACACCCTCCACGACGATGAACAGCTGGTCGTCACTCATTTTCGACCGCCTCGACGAGCAGCGTCGTTTCGGGCAGGTCGTCGCGAGAGGTCGACAGGAACTCGGACGTCTCTAGCGTTTCCTCGACCAACTCGACCAGTTCCTCCGAGACATCGCCAAAGTGAACGATGGCGTCGGGATCGGGGTAGTTGTCGTACTGCTGTGCAGCCGTCTTGTCCGTCTTGTTCTTACTCATAGTCAGTCGGCAGAGCGCCCTCAGTGGGACGCCCCGCACCCCACTGGGGCACAGAAATTATACGATGGCTCGTTCCCAGCCATCCGATTCATCGCGATGAGCCTCACCTACCTCCTGAAGCGGGACCGCCGGACCGGCCTGCCGGTCCAAGGTGGAGCGTGTCCCCCGAGCGCTTGCGCTCGGGAACCGTGAGCGTGAGAGTGAGCGAAAGAGTGGCTGGTACGGCTCCTCGATTATTTCGCGATCACGTTCCCGTCCTCGTCGATGGCATACCTGAGTGGGTACACGTTGCCGTCGATATGCGTGGCCTTCTTCGGCAGCGTCTCGTTCAGCCACGCTTCCCGGTCGGCGTCGGTCTGGATGTCCTCGTTCGGGGAGTGGACGCTGAACAGGTCCATGCTCACCCAGCGATTGACCGTCAGCTCACCGGACGGGGAATACACCTTCACGCGCTCCTTTTTAGCGTCAACGCCGCCGACAACAACTTCAGGCGCATCTTCGGCTGTTTTCAGTCCATCACCGATATCCACGGCATCAGGGTCGATATCGAGGTCGTCGCACTGCTGTACAGCCGTCTCGTCTGTCTTGTTTTCACACATAGTCGGTAGGCAGAGCGCCCTCTGTGGGACGCCCCTCACCCCGCTGGGGCACAGAAATCACACGATGGCTTGCTCCTCGGCATCCGATTCATCGCGACGGATCTCGCGTGCCCGCTCTCGGAGGCGAGACTGGATCGGCGTCCGGTTCTGGTGCTTGTTTTCGTATGCGAGATACTGCTGGACCGTCTCCATTGAGTGCATACAGTTGATGCCGGCGACGATTGGCTGGAGATGGTCGGCGTCCAGCAACCGCTCGGGAGGGAGTTTGTCGAGGATTGGGTCAGGAGTGTCGCTCATGAATCCTCCTCTCGGAAGTCATCGAGTGTCGTCCTGCGTTTGTACCGACAGCCCGGGTAGTGAGCCAGCAGCGTCTCGTCGACGGCCTCCCAGAAGCCGATTTTGTGTGGCGCAACCGACTGCCAGAACCGGGCGCGTGCCAGTGCTGCCGCAACTCGGTGGCGTTCCTCGCGACGCCACTGCTCACGCTCAATCATCGCCATGCCGACGCTCCCTCCGGTCGATCCGCCATGTACGAGCTGGCAAGCTCCAGCCCAGCATCGAGTGACCGCCGCGTCCCGACCAGTTTGGTCGCCCGTTCGAGCGTCCAGCCAGCGTCACTGTGTTTGAGCAGGACTGTGGCTCCAGTGTCGGGGATGTGCCACCCGACCGTGTCGTTGCCAGCGGCGAGAAATTCCCATTCGCCCGCAGCGGCCTCCTGTGCCGCGCTCTGTGTGTCAATCAGCGCATCCGAGCGTGGGCCACCAGCACCGAAGTCGCCCAACGTGGCCGTTCCTGCTGCGTTCATGCAGCGACCTCCCGGCGGTCCCAACCAGCGAGTTCGGCGTCGATGGCGCTGATGATGGTTGTGACCTGTTTCTCTAACGTGTCTGCCTGCTCGCCGTTGACGTCCAAGAGCGAGCGTAGTTCGAGTACATCCGGGAGGGCAATGCTGTCCGAGCGCCGGGCCACCGCACGGAGGACAACTGCTTGAACATCAGCGCTGTCAGGCTGCCCTCGAACAGTCGTCGCGATGGACTCGACGAACCGCGAGGTGGGTGGCTGCGACAGGTCTTCCGAACGACGGCAAGACATATTTCGAGACATCCTCTCACCCGCCAGAGGAACACAAAATGGGGGTCGCTGCCGCCGTGGATAGGATTTTGCTTATTACACTGGTTAGATACCTGCTCAATAGGACGGCGCACTGATCGCGGGGAGTCTTCGATTGATTAGAAAGACAAATCTTGGTGAAAACTGCGTGTGTTTATCCGTGTCTTGGTGGTATACTAGATCCAATGAGAAAGAGTGAAACACCAGCCATTGCGTCCCGTAGTGACCTTCCCTCTGCCAACGAGGACGTAGCGAAACTCCGTCTTAAGCTACGTCACCACTCGCTCGAAGAATTGGAAGAAACAGGGTTAGTCAGGCTGGATAGACAAGAACAGACTGTCAAGAAAGGTCCAAAATTCAACGACAAAAAAGCAAGAATCCGATTGTACTAAGAGAAGCTGTACTGCTCATTAGCGGAGCAGACCCACCAGTTTCGTGGAACTACCGCCGGCTACCCAGTCCACCCGCCGATCTTGACCTGTGTACTGTCTGCCGGAGCATCGTCTGCTGTCTTCCCAACTGAGTCAAATGGGGGCTCGACGAGACGCGGCACTTCATCGTCGTATGTCCGGTCAGGGCGTTTCACACAGTCGACCAGCAGGATAGGACTGCACTCACTGCAAGAGTGCGTTGCCCCGTCGAAGCCGTTGATACTCACCGACCAGGAGATAACGCTCACGAGCCGATACGTCTCTGCTGCTGGACGACGAGTACTGGCAGACTGGCAGCCAACAGCGCCACAGACATCGCAGGTGACGAGATAGTCTCGATCTGCCTCGTGGAAGAGCGAAGCGGCCTGTTCGACGTTGTCGCGGTCCTGAAGCGCACACTCCCGGCAAATCGTAAATCGGAACACGCCGTCTTCTCGGTCGACCTCGTTGGGCCACCGGACATACGTGTACGCCTCGCCGGAGATATCGGCTCTGTCTCCACAGAAGCGACAGCACTCAGCCGTTGCCTCGGGCTGGACGTCGGTCACTGAGACCACCGTGCAAGTGTTGACTGCTCGCGAGCAGTGTCCACGGGGCAGAGAAAGCGCCACTTGTATCGCTCACGGATCGACTTGTCCTCGCGGTTGCTTGCCTGTCCCGGTTCACGGTAGCCCGTACAGGTCCAGCCCTTGTCTTTCAGTGCCCGAACCATCGCGCCATCATAGTCCGAGCGTACCCACGTCAACAAGAAGCGAGTGTTACGGTCGTCACTCTGCAAGAATCGCTCCTGTGAGCGGGCTAGCGCCGCCGACGCGAGGTTTGGCATCCGAACGCCCATGCAGATACGCGCGGCCTCGACGAGCGAGTCCCCAGAAATCACCTCACTGTCAACGACTGGTGTGTCCGTCGACGGAAGCACCCGCCGGGCGGTCGCTCGAATCTCCGCTGGAAGACTGTCGATCTCGACGGGCTCGGGACAGAGCTGGCCGTCGACGCCGTACCGGATTCGCTTCTTCGAGATGAGCGGGTAGCGGTACGTGATAGCCCCGACTAGCGAGTCCTGAAAGTACATCCCATGGTGAGCGAGATTGACCGACGGCAGTGACCCCATGTAGGAGTGGTGCGCCTCGTACACGGCGGCCGCTGTTTCTCTGTCGATTGGCTCCACGCCGACATGATCGGCAAATCGAATCCCGAGAGGTGCCGTGAACGGGTCGCCGTTGGCGTGAATCGGACAGGAACACTCCCCTGTGTCTGCTGGCGGGCGATGCTGGAACGACTGTGTTCGCGTCGATGCTGAGTGTGTGGACATCCTCGCACCCGCCAGAGGAACAGAAAATCGCTATCGAGTTACCACGGGGTTATCACAATGCCTGCGTCGGGACCTTCGATATACACTGGTTCGCACCCTCAGTAGAAGATCGTGAACCGCTCAGGCTGATACGCAGGATGCTTCGCAAGCGTTGCGATTGCACGGCTCACGTCGGCTGGCGGGAACTGTGGCTCGCCCGACCGGAGTGCAAGGCGGCCAGACTGGAGTGGCCCCCACGACTGGAACTGGTAGTCAGCTGGGGGTGTGAACGTTTCTCGGGCTGTTGCCACAAGATACTCAGCACCGTCGACAACCTGTGCGGCTATCGGATACCGGGCAGATTCCGGGCGAACAGTGATAGCTCCATCGAGCGCGGGGACCACTTCATCTTGCCAGACAAACGCCGATGGTGGCTTGACGACTGGAATTGGTTGCTCGTCGACGGGCGATTCGCTGCTGTTCGTGGCTGATCCGTCACGGGCTTTGGAGGTTGGTTCTGTCATCCTTGCACCCGCCAGAGGAACAGAAAACCGCCGTCTCAGTCGAGGCCGGGGAGTCGTTCAGCAATGATGATGCCGCCCCTCGGCCCCTCCAAGTACAGTGCTGTGTGCCCTCGGAAATAGATGGTGTAGCGGTCCGGAACGTACTGATGTCCGGTCGAAAGCGTCGCGATAGCCTTCGACAAGATCCGCGCCGAGAACAGTGAGTCGCCGTTGTGGTTCGACAGGCGGCCGGATTGGAGTGGGTCCCAGCTGTCGAACTCGTGGTCCGCTGGTGGCGTCAGTGTTGTCCGGGCCGTTGCGATCAGGTAGTCAGCCCCGTCGACAACTTTCGCGGCGGTGTTCGTTACGTCTGGAATGAATTCCACATTCCCCCCGAAGTCGGTCATCGGCTCGTTGTCCCAGCGCAATGCTTCTGGATGGCCGTCTACCGGCACCGGCGGGCCTCGGAACCCCTCGCTTCGGATATGTGATTTTGCTTTGCTCTCGCAACCGAATGTCTCCCCGCAGGTACACTCGAACGATTCGTCGTTGCGGTAGTAACCGTCGGTATCCTGTGAGCGGACGAGTTCACCGTCGTCATCCATGTAGATGGTGTCGACATACCCCCACGAATACGACACTTCGATCTCGTGCTCCTGTCCGGGCTTGCTGAAGTCGAAGCCGGCTTGCTGGTCTGGCTGTCCGTCCTGCGTCTGAGTCGGATCAGTTTCCGTCATCCTCTCACCCGACAGAGGAACAGAAAATCGCCCGACATAGCGTGTAACCAACAGACGCGATGAGTGTTGGTTAACACAGTCGGTATCGTGGGTTTGCGTGCTATCCACCCTGTTCTCCTTCCCCGCCGTCGGTCGCAAGACTCGTTTGTCTCGTGGCAAGGAACCGTTCGGGGACGTTCTCGAATGCATCCAGCCCTGCCTGCTCAGTCCCCTCGACGTCGACGCCACTGTGGCCTGTTTGCCACGTAGCAGAGTCACGCTCGAAGCCCCCGTCAAAGGCCGAGAGTTCTGATCGTCGGGCTGGAGCCGCTGCTGACGAGAGTTCTTCGACGCGGTCTGAAAGCCAGTCCATCTGGTCGAACATCCCGTCGAAGTCACGCTCCTGGAAGGGGAAGCGGACTGTCGCTTTCGGCGGAAGGGAAGTGTACGTCTCTCGCCCAGCCCGAATCGCAGTTGGTCGGCCGTCGAAGATGTCGCGCTCACGCAGCGCGTCGACGTAGTCGCTGCCGGCCAGAACGACCAACTCCCGACAGGGTGACTCCTGTTGCTCGGCAGCGTATGGTTGCCGGAGCCAATCACCAAGAGACGAGTGGACACGGAGCGCCCAGCGGTCAAGGCGGGTTTCGACCTGTTCCCCTGACGGCAGCCAATAATTGGCTTCTCCCTCGATGGGGTCGCCGCGCAGGTCCTCGATGGTCGTATCGTACGGGGCGACCGTCTGCCGAGGCATCAAGATCCCGTGTTCTGCAGAGAGAACCGCCCAGGTGTTCGCTTGCCGGTCAGCGGTTCGAGCCCACTGGACAGCTGCCTCAGCATATGATCGCTTGACCGCAAAGTACGACGAAGTGTAGAGGTCCCGAGCTTCAGCTGGATCGTCGGTTTTCGCGTCGCCGCATCCGATGAGTACGAAGCGGCCACGAGTTCGCTCAGTCTGTGCAGTAGTCATCTGTCTCCCTCGCCTTACAGGGAGTCACAAAATCAGGATTTGATAGTCCGGGTTAGTTGGGATTGGCTTGATTACCGACCTAAAGAGTTAGTTCTGCATTCGGATAAACCGGCCTGTCAAATCATGAAAAGCAAGTCTCAGTCGATCACATCGACAGCCGCGTAACCCCGTTTGATGACGGTGGACCAAACCGAACTAGCTGTGGAGCATCTTCGAACCGCTGGTGAGCATGATTTTCGGGATGGACCGTCGCTGTCGGCGGCGGACTGCCGCCGACGCGACAGTGTCACCACTGACGATCGCTGTCCGGCCCGATGGACAGCTACCGGAAGAACCGGTCGTCAAGTGGTTGATTCGCTGGAACAGACTTGCGGACACCAAGTGCTGTCCAAGCTGCGCGAAGCGTCATTTCGCAGAATTCCGTGAACGACCACTGTAAGAGGCGGCGCGCCGCCAGACTGCACATCCTCTCCAAGCAGACGCTTACTCTAACCCAATGTGATCGAGTGAGTCTGGGTTAATTAATTTCTATTTTCAGACAATCCGTCTTAATCGCACAGCCGCCAATCCGAAACCCGTTTATTTCTATCGACAAAAATAGTGTATACACTGGATTGAATCTCCATTGAATGTGGAGCGGCAGAGAATTAGTATGTTAATCGCTACCGCGATGATGTTGGTTGGTTTAATACTTGGTATTGGTGCCGCTCAGCTTGCTGGCCTTCGTCTAGGTGGTGTCATCGTTGTGCCGCTAGTTTCGGTGTATTTTCTCCAGAGTTTCGCAACGCTTCCGGTGTTTATCGCTAGTGTCGCTGCAGCATACTTTTCGCTCCGTATTGTGAAAAATAGATTGCTTGTTTACGGACGCCCGTTGTTTGTCCTCAGTGTGATAATCGGGGCTATTGTACCGGTCCTAGTATTTAAAATCCTGTCAAACGCTGTTGGAATTGGAGTCGGCCTCTCACAAATCGGATTCATTGGGAGTGTTCTCCCGGGCATCGCAGCGTACAACTACCACCGTATAGATGGTGACAAGCGGGTATTAGACATGGTCTGGAGTCTAGCTATTGTATTGTTTTTGAGTGTCGCCGGGATTGCGCTAGTTATTTTCGTTGGACTGTCTCCGATTGCGGGAGCACTGCCCCCAGTATTACTCAGTCCCAACTCAGATATCGCTAATGCGTTCGGACTGGTTGTCAACACCGAAGTGGTTCCAATAGTAATGTCGGATCTACTGACAGTTGGACTACTTGGACTGGGCATCCTCTTTTCAGAGGGGATCAGATCACGGTATGGACTCCGTGTCGGGGGCGTCATCGTAGTCCCACTCATTGTTATTATCGCGTTCCGAAACGGCTGGATGCTTTCTCTATGGGTTGGGACAGCCGTTCTTGCCTACGTTGCCGTGGCGATTGTCCATTGGTGGACCTTACTGTATGGCAGGGTGTTACTGGGACTTGGAGTCATCATGGGATTGCTAGTGAGCATTTCGGCCACGACAGTGATTCCCGCGCGGACTGGACTACTGCCATTTTTTACGGGAATCCTAGGCGGTGTTACAGGCTATAATTTGCACGTCGTCCCGCCGGCAGAACGACGGGCGACTGTATCTGTAACTGGCAGTGTCCTTATTCTCGTCACAGCAGTGGCTAGGTTTCTAGTTATACCGCCACAGACTGGATTGCTTGTGTCTGTCTCAGGCAGTCACGTAGCTATCGGAGCAGCCGTTTGGCTTATAGCGTTGTATGAGCTATACCATCTTGAGCGAATACGCCCCAACGAGACTATCCCGGCGATTCCAACAGGTGTTGCTGAGAGAGTGGATGATCAACAGTGAGCCGGAAATGGCTACCAGATCTAGGTGTTGAGACTGCGGGAGAACTTCTTGATTTAGCGAAGGTAAGTGCGATGAACGCAATCAGTGCTGGTCCAGCTCACCGACAGCGGCTGGACTCAATAGATACCCGTATTGTCGTCTCTGGCGTCCGGGGAAAATCCTCTGCAACGCGGTGGCTCCATGATGTGTTCCACCGACGTGGCAGCGACACGTTCGCCAAGATTACCGGAGACGAACCTTTTACTCTGCACAACGGGAATAAGCGAAAAATAACAAGAAGCGAGCAGGTGCGTCTATACGAGAATGAGCGGGAAATCCGGCGGGCCACTGGTGCGGATATTGCCATTGTTGAGAACCAAGGAATTCGGCAATATACGACACGACTAGTTAATGAAGCATTCGTCAGGCCGGACGTGATATTCCTCATTAATGTCAGAGAAGATCATATGGACACGATGGGACGGAACAGAACAGCAATAGCACGGTCATTATCGCGAGCGGTCTCTGAAAAGACAACGGTGATTGTTGGCGAGTCAAATCCAGCGCTCCGGTCATATCTGACCGCAGAGCTTGAACGACGAAATGCGACAGTCAAATATGCTGATCCACCAGACTGGGCAGTTGAGTATCCTGGTTCAGAAGTGGTATTTGGGCTAAATAAGGTGCTCAAAGCACTAGATGAGCCTCCGCTTCCAGCCTCCAAAGTAGACCGGAAGCTTTCCACAATGATGCCTGAATGGCAGGTTCTTCCCGACGGTCGAATCTATGACGCTGCAGCTGTCAATGATGTTCAGAGCACAGAGATCGTCCGCCGCGCACTCATCGGGAACTCCGATACAGTTATTGAACCGCTTGTCAACCTTCGCTCGGATCGTCGTGGCCGAACCGCCTCATTCCGCCGATACCTTGCCTCGTTAGTGACTGATGGGTATGTCGAGCAGGTACACACGCTCGGAGACGACCAGTATGTCTTCGCAAACACGGCTGATTTCTCGGTTCAGAAACACGACGATACAATGCCACCTTCGACGCTACTGGAGGAATTATTCTCTGCCAGTAACCCCGTGTTCCTCATGGGGAACACTGTTACGGACACTATGCGGAAACTGCAGGCCGAAATTGAAAACCAGACGACCGGGCGGATACCTGCGGCAATCACACAGCAAGGTAGGAGGGACTTCGACGGTGACTGAGCATAACTTTTCCCGACGAGATTTTATTAAAATATCCAGCCTCGCTGGAACTCTCGGACTAGCAGGTTGCAGTTCAGTCGCTGATCTCTTTCCAGCATCGGATCCAGCAGGTGACGGCCCACAGTCTACGGGTAATGCCATTACCGGTCGCGTTGTCGATACTGATAGTACACCAGTTGTTGGCGCACGGGTTACCGCGCTCGGAGCTGCTGGCTCGACACTTGCTACTACCCGAACCGACGGGGACGGGCAATTCTCTCTCGCATTGCGTCGGCCTGTTTGGATCCGAGTCAGCGCGTCTGCGTATCGCTCGCGCGTCAGAGCCTGCGCGCCAGGTCCCTCAAACCGCCTCGTCCTATCGAAAGCCGCGGGATCGGCAACCATCGCTTTCGGAGGGGATACAATGTTTGCACGGCGATTTTACACTCAGTCGACGGATTCGTTGAATCCACGAGTGCAGATAGACCCAATGAATCGGCGTGCGGACCACAACGCTATCTTATCATCGGTGAAGCCAGCACTTGCTGCCGCAGATTTCACGTCAGTAAATCTGGAAACACCACTGAC
Source organism: Haloarcula hispanica ATCC 33960 (assembly GCF_000223905.1). Lineage (NCBI taxonomy): Archaea > Methanobacteriati > Methanobacteriota > Halobacteria > Halobacteriales > Haloarculaceae > Haloarcula > Haloarcula hispanica. The sequence goes on from NC_015943.1 coordinate 126,382, forward strand.
CACTCGGTCGCTCCGCCATCCGACAAAGCGCTTTGCATTCGCTTCACACCCAGTCGCCGCCGAAGCACTCTCGGCCGCCGGTGTTGACTATACAGCGCTTGGTAATAACCATGCCTTCGACGCGCTGGGTCCGGGACTCAGGGACACGATTGATTCGCTTGAGGCCGCAGGCATCGGTCACTCCGGTGCGGGCCCCACGCCCGAAGCGGCTTGGGAACCACACGTTCAGCAGGCCGGCGAACTCGACGTGGCATTCGTGTCCTGTACGACAATCGATGGGCGCCAATATGAGGTAGATTGGGCGGCGAACGGGCCGACGGAGCGACCAACAAGCATCACTATCGACGGGCAACAGCGAACTGTAGCGGCTGGGTCCGGTGTTGCCAGAGCTACAGCCGAGCGACTTCGAAACGCCGTCCAACGCGGCGAGGCGGCCGCTGATGTAGTTGTGGTACAGATTCATGGAGGTGAATCCTACCAGCCTTCCCCAACGAAGGAAATCCGCCGTCTCACTGAAACTGCAGCGGTAGCCGGGGCCGATCTGATCGTCAATCATCATCCCCACGTCATCGGAGGCATCGAACGCATCGAAGGGGCCCTCGTCGCATGGTCGCTTGGCAACTTCATTTTCGATCAGAAGATCTGGCAAACGTTCCCTTCGTATCTACTGACCGTAACACTCACCGCTGATGGCGTCGCTCGCGCGAATATAGACCCACTATTGCTTGATGGGTTCGTCCCACAGGGAGTCGTTGGCAAACCGAATCGAAAGATCACTTGGCAAACGTTAGGGTCGTCATCAGAAATGACGACGGTTACGCGATCTGGACTCGCGCTCGGGGCTGGGACAGGGTCGACACAGGAAAAGACCGAGCAATTCAGTGGACAGAACATGATGTACGGACGCGAAGTCGGATGGGTTAGTGACGTTCTTACCGGATCGGTTCGTCTAGGACGGGACCTACTACTAACCGGTGGATTCGAGAGCATCAATGTTGATTCTCAGGGCTACGATGGGGCGCTATGGCGGTACGGTCGGACATACCCGACCGTCAGCGTGGGATACGGCCTCGGTGATTCCGGTGGTGTCGAACTTCGTCGCGTCGATGCGAACCGATCGCGTGCGGTTCTTTCGAATTCCCGGCGAATTCCCGTAGACGGATCGGTAACTGTGACATCAGGCTATCGTACCAACGATGATGGGTTGACTGGTGAGCTAACTTGGTTCGAGGGTACGAGCGGATCTGAAATTGATCGGCAGGTGTGGGACCTCCCCTCGACCGCCGGAGATTGGCAGCGGTTCAGCCAGGATCTCTCACCGCCGGACGGCGCAACACATGCCAATGTACTGTTCGCACTTGAACCTGGTTCGCTTGGAAGTAGAACGGCTGAAATTGATGATATCCGTCTTATTGAGTGGACCGACCGACGAGTTAACAAAGGGCGAGAATTCGATCATCTTAGGGTATCACAGCCGGCTACTATCGAATTCGAGGTGCCAAAGTACGCTGAAGAGGCCATATGGTCTCGTGTCGATTAATATATCAGCAGTAGTCGTCAGAATAGAGGGCTCTATCTCAGGTCTAAACCCATCAAGACCGTGCCCTCAATTGGGGCACATTCTCGAAATTAGCTTAATAAATGACGTATGAAAGTGTTTATTGATCCAATTGTTAGCAATGGATATGCTGAAGTCAGTGGTATCTTCAAAATCATCGATTCAAGCACTTCTTACAATCCCTCACGCAGCAGTCGTACTCTTCCCATTATAGTGTCCACCTTTACTTTCGTCGGGTGTTGAGCCACTAAGGTAAGACAGAAACCGGTTAATCCCTAGAAAAAGCGACGCTACCTGCCGATCCCACGCTATAATCTCGTAGCCCTGCGTAGCAAGCGTATTCTTGTACTCCCGACGCTTATGATTATCCAGAATCTCAATCGGGACGTCGACGTTCCGCAGTTTGGATTGATACGAGAATCCTCGCGAACGCCGACGGCGAATCCAAGCCGGGAAGCATCGATTACGAACGGTTCCCGGTGAAGGTACCCGATGTACTCAGCCTGCTGTGCATCGCCGACAGCCGCCGCTGACCAAGAGTGTCGAGCCTCAGAAGACATGAACAACACCGAGCGCACCGACCGGCGCGCCCAGCTGGCAGGCGCGGCACAAAACGACCCGGCGGCTTAAATACGGAGACGGGAAGAAGTGTCGAGCAGAATGAAGGAAGGTATCGAATCGCAGTACGACGACCCTGACAGCTACCGGGGCGACTACCCACCAGACTGGGCGTACCGGATCGTCTTCCGGAAGCAGTTGGACAACAACACTTGCACCAACTGCGGGACGCGGTTCCCTGCGGAGGATTTGGAAGTCGTGCGACGAATCCCCGCCGAGAACGGCGGGACAAACAAGACCACAAACCTCCTGACAGTGTGCTCGTTCTGCGAAGAAGACATCACACAGACGGGACGCCTGAACCTGCCAGAGTCAGCGAAACAAGAGCCAGCAAGCAGTCCCGAAACGGACTCCCACAGAGTGCTTGCATTGCAGAGCGAGGTCCCGATCACCGAGGAAGTCGAGGGCGAAACGGAGGGCAACGGGCAGTCTCGTGGTGTCTCCCGGCTGGAAGCCAGCCACGTCGAGACACAGTCGAGGAGCCCTCTTGCAGTCACCACGACGACTGGGGGAGGCGACGAGCAGTCCGTCCAGGACGACACCGACGGGCGTGCTGGATGGCGACGGCTATTCGTCGCATCTATCGGAGGCACAGCGATGTTTCTGGGATATCTCTGTGCGTTTGGTATCTCCTACTTCCTGTCCCCAATTGCGGGTAATGTAGCGTTCTACGGCCTCCCGCTGGCCGGGCTCGTAGCGGGAGTCCGATGGCGACTGTCAACAGCCATTGCGTCCGTCTACGTTGTTTTGATGTACGCTGCCGTCTGGGACTCCATCTCGACAGAACTGTTCATGACTCCGTTTGCGTGGGTTCCCGTGGTTGCGCCACTGACTGGGATTGCCTACGGAGTCGTAGCCGAGCGTACTGAGTTCTCGCTGCGGAACCTGCCCTCAGATCCGCGACTGGTGGTCCAGCGCTTCCGTTGACGGGATATACGCCGACAACTGGTCCACGACCGACGGATCGAACGAGTCGGAGACGTGTCGCACGTTCCACAGTCCAGACTGATACACCTCGGATTTCGGTGAATGATATCCAAGCCAATCGAGGTCCGATGGCCCTGCGGATCGACGATACCTCGACACCATCGCGATGGTATGTGACTCAATCTCGGCTCTGTCACACTCGGGTCCGGGGTCGCCCGGAACGTCAACCCACAGAAACGGCAAATCCCGGATGTACTCCGACACGCGCTGTTCAAGTTCGTGTTCCTGCTCGCGAACAGCAGTCGTCTCGGCGTCGGGATTCGGTTCGCCCCAGTGAGGATACTCGTCGTGCCAGCCGTGCTTCTCGATCAGCGCCCGTCCAACGTGCAAGCGAAAAATCGAACCACGATGGTTGCCACCGCCGGCGTACTTCCCGCGAACATTCCCACGATGTTGCCTGAGTCGATTCCAGAGCGTGTTCGACGAACCGGTACTGACGCCGACGGTGCCGATTCGGGAGAGTCGCCAGTCGACCGCTGTCGTTGCCCGGAGGTCGCTTGCTGGCGAGAAAAAGAAGTACACTCCTCGGTCGGGCCACTCCAACCGCCCGTTGGCATCTCCGAGGTAGTACGGCCCTCCAATCTGGTCACGCAAGTCAGCTAAGACACTCAAAAACTGTCCGACAGGACTGCCACCTGACGCTGCTGTGGAACGCATATTCGACTCCCTCGCCCACCAGGGGAGTCACAAAACACTCCTCTCAAGCACGTCTGGAAAGATACCGCTCCCTCTCAGCTGGCACCTTCGACGGCGTCGATCAGATCCGCCGCAGTCGACGAGATACGGTCCAGCCGGTCCCGCAACGTCTCTGGTGCGTCGCCGTCCCACGCTGCGAGGTAGAACGCCGAGTTGTCGGGGTCCAGCCCGAAGTGACGACTGACCACGTAGGCGACTGCCTCGGCTTCGACTTCGCGTTTCGACCGCTCCGCCTCATCCTCGACATCGAAGTGAAGCTCTGCATGGGCGAACTCGTGAATCAGTGTACTCGCGAGGGCGGCCCGATTGTCTCGGTCGACCGCTTCGACCATCGGATTTGTCGTCATGACGTTCCGACGCTCGCAGACACCCCGTGCAGACCCATGCTCCCACTCTTCGGGAGCGACGATTCTTGCGTCGACGCCGATCTCGTCGGTGGCGTCCAACAGGTCCTCGACAAGTCCATCCGGGTCGCCGTGTGCTTCTGTCTCCAGTTCGGGAAGCGGCTCACCCTCTGTCTGGGAGATATCGAACACCGACGTTGGCCGGAACCCGACCAGCCCTCGACGCCATTGTTCGGGCTCTGTCTCATCGTACTCGCAATCAGTGTTCTCGTGATACGACGGCGAATTGCCGCATTCGGGGCACTTCTTCGTGATGATCGGAGCCCAGATCCAGATCGCGTCCTCGCCTTGCTGGACGTAGCGGTCGAACTCGTCTTGCCACGTATTGTAGCCGGCGACTTGGGTTGCTTCGGGACACTGGAGCTTGATCAACAGCGTGTTCCGAGCCGAGTAATCGTGGAACTTGCTCTGCACATCGAGCCACTGCTGGAACTGCTCGCTAGCTTGGGCCTCGCTCGTGAGGTCGGCAAGATCCTCGACCCACGCATCGAGTTGGTCGCGCATCTCCTCGTCCCGGGAGTCCGAATCGTCGAAGGTGCAAGTGGTCTGCTGGCTGGACGACTGCTCTGGAGTCTCTGACTGTATCGTTGACATTGATCTGTCTCTGGGACGCGCTCTCGGGCACGCCCCCGCACCTCCACTGGGGGTCACAAAATCGACTGGCTGACTGAGCGAGAGCAGAGTGTGCTGGCTATCTGTACCGCTCCGGGGGATAGAAGACGACGTGGACAGCTGAGCCAAGGTTGTACCACGATTTCGGGAGGACAGAGACTTCTAGTCCCCACTCGGCAGCGAACTCGAAGACGTCGAACCAGAGATTGTGTGGCGGCTCTTGCGAATCCAATCGCTCGATATTCCCCGGATAGACGTGCATCGAGTATAACGCCGGCTCGCCATCGTCAAGCCAGAGTGTCGAGTGGTCGTCTGCTGGCGGGCTGTGAGGCGGCCCCTTCGGGTCGCTGTCGGCGTCAAGCGGCGAGTGAGGGCACTCGTCGTCGCCCGTGATAAGACGCCGTATGCAGGCTGTCTCGGTAGGCGCATCGAGGTCGAAGGCTTGGGCAAACGCATCGCGCTGGTACTCGCCCATGATCGCGCCGAGTGCTTTCCAAATGTCCGCCCACGTTGGGTCCTCTGGCTTGTGATCCAGATAGTCGTGGACAGCCTCGCGCAGCTGTCGGTACTCGTCCCATGCCGGGACAGGCTCGTTCGGGCCGGGTGTCGGCCAGTCAGTGCGGTCCATACGCTTGGGGAAATTCCGATGGGGTATCAACTCTCGGGACGCGCCCATACGCCGCATCAGAGAAGAGGTCCTGACGCTAACCAACACCGAGTAGAATGTGGGGCACTGTGTTGGTTAGCCTTCGAGTTGGCTACTCCTCGCTTCTAGCCTCCCACCCCTTGTGGAAGTACACCAGCGCCACGTCGGAGTCGAAACACTGTCCGGACGGAACGTGCTGCAAGACTTCGTGTTCTGGAATTGGCTCAACGACGCCCTCGTCAAGCAGACTGGTGACCACCTCACGCCCTCGTGGCTCGTCGATCTCGACGGTATCGAGACGCCGTCGGTCACGGTCCTGTGCGATCTGTTCGCGCTCGAAGCGTTCGTAGTCTGGAACGGTCTGGTCCATAGAGGAAAATCCCCTCACCCAGCCAGGGAGACACAAAATTAGCGCTAACCAACAGTCGAGAAGTATGGCGGTCGGTGTTGGTTAAGACACACCACCGTTTCCGCAAAACCACGGGGAGCCGAGTCAGTTCGGGAGCTTCGGCGCGATAACGAATTGCATCGCTCCATCGGCGTCGGGGAACTCCGATTTCAGCACGAGCGGGACTGAGTCTCCGATATGGAGAACCCGATTCGTGCCGTCTGGCAGGCCAGAATTCGCCGATTTGACCAGCGATGCGTCCAGTTTCACTTCGACATCCGCAGGCTCGAAGGCGATGAGATCGGTGTCGTCCCACCGGTAGGTCATGCTGTCAGTGTCGCCGTCTGCGGCAAACCGCACTTCTCCGGCATCGGCGTCAACAGAGAGGTCAAACCGGTCGGCGAGCATATCCGCTGCGTCAAGACCGAGCGAGATGTCGTCTGGACTCAGATGGACGGTTGCCGGGATGTTGATATCCGGCATCTCGACAGGGTAGCGGAGCGATTCAACCGCCTCAAGATCAATAGTGCGCGTTATCCCGTCGATATCGATTTCCAGTTTGCTATTCGCTGCATCAAGTACGAACTGTGCAAGGTCGCCTGCATCGCCGACCGAGAGTGCATCGCGAACTCGTCCGACGTCCACCCCCAACGTCCCCCTCCCTGCATCGAAAGAGGTGAACGAACTCCCAGAAACACGCAAGTCGACCATCGCGTGTCCCTGCAGGTCAGCCGCCCGGATGGCGATTCCCGACTCTGTAATTCCTATCCGTGTCTTGTCTGTGACCGTGCCAGCCGCCGCGAAAATCCGCTCAAACAACTGGACCTCGCCGCTGATCCGGAGGTGCTGTGGGGCATCGAGCGACAGGAGGTCCGCAGTGTCGATTTCTGCGTCACCGTCCGCCGGCGTCTCTGGCACGCTCGTTTCGGCGTCGGTGGTTGCTGCTTCGGTGCTGCTGGCCGCTGTAGACTGTGACATTTCGATTTCCCTCCACTTGCCGGAGGGCACACAAAATGTGGCGGCGTCGATGTCACGTTTGGTGTGAATACGATTCTGTATCCATCAGAGGAGGTGAAACAACTGCTCTGGAAGCGTGCTTATCGACCGCGAAGGAACGGGGACACAAACGCATAGGCGCAGATGAGTAGTGTGATAATAAATAGAGGAAATCCTAATCCATCTTCGTCAGCGATGATGAGTCCGGCTGTGAGGATTGATACCGCCATAGCGACGAGTGCTGTGCGGATTGAACGGAGGTTACGGAGCGTGGCTTCATCCGTCATACGTATGCCGGATATGGATTCAATATCAGCCTTGCGAAGCTAATGTATTATACCGAATCCTGCTTGTCCGATTTCTGCTGACTGCTGCCGTCATGAATATGTTCGCCGTATTCACAACGGCCGGTCAGGGGACCACCGACGCCAGGCGATGAGTATTGTAGTCGAACGTCCATCGCGAGTAGTTCCGTGTGATCCGGTACTCGCGAACGACTGCAACGTCTTCCAGCGACTCTTCGGGTTGTTCCCACGTAAACTCGTAGCCGGCGATCACGTCTCCCTCGTCGAGATATCCAACCGGATGATCCGGCCCGTCCCACTCAACCGAGATTGGGTCGCCACCACTGGGTGGCTGGACTCCACGGCTGACTGTCCCCTGGATGACGGATGGGTCATTCGTCAACCCATGCAGTTGTGCTAAGTCACTGGCTTTGATCGTGAACTCATCCTCCTGGCCGACGAACGAGTGCTGGGTTTGCCCGCGTACTGTTGCGTACTCTACGCTCTCGATATCGACACCGAGAGCGTCGGATAGCAGGTGGGTAAACTCAGCGGCTCCCGTGCGGACTGTTTGGTTCTGTTCCTCGATCTGCAGGGTTGTCTCTGGCGTCCGAAGCTCTCTTGTGTATGGGTTCTCCGGCCGTTCGACGGGCATACAACTGCACAGGAGCGTCCCTTCTGGCCCCGTCAGAATCCACGGCTGTTTCCCACACGGGATGGCGGTATATTGCGATGCAGTGTATCGGCCACCACCAGTGAGGACTCGCAATGCCTTTTCGAGTGCTTGGCCGTCGATCCCGTAACCGTAGCTGTCAGCGAGCCCGTCGACGAATGTGACTTGGGTGTCGACTGAACTGAAGTCGCCGTACGTGCTTGGGATTTGCAACAGGTCGCCAGTTGCGTACTGTTCAACGTAGTCTCCGACGTCCCCGTCGACGACCCACCGCGTTTGCTGTTTGATTGCTCGACCAGCCGACGTGTTGATCGACGACACCGGCCGCTGCGTTGTCAGCCCCCAGTCCTCGTCTGGGGCCGCCCAACTGCCGTCGTCACGATCAGGAGCGCGACACGTCGTCGCGCATCGGGCGATGCTTGCAGCATCGGGATCGAGGTCGTCGTCGGCGCTGTCTCCGTCTCCGAACGTGCCGAGTGTCAAGTCAGTCATCCTCTCACCCGCCAGAGGAACACAAAACACACTGAGCCCCATAGGCACCCTGTCGTAGATGATGTACGGGCTAGTGAAGGATATTTATATTCTATAACGGAGAAGACGAATGAATCAGGGTATGGTCTGAACAAAGACTGGGACATCGCGACTACCCGCGAGCGCCGGCGCTTCCACCGTCGGCTGAGAAGTTCCCTAAGACCTTACCCACCCGTACGCTGGGCAATAGCAAGAAACCGTGATTTTCGGGGACACCGACCAGAGTGAGGGGTCGAAACGTCAATATCCGCATTCATGTACCTAGACATCGCGGACGAGACGAGGATGACCCCGTCCCACGGCAGGCGGGTTTCGCCTGCGTGAATACACGGCCAGTCGGGAATTACCATGGTTCTGAGAAAACCCTAGCTGGCAACCCAGCTGGGTGGGAGTATTACGGTCGAAGTCGCCTGAAGCGAACACCAGGGTGGGCTACTGACGCGGGTGGAGTCACGGACTCCCGGACGGCAGCACCCACGGTCTTCACCGACGGTTCGCCTAATGCTTACTTCCCAATCGTCAAATGAATCTCAGAGGGGCTTGCCGACTGAAAGTGGGATTCGCTCACTCAAAAGAAAAGAAATTTTGAGCCAAAGCCTCCAAACAAGTAGACTAGTAGTGCCCATAATACGATAGCCCACCAATCTGCCCACGGTGATGATGTTTCAGTGTCTTCATCGATCCACACCCAATCAAAGAGATACGAGGAGATCACGGATAATAAATATATACTAATAAATGCCAGAATGGCTCTTTGCTCTGGCTTACACAGAACCCAGAGACATTCACTCATCGAAGAACTCACAGATTATTATCCTTGAAAGCAGTGATGCCACAGGACTTGTAGGCGTATCTCTACGAGGGCGACATTCTTTATCGCCCGGTCGGTCACGGTTCCGTTGATGATATCTGTCCAGGCGTGGATCTCTAGCCAATCGTGTGTTTAGGACAAACTCCAACGCCAATTGAATCGTTGCGGGTCTTGGGATGCTACCACGATGCAAGTTTAGATTCCAGTTTTGTATATACTTTCTGCGGCGACGGTTGAGTATATGAGGAGGTGCGGTTTATACGGGACCGTAGAAAGCACTACCTTTGGACGGCAGGAGCACTGACGTAGTTTCAGCCTTTCAAAAGTTCGGCTGAAACTCTATCGACCAGCGCGAAGTAAGACTGTGTGTGCCGAGCTTCAACCCCACGAGGGTTCGTCTGAAACTCGACCAGTCCGTAACGTTCAGATTCGTGTACTTGCTTCAACCCCACGAGGGTTCGTCTGAAACTGTGATGGGTCTGGCGACCAGCCAGTGCGGCGAGGCTTCAACCCCACGAGGGTTCGTCTGAAACTTGCGCCATCGCCACCTCACCACAGCCGTCACAGCTTCAACCCCACGAGGGTTCGTCTGAAACGGGTAGAGCAACCCGGCGACGAAGCCACCGATGGCGCTTCAACCCCACGAGGGTTCGTCTGAAACCGGCATTACTCCTCCGTTGCCAGACCGCCAGTGTAGCTTCAACCCCACGAGGGTTCGTCTGAAACACGAGCGCGGCGGTCTTGTTCATGCTCCCGCCGAGGCTTCAACCCCACGAGGGTTCGTCTGAAACAGTAGCGTTGTTGCCATTGGTATTGAGTTACTCGCGCTTCAACCCCACGAGGGTTCGTCTGAAACTCCGATCTGGCTCTCGTGGTTCTGTGACGAGATAGGGCTTCAACCCCACGAGGGTTCGTCTGAAACTCTCGGCGGAACCACCGCCGATCACGACAACGAGGTGCTTCAACCCCACGAGGGTTCGTCTGAAACCCTGCAGGTCCGCGCCGGCCGCCGGCAATGACGTTCGCTTCAACCCCACGAGGGTTCGTCTGAAACCAGGCAGATCAGATGGATATAGACGCGATTCTCGACGCTTCAACCCCACGAGGGTTCGTCTGAAACAACGTTATCGGAGGCGATGACTGATGGCAGAAAGCAAGCTTCAACCCCACGAGGGTTCGTCTGAAACCATGCCCGATATACGGGCCATAAGGCTGCTAACGGCGGGTCACAGTAAAGACCTTCCGTCGACCATCAATAAGGTGCTTCCCCCCGGGGGGTCGACGGAAACCGACTATAGAAACCGCTGATCCTCAGTTGGATCGTCGCCGTAGACTGTCCGGTTGAGCAGTGTATCAGAAGACAGCTCGTAGATAATTGTCGATTCACCTGGTTTCAGCAAATCATCAATCTCATTCTTGAGGTTAGAAAGGTCACCCTCGGAGATTTCGCCTTCAAGAACTGAGTTCTGTACGTGAGTCAGATATCGCCGACCAATTTTGAGCGCTTTCTGCGTTCGATCCGCTTCCAAATCGTATACCATCACCACGTACATTTTACCACCACCGTTGGAACGAGTCGTATGCTTCTCCGGTGAGGAGATGCTTTTTCAGTTTGTATGCTTCGAGACGCATCAGGTACTGATAGCTAACTTTTCGGTTGAGCGTCGGGTGTTCAACAGTACGTTCAAGCATTTCTTCGAACGCCTTCGTGTACGTTTTCCGACCAGCTTCGTTCAACAGACAGGAGCCGAGCTCGGTCTCGAAATCACTTTCCGAAATTTGATTCCGATTCACCAACCGGAATAGTACCCGGTCTGCGAGCACGGGTTTGAATAAGTCAGCGATATCAAGAGATAGCGAGTACCGCCGCTCACCGGGCTCGTGTAGGTAGCTAATCGTCGGGTCGAGTGCAGTGGCTCGAATTGCTGAGACGCAGTTGGCGTAGACCATCGAATTGCCGAACGAAATGAGGCTATTAATCTCATTCGGTGGTGGGTTGTATTCCCGTTGGGAGAGCTGGAACTCACTCGGAAGAATTTGGTTGAAGCTACGGTAGTAGGCCTTTTTTGCGGTCGCCTCGATACCCATCAGTTCGTCAATCGGGAGACTCTCGTCAACGCGTGTTGCTGCGGCTTCCAAGTCCTCAATTACACTGTCGAGATCGTGATCTCGGCCGTTGTAGTAGACCACATTGGTTCGCATATTGTGGATACTCCCCTTCACAATCGCGGCGGCCAGTTGTCGTCGGTGTTGACTGTCCTCATATGCTCGAACTTGGTTGACTACAGTTTTCCCAGAGGTTTGGCCGCGTTTCGGCATCACCGAGCCAGCATAGTAATCCTCCCAGCCGAAGATGTGTAGCGCGACCGTCCGATCGTTGAGGAACGACATCAGCCGCGTGTTGAAATCGATCTGACCGTGTAAAAAGAACGCCTCAGCGTTCTCGATTGGAATGTATTGCTTGTCCCCATCGTCGTCAGGGACGAGTCTGAGCGTGTCGTCACTGCGTTCGAGTCGACCGTCGGAAAAGACGTGGTAGTTCCTATCCATTGTTAACACCAACAGAAGTCATGGTACGCACAGGAGTCACAGAATGGTTTCTCCTCGGCTGGCGGTGGCGATGACTGATTGACGATATCGTGAATTCCGCGGATCGCAGTTTCGACTTTTTCACTCCGCTCCGTCGTAAGTTCGACCGGCTCACGCTTCCGCTCGCGTGGGTGAGCCAAGACGCCGTCTCGTTGGATATCGGCGACGCGGTCGAGATACCAGAGGTAGTATGACAACTGCATTTCAGCGGGTTCGGTAAGCGTTGATGAAGGTTTGACCTCAACGACACGGCCGTCGTCAAGCAGATCCAGTGAGATCATTCCGAGATGGAGGTTCTCGCGTTTGTCGCTGTAGGCTGTCTCATCAACACGGGTGCCACGGACGACGGTCGCGTTCTCGCGGTCGATTTCGAGGTTTCGGCTTTCGAACCAGAGTTCGCGTTTGCAAACGTAGTAGTACTGCACCATCACGCCGGTCACGCGGAACGGTTCGTCAACTGGCTCGCCGCGAGCGGTTGCGAGGAGGCGGTTGACTGGATCTGCATCGGTCATAAGATCCGCCTCTCAGCAGTGCTGTCCGGTATGACGAACCCGGTATTCTGATCAAAATACTGGCTCAACCCGTGTTTGCGGACATCAAGACACAGTACATCCGTATCGGAATGGACTGGATTCAATTGCCCCAGCTTTTCTTTTTTATCAGACTCACCGTGATAGATAGGGAACGAGACTCGTATCTCCTTGAGTCCATCCATCAACCGACGGACACGGTCGAACTCGTACCGCTTCCACGCTTCGCGCACCTGTTCTACTTGCCGCCGTTCGGCTTCAGTTCGGCAAATGATGATGTCCACAGCGTTACGCTGGTTGATCAGCGACAACTCCGCCAGTTTGTCCCCGCGTGCATTGTCGACATACTCGGCGTACTCTTGCTTGCCAACGTTCTTGTCAGTATGTAGTTTTTTGTAATATTCTGTAACTGCTGTGCGGGCAACAGTGGTCTCGGAGAGCGATTCATCTGCTTCACGAACAGTGTCGAGCGTTTCAGCCGCCACAGGAAGCAGTGTCGCCCCTCGATTGTAGACCGCCTCTGCAGGCGTTTTTTGCTGCTCATCCGGCACATCAAGCCACCAGACAATAACACGTCCTTGTTCTCGCTCGAACGACCGATTACAGCGACCGGCTGCTTGGACAATACTGTCAATTGGAGCCAGATCACGGTAGACGCGGTCGAAGCTGATGTCGACGCCGGCTTCGATGAGCTGTGTCGAGACCGTGATGAGACCATGTCCGTTGTCGGTGAGTTCTTTTGCGGTTTCGATCAGTTTGAGGCGATCCACTGGACGGAGTCGTGTCGACAGGTGGAGAATCGACTGATCGCTTCGCTTAGTGATACGAGTTGCAAGAGTTTGTGGATCGATGTCCGCTGTCGATTCAACTTTGCTGAGTTCGTCAGCGTAGATATCACCCACATTAAGAAGCGAGTCTTGGATGTCGATGAGTTCGTCAAAGAGTGCTCGTGCACTATCGATTGTGTTACAGACCGCAAGCGTTGACGCCCCTGCGTCAACTGCAGTCAGCAGTTCAGCACTCGCGTCGGCGTATGGTTTCGGGATTTCTTGGGTCTCAATATACCGCTCAGTCGACTCGTCAAGTTCGTACTGGACGCGCTCGGTGGCCTCGAAGTACACATCAGGCTCGTCGACCAATTCAGTCACCTCTTCTCCTCGGTCGGTTGCTTCATCGAACAACTGTGGTTGCGTTGCAGTCATAGCGATGACCGTTGCATCGTACCGCTCGGTCAGTATTGCAACAAGACGGGGGACGAGCTTCCACCAGTCGAGCGGCAAGCTCTGTGGCTCATCAAGGATAACTACACTGTCACGGAGAGCGGGAATCTTCATCGACTGTTTGTTGGCTGGCCCAGCAAGGCTCTCGAACAACTGCACGAACGTTGTAACTGTGAGCCCAGCCCGCCAACTTTCGGCGAGAATCCCAGCAACGTCGTCGTTCTTATCCGCTTTGTCGGCGTCTACGTCATCTTCGTCAACGATCTTGGTTTCCGAAAGATGGTGGTGAGCCGTCAGTAATCGTCCTAATGTATCGGTCTCGTAGATATCTTTGACTTCATCGACGACCTGATCGATGATGCTAGTAAACGGAAGTGCATAGACGACACGTTCGCCGTCGAGTTCGTCACGAACCGTCTGTGCGGCCGACAGCCCGGAGAGTGTTTTCCCCATTCCGGTTGGCAGTGTGAGCGTCGCTACGCCACCGCCATCCTCCGCAAATTGCTTCGCGTTTTCTGTAACAGCTGCCCGTGCGCGTGAACGATAGTGGTTGAGTCGCTCCGTTCTGGAACCGTCCGGATCAGCAGGCGAGGACGCTTCCAGATCCCCTACATATTCGTCTAACACCTGTAGTGACGGCTGCACTGCTTCGTACGCCGACTCCGAGGCAGTATTCTCACTGCGACTTGCTGCACTCGTCTTATCTGCGAGCACGAGCGATCCCCATATTTCGAGGACTAGACCATAACAAGAGTCTGAGAGCGACTCTCGATTGATTGTCGTCCCGCTCTCTGTGGCAACGGCAGCGGCAATTTCATCAAGAAGCTCTTTGTACGACTGCCGAAATCCGTCCCACGATCCATCGTTATCAGTTGCAGCAACGAAGAGGTCGGCCGCAAGCTCGGGGACGTGTTCCTCGATATTGTTGAGCTGCATAGCGATTGCTGCCTGTTGTTGTTCGGCGTTGGTTTGGGCTCCAGCCGTTGAGTTCTCTGAGTTGTACGCACGGTCGTGGATATACTGGGTCACATCTGGAAGCCGGCCGTGATGTTTGGCGACCGCGACGAAGCCGGCCAGACAGGTCTCAGATTCAAACCCCTGTGCATCGAGGGCGTAGTAGGCGGCGAACGAGCCGATTGGAGCGTGATACCGACACGGCTTGTACTCGGGCTCGGTATTGTGTCGGAGGTACTCCTGAAAGAACGTCGTCGCTTTCCCGAAGTCGTGAACGTAGGCAAGCGTCTCAACGACTCGCTGTAGCGACTCATCATCAGGTGTTGTCGCTTCAGCGGGAACGATTTCGTTGGCCCGTCGGGCAACATCATCCAGATGCGTCCGAAGATAGACACCCTCATAGCCCTCTTCGGGTGGATGAGAGTACATAGTCATCAGACGAACACCACGGTTCGACCGTCGACACTGGCTGCTGTCGTATCTCGCACGTTAAGCGAGTCGGCATCAGGATTGTAGGCGTAGTTCGTGAATCCAGTTGTCGTCCGACCACCGGAATCGGACTCCATAAACGCGGGTGATTCTTCGATCTGACAGCGTGTTCCTGCGTCCAGAACGACATCGTCAACGGCATTTGGGACAGCCGAGTCGACTTCCACAGTATCGGTCAGCGGTCCATCCGCGATATCGAATTCGCCGTGATACTCGATATCAGCGAGATGCTCCGAAAGGCCAAGACTCGGTACGTAGTGTGATTCGCCTGCGGCGAGCGTCTCGCGCAGTTCGGTATACCACTGCTCGTCGGCAAGTGCAACATCGATTCGGTAGGCTGGATCGACTAGTACCTCATAGTTGTGTTGCTGCCGGAGTGTGGTTGGATCTGGGAGTCTTACACTGATCTTCCCATAGCTGTTCAGCGTCTGTAAGTTCCCATCAGCGGTCGACAGTGTGTTCATCGGCATATTGACCGTCCTAATCTCCCGAACGGGTTCGATGGCGACTGCCGAGCTATCGGGCGCGAACAGGTCGTAGTAGCTATCCCGTTCAATCCCAAGAACGGCTGCTAGGAGCCCAGCAACGGTGGTCCGGGGTATGATTCGATAAGTTTGCTTGACAATATTGCCCTCAATCCGTCGGAAGTGACCCCACGGGCCGCGAACGGTAAACGAGAGACAGCGGTCAGGCTGGCCGTCGTTTCCGTTTGCCGTCCAGCTGTCCAGCGATTGTTGTGACATCGTTACGCCGTGTCGTCGTCACTCGGGAGTGTCGCGGTCTGTTCGTCATAGACATCGATTTCCTCTACGGCATCCGCTCCCACTGCGTCTTCGAGAGCACCGTAAAGTATCGATGGTCCTCCGAGTTCGCCATCGTAGGAGAGCTGGAGCACGTCGCTGGCGACAACTCGAACACGTTTAATTCGGTCACTCGCCCCATCGAGTCGGTCTACAAGATCTGTCACGTCAAGCGTGAGGTCACGAACCGTTCGAAGTTCCTCGTCGGGTTTCGAATGCTCGCCGTCGATTTCGAGATCGCGGTCGAGGCCGCCGAGGTGGAAACTCTCATCGGCGTACTCAATGCGACAGTAGAGTCGCGGTTCTTGGCCGACTTTGCTCCGACTGATAGTCTGGTTTTTAATCGCCCGCCAGCAGAGAGTGTCGAGCCGTTCGACATCCGCTGCGGTGAGGTTTGTATCGGCAGCACCGTGTTCGTCGACGAGTCCGTGGAACCGGATCAACCCATACTGAATCCTATGGTCGTCGAGATCGAATCCTCCTTGTTGTTTGTTCTCCTGCGTGGCGATTACGCTCGTCAGACTATCGTACTCCTCGTTTTCGTTGACCGCGTGCATCGATTTGCCGGGTGAGAACTGAACTGGACCGGTGAAATGATCTGGCAGGTGCTTAGCATATGCTTCGTCAGTATCCACAGACATGGTCGCGCCGAAGTACCTTACATCGACGCTCTGGTTCAAAAACTCGCCGAAGATATCGTCGCGGAACTCTTCGACTTCCTCATCGTCATCAAGATCGTAGTCGTCGGGATCGACCTCTTCGAGGCGATCTTCGAGGAGCTGGCCGCGCGTGTACTGATCGCCGTCTTCCTGCACGTTTCGAATGTAGACGCCGTGGCCGTCGTCGTCAAGTTGATCGCGGAGATACCGCTTCAGACGAACGTCAGTGACGATGGCCTGCTGTGTCTGTGGATCGATTCGTGGCCGGTTGGCACCGGACAGCGGATTGCCGTTCGGGTTGGCATCGACGGCATCATACAGAAAGACGATTTCTGAGCGGTTCGTTACGGGGTCAACTGTGTCGGACATATTAATGTTCCTCCTCGGAAGTTGAGTCGTCAGCGTCGGCTTCATCTCGGTTCCACGGGTGGTCGTTCATCCCGTACGTCACGCCAAGGGCGTAGTAGAAGCGGAGATCGTCGGTTTCGATCTCCCACTCTTCTGGATCGGGATTGAGAATCGTATCACGAAGTCGGTCGACGATATGATCCGCCTTCGTGCCGGGGTAGTTCCCCTGCTGTTTCTTTTCCTGACGCGTGTAGGTCAGCGTCTTGGCGACGGTTTCCTGTGTCACCTTCTTGATCCGTGAGCGCGTGATCGATTTGACCGGGTACTGATCGACAAGCGTTGTCGACCGATCCTCGCTGTACTCTTGATAGCTACCGATGTCGCCGACAAGCGCACCAAGCAGGAACGCTCCACGACGCTGACTCGTTACGGAGTCCGGATCGTCGTCGTGGTCGGGAGACAGTGCAGGTGTTTCGTTGATGAACGATTCGAGTTTCGGTGCGGCGGGGTGTCCCCCATCCGCGATTAGGATTTCATCTACTGATGGCATACTTTTCGTATCATAGCTCGGTTGCTGTGTAATCTGGTTTTTTGACGCATCGGTCGTCTGCAGTAGTCTGAGGTCTTCATCCGCAAGCACGCAGAGTTGTGCGAACTGACTGGCAACGAGGAACGAGGGGAATCCTTCATGCTCGCTGTCATCGGTCTGATCGTCAATGATTCGGTTCACGTACTCTTCGAGCAACACATCGACGGCTATCTGTTTGCCACTCAGCACGCTGACGAGAGCTTCGATTCGCGGATCGTCAGCATCAGCGTTATCGTCATCACGTTCGGCGAAGGTCTGTCTGAAATACCAGCCAGTCGAGACCGCGTGCAACTGCTCGTCGTTCGTTTCCAGCAGCCCCCAATTTTGATTGGTTGGAAGCGGTGCCGTCCACTTCGTGTAGTGGTCCCTATTAAACGCCGAGACGGTTTGGACGAACTCGTTGTGTGCGATTGCGAGTTGTTTAGGATAGTGGAGGCGGCCGTTCAGCGTCTCGCCGAATACGTCGTATCGAGACATCTGATGCGGCATCACGGCCGAGACGTAGAATCGGAAATCCTGCTCCTCAATGGTTTTTCGACGTTCCTCCTCATATGCGTCTTCGATTGGTGTCGTCTCTTCGTCTTCGACAGTCCGGTAGAGCAATTCGTATAATCGATAAACCTTCTCAGGAGCCAAGCGACCGAATACGTACGGAAGGTAGTATACTTTTGCACCGAACGTCCGGTAAGTGCAGGCTTCAACAAACGTCTCAGCTTTCATTACCGTGATTGCGGCATCTTCCGAAATCGGATGTGACCGCCAAGCTTCTTCGATATCAAGTCCCGGAAACTTCTCAAGCTGCTTGCCGAGGAAGTAATTTTGCGGATCCTCGGACGTACCGACGGTTCGAGCTGGCGAACCTGTGACGAGATCGGTCGCGTCTCCGGACGAGTCATCTGCCTTATTTTTGGTAACGAGTTTCGAGAGTTTCCGCTGCCGCATGGCCTCGCGGAATACGTCTATGTCACCGGGCCATTGGTACTCGCCGTCAGGCTCTGTCTTCACTTGCACTGTCAGCAGCGCGGTTGTCGACTCACCACCCAGTTTTCGCGTGAGTGTTTCTGTAATCGTATCCAGTGCGGTCTCGTTCTCACTGAATTCGGCAAGCTGGTCGATTATCCAGCCGTCAGGATGTTCGGTGGCAGCTTCGGTGACCACGTCGTCAGTGGCCCACTTGGTTAGCCGTTCTTTCGCATAGCGGGCTAATTTCTCCGGATCGCTGTTTCGCCCAGCTTGATGTGTCACACTGTGATCGATTCCGCGGGCGGCTGGATACTTACAGTGACCGACTTGCTGAATCAGGTCGTCAGTGTATCTCGTCACCTGTATCGGGCCGAGTTTGTCGTCAGCCAGTTGTGGCTCATCACCGGACACGTCAACCCGAGCCACGATTAGGCTATTATTGGTGTCAACGAGATCGCCAGCAGCGTCGGGTGTGAGATACGGAGCATACTCTCCACCGCCTGTCGTAGCGAGGGTGTAGAGTTTCCCGTAGAGATACTGGAGGTCCCGAAGTGAACCGATAGGAGAATCTGGCAACTCATCGGTTAATTGATTCTCAGGATACTCCTCGCGGAATTTCTCTGGTTTCAACATTTTATTTTTTGATTTGTGGTTGGCCACATAGTGACGTCTAATCGTATATTCTGTCGCATCATATATAGTTCTAGGGTATAGCACAAGGGAAAATATTTTGTGAGTGCCGGTTGAATGTGTTGACAAGAAGGGTGATCACATGAGAAGATGATACTCTGGCTGGCATCTGTCCTTGGAAACACTCATGCCAGCCACGATCAGGAGTATAGGAGAACTCCCTCAATCATATATAGCTACCCGAGACAATGTAGTTTTACTGGGTCGGGGACATTCCAGATGAACAAAGGTTGGGTTGAAGTCCTTGGGCTATTGTCCCGATCCCAGTTCATTTTAATAGACTACTTCCGTTGAGTCAATATGGCTGGGTTTTTTTCCGTGACGTTCATAAATCCGAGCCCCAGAGAGTTCCGTTCGCCGAGGCCGCAGTCCAACGCGAGGTTGAGATGCCGCCGATGGTGGTCGTCCCGAACTGTATACTCGAATTTCCACTTGCTCAGTACGTAGGTCATTTCCTGGCCCTCGGTGACAGTCAGGGGGACGGCGAACGTCTTGAGCAGTTCGTAGCCGTCGAACAGATCGCCGTCAACATCGCTCGGACCCGGCAGGTGATCGTGGGCGAAGCGGTCATGTTTCTGATCAAGATTGTCCTCCAGCTGCTTCCGGAGCGGTGCCATCGAATGTTCCGGCCGCCAAAAGACGGCGGTGTCACCGCCGGGATGGTCGATCCCGTATTCCTCGCATCGCCACGGTGGAATCCGAACCAGTAGACCGGTTCCGGTTTCAATCGTCCCGCGCGTGCCCGGTTCGCCGACATCGGGCGCTAGCGACGTGACGTCGTCAACGCGAAACGGCATTTCGCCGATGTTCAGTTCCGGTTCCTCCAGCAAGTCAGCAGCGACGTGTGCCAGTAGCTCCTCCTCTGGCGAGGCGACCAATAGCTTCCGGTCATCACCTGCCTCCATATCGTGGGGAGGAAACGGGTTGGAGTAGACGAATCCCGGCGGCTCGCCGTCGTCATGGCGTTGGTCATACTTGGTATCGTCAAGCGCGTCCCAGAGCCGGCCACGGAGCTTGTGGTGATAATCGTTCTGATAAGCTGCATCCGTGCGTGCCGACAAATGAGCCATTACACGCACTCGGATGACTCACCGTTACCAATCATACAATCTGTAATATATATTGGTACAATAAAAAACACAGGTGGTATTGAAAAATATTATACACCAATAACATCAATTTGAGAGAGAATAGCCCTATTGGTCGTGATTATCGTAGCATGCAGGTGGATTCAACCGTATAGACACGATTGACCGGCTATCAATCGCGTTCTCAGCCTCGTCAGATGCAATCTATCTTGTTGATTGCTTCGGTCGCGAGCGCACCCAATTCATCGGCCTCGATGTGCGAGTAGCGCTTGCGAATCATCTTCTCCGAGTTATCGAGATATCGAGCAGCAACCGTGTATCCGAACCCACGGACAAGGATTTCTCCCATTCCCCGTCGGCCTCCATGAGGAGCGAGATAATCGTGTTTCGGATGCTCAATGTCGACCTCCGCTGCCTCTGAGAGCCGCTGGAGAATCGACCGTGCCCCATCTGTCGTAATCGATGGCGGGTGGATATCCTCGTCGAGAGCCAACAAGAAGTCCCGAGCGTACTCATCACGGTAGTCATCTATTGCGCCTTGCTCGCCCAGTTCGTCCCGCACGAGCGTTGCGAGCGTCCGCTGGTCGAACGTTGGGAACACAGGCCATTGTACCGTTGGTGGGTCCATCAGCGTTTGATAGCTCCGGAGTGGCGCAATCACTGGCTCGGGGAGGCTCGCAACGTCCCATTGCTGTTTCTTTCGGTAGACATCCATGCTCCCGTCGTCTAACGAAACCTCTCCCCACTGGATCCCACGCCGGCGTGGGTCGTTTGGGTCACGAAGGATTTCACCAACTCGAACAGCTGTGTATGCGATAACAAAGACAAGAGCACGGTCACGAGCCGCCTTCAGAATCATATATCGTGCTCGCTGCCTGTCGAGCGAATCGACATCATCTGAAAGGGCTCTATACGTCTCGATTGCATCGTTGACTCGGTCATCAACGTACCGGGTGAGTGTGTGGCGTTGCTCGGGTGTCCATATCTGCTGGTCGCCGGGTTTGCGACCGTCGTCCTCTGGGAGCGGTGCCATCGAGCTTGCCCGCCAAGCATAGTGCCCCTCAAGATATCCCTCGTTCGCGCACCAGCCACACCATGCAGAAATATAGTGGTAATACGTGTGTATGGTGTTTTGCTTGAGCGCGCGGTCACCGCCGAGGTATCGGGCGTATGTCCGGAATACTCGTTCATCAAGATCTTCGAAATTCGGGTCCCTGTCGATATCATCTGGTACTATACCCGCCCACTCGCTCCGGCCACGGTCACCGGTAGCCCACTGAGTGAACCGTTCGAGTTCCCTGGCTGCATTTCGTCGGTAGTTCCCGCCATCGCCACCACGCCCTTTCCCTTTGTCTTGGAGGTAGCGTTCAATGGATTCGTTGATGGAAATTCCTCTTGTTCGGTCTGATAGTGTATTCGGGCACATAGCACTCTCTTAGAAGACAAAGAGACTCAGGCACAGAGACAGACGCCACCCTCTCGAATCTGGCTCACCACAAACTGGTGAACAGCAGTTGCGAGTTCGGTCATTGCTTCGGCTTGTTCTTCGGTCGGACGACCACCACCGTAATAACTCTCAGTTCGATTCTCGCTGTAGAGTTCCTTCATTTCCACAGCCGTATCTCTCTCGAATAGTCCGATCTGGTGTGCCCGGTCGTAGCTGAACTGGTGGTCTTGGAAATCCTGGAGCGTGTCGTTGGTCATCGAGAGCGCATACGCCTCTATTGACCGTTCTATCGCCCCGAAGCAGACCTCTATGACGGCTGTGTAGTACCCGTCCTGTGCTTGGAGTGTGTCGACGACTTCGAGGAGCCGACAGGCTTTGGTCAGCTGCGTCTCCCAGTCTGCGTCGGCGCTGATTCCCTCTTCGAATACCGTCCTCCCTCTGCCGACCATCTCGAAGGCGTCCTGCGCCCGTCCAATGGCGTCAAGCACGGCAGCAGGGTCCGAACCGTTACTCATTGTCGGCACCCTCCTCTAGAAGGAGGTTTTCGACGGTTTCGAAGTCGCTCGTCTTGTAGACCGGAATGCCTGAGACGATAATTTCCCGAATATCATCCGTGTAGGCTGGAATCGCCTGGACAGCCTCAACGTCGATATCGTAGGCGTACCGGTCCCCATCGAATACCATGTCTTCGAGGTCCCGGGCGACGGCGTTCGCTTCCCGCTGGCTCTCTGCCCGCCCGGAACGAGTGAGGACCCAGATATCGATATCACTCCGTCGGTCAGCATCGCCCCGAGCAACGCTACCGTACAGGATGATTCCGACAACGTCGCTGATGGTGTCACGGAGCTTCGTGACCGCCGTTTTGACCGGCTTGTGATACTCCGGTTGGGGAATCCGAAGAATAGGATCGTCTGGGATAGACAGTCGGTCCCTGTTGATCTGTACGAGTCGCTGGTTGCTTTCGGGAGATTCAATCACCAGGTCATTCGAACTGAGAACATCTACTGCTCGTCGCACGGACTGGTGTGAATGGCCGATCTGTGTCGCGAGTTCTCTCAAGGAAAAGTCGCTAAATCGGTGGTTAGTTAAAAATAGAAGAATATCGCTCGTTGCTTTGTGTTTGAATAAATCTGGATCTGAAGTGGGTATCGGAAGCGAAACAGAGGCACCAATTAAATCAGTGCCTTCCGTCTGACGGTTCATATGCCGTAACACGGACCACTAGTATAAAAATATTATATGTATTTCAGACCTTTCATAAATATCTAACTCGGGATCAACACTACCATGCCCAGGGAGACTGACTTCTGTGAGCGGACCTCAGCACGTTCAGTCTATGGGATAATCCGGCACCACGATTCGTGATCCACCGACAATGGCGAGGCGATTCGTACTGATCGTGATTATCTCTGTAATCAAGATCTTACACTTAGAGTGTCTCAGTCTCAAAAGTAGAGTTACCTATCCAACCCTCCGGGGAATAAAGTTGCAGGCTCTCAATTACAGTATATAGTTGACTGACTATGCCCATGAAACACACAGGTCAACCCCCATTCCCAGACTGGATCCAAAGTGCCTACCAGACACTGGAGAGGGCGTACGCCTCAGGCACTGACGAACTCCCCAAGAGTGAAGCACATGAGTTCCTTCTGGCTGAGTCTGAGCATATCGAGGAGCACACTGATGCAGTATACGTAATCGATCGGCTTCTTGACCGTGGCTGGCTCTACGAGGTCGATGGCCAACTCCGCAAAACCGAGTAACACAATCCTATCGGCCATGTCGATAATATTCTTCACTTCAGAGAAGATGATACAACCTCCCTGGAGCCGAGGACGCTATTTGAGCCGATAATGATCGTTCGTTGATTCGGCAGTTGCTTACGGATGGAGTAGCGACGAGGAACCACGACAGCTATCCCGAACTGAACTCACCAAGGCCGATTGCTCGTGGTCCAGCAGCTCAATGACATGGGGATCGTCGTTGCCGGAGTTGTTGACTCGTGACGAAATCTCGTCGGCGTCTACGTCTTTAACCAGCACGAGAGTGGTTCGGAGTGGGTTGTTGGTTATTTTGAGGCTCACGAGGTCGAACCCCCACACCCCGTGTGCGATATGAAATCGGGAGGAGAGTGGGAGGGGGTGGTCGAAGAGATAGACAACGAAACACCAGAAATCCGCGATTTCATGGAAAAGAATTCTCAAAGACAGCAATATTAAGCTGACTACATCTTATGGAAATCTTTATATAGCTACCCTGTCAACTATATCCGTACCGGAACTAGGGTCTGTCGAAATGGAATAGTATATCTCGTGACATAACAACTCTCAATTGTTCCTTTGCTTTTTCCTGGGTTGACGGTCTTTGCCGGTCCTGTGTCTTCTCGTGGGTTCTCCGGGCGAATACCAAGTTCCTCAGATGATTCATCTCCGTTCCCCCTCTCGCTAAATTCATATCGCACACGGGGTGTGGGGGTAGCTTAGTGACGAGATCCCATCTCACTCAGGATAGCCGAGAGATATTCTTGGTACTATCCGGCCCGAGACTACGTCTGATATTTCATCTTGCACACGGGGGGTGCCTCCGCCGAGTTCTTTTGACTCGCCTTGACATCAACAGCTGTTTGATGAATTATTCGGGATTTCATATCGCACACGGGGGGTGACTACGACCAATTGATTTCGCCCGCGGTTACCCAATCTCATCTACTACCCTCGCCTAAATGCACTCTACCTCTTGAATTCGGATGATTTAACCTCGCACACGGTATCACTATTTATTTATAGTTTCGCCCTAACTGCGCAAACATGCCTGACGGCGACGATCAAGAATCCCTCTCACAATCTATTAAAGGCCGTCTTCAGGAGGGCGTTCAGAACTCTGTCTTTCGAGATAAGGGACTTCTCGACCCGGATGCCGTCATCGATGAGGACCGGATTGTCGGTCGCGATGACCAACTGGACGACATTATCACCTACCTACGACCGGCACTGCAGGGGAATCGACCACCCAATATGCTCCTCTATGGGCCGTCGGGAACCGGCAAGTCACTCATCATCAATGCGGTCTGTCAGCAGGTTCTCGAACTCGCGACCTCGCAAGGAGATCGGTTCGGTGTCATCAAAATCAACTGCCAGACGATCAAATCCCACGATCGGGCTGTCTATCGACTTGTGAAGAACGCGGCTGAAGAAGCTGGCGTCGACGTCGGCGTCCCAGAGAGTGGGATTTCGACTGACCAGAAGCTTGATCGATTCTACGAGATTTTGAGCAATAACTTCGACTCAGTTATCATCATTCTCGACGAGGTCGACCTCCTAGTGGGTCGGCAACGTGATCCGAACGATGAGCCGGCGTATTCGAAACTGCTCTACCAACTGTCGCGAGCCTCCCAGCTTGGTCGCATCGAGGGGCACGTATCCGTTGCTGCGCTTACGAATGACCCCCGGTTCATGGAGGATCTCGACGGCCGGGCAGAGAGTTCGTTCAATCCGCAGGACGTCGTCTTTCCCGACTACGATGCGAACCAACTGCAGGCGATTCTCGAACGCCGTCGCGACGCGTACCAAGACAACGTCCTTGAGGACGGAATTATTCCGATCAGTGCCGCATTTGCTGCTCAGGATCACGGTGACGCACGGAAAGCAATCGATCTGTTCCGAAAGGCGGGTGAAATCGCCGACCGAGCTGAAGAAGATACGGTCCGTGAAGCGCATGTTCGCGATGCTCAGAAAGAGGCCGAACGGGACCGAACGCTAACGCAGATGCAGGGATTATCAACGCAGAAGAAACTCTCACTTTACGCCACCGCGATTGTTCCTGTTTACTCGCAGCGAAATTTGAATGCCGTCCCCAGTACGGTTGCCTTCCGAGTGTACCAGTATCTCACCGACATTCTAGATGCTGCTGAAAAATCGCGCGACTCCTATTTGCGATATATGAATGAGGCTGAAACCTATAATTTCGTCACGTCTGAGAAACGTGGGCGCGGCTACGGCAGTGGTGTCCACAAGGAGTACACATTTGTCGACGATCCGGAAGTGGTCGCCGAGACACTCCAGACTGACTTCCGACTTGAGGGTGCTGAACACGAGGAAGATCTTGTCAAATCTGTTGTCAACGCGCAGATAGACGATTTCTTCGAAGGGAACTAACACGAAGAGACGCCGACGGCGGCATCAAATTCGTTTCGCACACAGGGGAGTGGCCTCGGTGAGCGTATTATTAGAATGACTAAGTATGTCTGACAACAGTACGCAAGATTTCATTTCGCACACGGGGTGTCTCCTCTAGACTGATCAGTCAATTCAGCTCTCACACGGGGTCCACGCGGAAAGCGACCAAAATCATATCGCACACGGGGAGCCCTACCTCGACTCCGTCGGCGAATTCACTTCGCACACGGGGGGTGTGATCCGACGAAATAACAACAGTTGTCGTCTTATTCGTCCGGGTTGACTGGCCCTTTATATTTGGAGATTACCTTATCGTCTTCCCGCCACTGCCAGTAATAATAGCGGTTGTCGTTGATCTCCTTGATCGTGACTGTGGCTTTCGGCGGGACGTTGTCCGGAAGCTCATCCTGCTGCTCGTCAACCTCGTCGGGACGGCTGTTGTCCGTGACCCACGCTGCGGTGTACTTGGTAGTCTCGAAGGTGGGTTCCTCCGTGGACGCCTCCGCCGTGGTCGTCTCGCTGGATTCCACGATGGCTCGTGTCTCATTGGCCAACCGGGTGTGGTCGGCTTCTTCACCCACACGCTTCTCGTAGCCGGCGAGGCCCTCACCAGTGCGTCGGTCAACGAGCTCTGGAATTGGCTCCTTGTCCGACTGGTCTGCTTCGGGGAGATGCGCCAGACCGAGGCTTTCAGCCACTTCCGCGTCCGATTTGGTTTCGTACTCACTATGGTCCAGTTCCTCGGTTTTACTTCTCTTGTGGTATCGTTTACCGGCGCCCAGAGTTGACGACATGGGGGTGTGTGCGGCGACATTGATGACATGGGAGTGGTCCACGACATGGACGACCCAAAGCTCTGATTTCAATCTGGCTCGTTTACTGCCCCGCTTTTGTCTTTCTATGAAACTAACCTAATGACTGTTCTATTGATCCGATTCTATAGCTTCACTGCAGTCATCTTTGGCTGACCCAATTATGTTAAATATACCACCAGCAGACACCGTCAATATTAGCTCTTTAATTACCGTAATATCTGACATAGTATCTGGGATTTCTGAGGCTGAATGAATAGTTAACAAGACTACTAGTTGATGTACTAATACGTATTCCACTTAGCATTAGGATTCATGCGGTTCGAAAATTAAGGCATTGCCGAGTAAGACTACCTATCACAATCTAGAACCCTTCATCTTGTTCACAAGTTTTTTGATAGTCTCACTGTCAATACGTGCTGGCGAATTCAGAATAGGATTCACCAACTGTGTAAGAAAGGTAACACAACAGCGGTAGCGGATCACCTGTGGGGAATCGGTGGGCAAGCAAGACCGCAAAACCAGAGACATCTATGTCAACGCAAACCAACGAATCGAACGCATCGAACACACAACCAACACTTTACACTCACGCGAAGCGGCGGTTTGCTGACGCGTGGCTCACGCCCGGCGTGCGACAGGCGACCCAACTGCTGTTGATCCTCACGCTGTTTGCTGGCTCGGCGATGGGCCAGACCGACGTCGGGAACATCTACTGTGACACTGCTGTCGAGGACGGCGTCGACGTCGTCTTTGGCGCACTGGCTGGTCTTGGCCTGCCAGCGACGATGGTGTTCGTCGGTCGCAGTGGCCTGTCGTATATGCGAGCCTCTGGCAACCCGAACCAGCAAAACGAGGCTCGCCGGGACCTTATCCTCTCGCTGGTCGGCCTCGGCGTCGTCGTGCTGGCAATCGTGGCTCCAGAACTCATCACGAAGTTCGGGGACAACGTCGGTTTCGGCTTCTCTGACTGCGTGACGCCATTCTGAAGATACGATGCCATCACTCCGCTCACTGCTGATGATCGCGGCCCTTTGCTCGCTGCTCTCGACAGCCGCAGCTGCGGGGCCGGCGGCCACTGGCAGCAACCCAGCCCAAATTGAGCGGGGGACGGCACACTCCCTTCCCGACGCGAGTCACGGTGGCGTGGGGATACTCCAACAGAACGCCACCGCGCCGAATGGCTCCAACAGCGAGGGAACACAGACGAATCGCACTGACAACAACGACTCCAGCGTCCAAGACCCAGCAGGCAACGAGACAGCAGGCAACAGGACAACAGCCAACGGAACCGAGGGCAACGAGTCCGTTGATCGAGGGCCAGCGGCGAACCAAACAGAAGCAAACAGATCCGTCGAACTCGGAGCAAGGCAGAACCTCAGCGCGAAAGTCTCGTGCTACGAGAACGCCTCGAACCCGCCGGCCAATGCGTCAGTGGGAGAAAACGCGACAGCAGGCGTTGTGCCCCCGAACCGGTCCTACCACCACAACCACACGTTCTTCCGTGCGCTGTGGTCTGGCGACCCTGACCATCCGAACCTTACGCGGGCCGACCGGACCGGGGCTGAGAACGGCACGCTGGCCGTCCTCCCCTCTTGCACGGGAGATATGGTCTCTCGCGAACCATCGAACACAACGCTGTGGAACCGGCCCGAACACGACTCGTTCCGGACTGGCATCGAGAACGCCTCGCACCCAGTGAACGTCACGGACACTCGCTCTGGCATCTGGATTCGTGACGCCTACGTCGCGTTCTTCAGCATCGAGCCATCAACGGTCGTCCACAAAAAGTCGGGTACGGAACGGCTGGTCCGTGCGAACGGGACCGTGCGTGCCATTCACGACTACCGGGTGTACATCTCGGAGTTCTTCGAGGACGACTTCCGCGTCCTGAATACGTCGACGAACACGACGCTGTACGCCAACGGCACTGCGATGGACAACAGCACTGCCGCCCAGCCCACGCTCAACTACACGGAGATCAACGGGACCACGGAACTCCAGTTGGTCACGACGATCTCGACGAATCTCTCGGAGATTGGCGATGACGAGATTGACGAGTACGAACTGACGGTTACGGACTCGCGGACGGTCCAGGTGGAAAACCTCTCCGAGCGGGAGATGGTCGTCGAGCCCGGCGTCGTCCCGAACGGCAGAGGGGCCACGACCGACGACTATCGGATCGGGACCGTAATCCCCGGCAGCTGGCAGAGCGTCCAGTTCGATGGCGGATACGAGGTCCAGAGCAAGTGGCGGTTCTATACCCGCTCACCGCCCGGCTGGGCGAACTGGTCGGAGAACACGACCACGCCAGTACGGCCACTCGAAACCCATGCTGTCCGGACGACGGAAGGTCCGGCAGTCACGGTCAACCGCGTCCAAAATGAGAGTTCCGACGGCTGGCGGTTCGTGCCGTCGCTCGAAGCGACGTATCCGACGAATGCGACTGTGAACACGACGGCGAACGCGACCAACAGGACGACGCTCCCGCCGGAGATTCGGATCAACCGTTCGGAGACGTTCACGACGGCAGATCGGTTCACGATACGGAGTGCGGAACAACTCCGGACAGAGAACTTCGAGATCAACGGACTGGTTCGCGGGAACAGCATCGAACAGCCAGCGGACTCGACGAACCCGACGCTAATCCGCGAGGTCAACATCACCTCTGAGGTCGTCAACTCGACTGACAACTCGACGGACCTGCTGGTCCGGGTCGAACCGACGGCTGGCTTCCCGATTGCGGCAGGGAACGTTACCGTCGCAACGGGACAGTCCCGGGTCGAACGGCCACTGTCTGGCGATGATGAGATTACGGTCACCGTCGACCAGGGCGAAGTCTCCTCGGCGATAGTCACGTATCGTCCGGCCCAAATCTGGTGGGAGCAAGGGCGTGCTGTCCCGGTACGAGACACCCAAGAGCGGGTCGCCTACGAAGTGAATCTCCCCGACCTTGCGGAGTTCATCGACCTCGCTGTAGTGACGCTCCTGACGGTGTTGCCGGCTGTGCTGGCGCTGTATGGCTACGACGTCTGGACGAGAGGCAAATTTGTTGGTTGGTATAATCCATGACAAAGCAAAATATACCACGAAATAGCAGTATCGACCGCAGAACAGTGCTTGGACTCCTTAGCGGGAGCCTTGCCGCGCTTGCAGGCTGCAGTGGCGGGCTGTCTAATAGCGGTGACGGAGGTGACGGAAGCGCCGGCCCACCAGAAGAGCAGTCCGACTACATCGAAGAGACGTCGATTGAGATTGTCGAGAACGGCCGTCAATTGGCTCTGGAAGTGGCTGTGACCGATGAGATCGAGCCCTCATCGGTCAGCATCATCACAGAGTCCGGGCGGGAGTTCGTCAGCGACTATTTCAGCCCCGGTGAAACCCGGACACGCCTTTCGCTAACAGAGGGCGAGGACTCGAATGAGCCGCTGCCTCGGGGCCAGCACA
Organism: Haloarcula hispanica ATCC 33960; assembly: GCF_000223905.1. Taxonomy (NCBI): domain Archaea; kingdom Methanobacteriati; phylum Methanobacteriota; class Halobacteria; order Halobacteriales; family Haloarculaceae; genus Haloarcula; species Haloarcula hispanica. The sequence continues at coordinate 156,386 of NC_015943.1, forward strand.
CACTCTATCTCCGTGGTGACGACGTCGAAACTAAACTCCCACTCGAACTGGGCACCACGTTTGAGTTTGAAGAAGCCGTTCCTGGGACTGAGCACGAAAAGATCCGCGACGATAGCTTAGGGGTGGTTGTCCGGAATGTGGGCCAGCGAACTGGCGCAGCAACGCGGACAATCCTCAATGGAGAAAACAAAGACAGCAAAGCATTTGAACCAATAAAGCCGGGTGAAACCGGGATTGTCGAATTTACTTTTCTCCTCTCCGATGGCCCACACTGCGTAAAAGTCGAAGAAACGACTCTAAGAGAGGAGGAATTGACTGTTGGATTCCTCTGGAGTGACCCGGTTACTGTCATCCAACCTATCAAGTATACTGACAGGTTTGACAGCACCGGTAACGGGTGCAAACGAACCCTAGCTGGTGAGCCAGAAGAGGTCACCACAACCCCGACAAAGACGGAGACGGAGACGTAGCAATGCAGTCGGGAATTGCTGGGGAAATCGTGAAGGAGGTTGTCGAGAGAGTGGTTGGAGAACTCTCATCGGCAATTACAGCTGGTATCAGCGGCTTCTTTGCTCAACTTAAAACGCAGATAATCAATTATCTTGATGGGTTTTTCCAAGCCATTATTGATCCGATGGTGCGGACGCCTGCTCCTGAAGGACCGAATTCAGCAGCCCCCGTCGACATTGCATTTGAGTCTGCGAGTAATGTCCCATGGGACTCGCTAATATCGGGTATCTATTTTGAGGGGGTAGTCGGGCTAGCACTCGGACTGCAGTTCATCGTCTTGGCGATGATTGGGCTTAGATACGGGTCGATGAACCCGATTATCCGGAAGAAACTCCTACGTCGCCTCGGAGTAGCATTTCTTTCGCTGTTCTTCTGGCTCCCGGTAGCCTCGCTGGGGACGCAGTTCTTCGACGCTATCGGAAATGTAATCTACCGTTCCGGTCAGTCGAAAGAAGAGATTGCTGCACTAATCAGCTCAGCCCAGCAGATTGCGGATCTCAGCCTTGGGATCTTCGTCGTTCTGATGATCGTCGGACTGTACGTTTACCTCAAGGCGGCGTTCATCTTCATCACTCGGTGGCTGCTGGTCTTCCTGCTGACGCTGTCGATGCCACTGGTTGCGACGTTCTGGGCAGTCGAAGTCTGGCCGCTGAACCGCTTCTCGGGACTGGCAAAACAGGTCGCCGGCGCGTATCCCGGAGTCCTCGCTGCGGGTATCCCGCCTGCAATCTTGATCCGCATGAGCTTCGAGGCGACAAACTGGGGACTTCCCTCTAAGCTATCGCTGTTCATCAGCCTCGTGACGCTGTACTTGGCGGCGAAGTCTCAGAAGGTCCTCATCCAGCGCAGTAGCCGTGTGGCAATCCAAGTCAGCGAACAGGCGCTCGCCGGCGGCAAAAAACCACTCAAGATCGGTGCGGCGGCTGGTGGTGCGGCGGCGACAGCCGGCGCTGGCGCGGTCGGCGGCCCCGGCGCAGCAATGGCGACGGGTGGCACGATTCGAGCTGCCTCAGGCGCTGCAAAAGGGCGTGTCGGCAGTGCTGCCACGGGAGCCCAGATGGTCCACCGCCAGATGGCAGCTAACCCCGCTGGCATGAAGAGGGGTTCTAGCGGCGGCCCCACCGGCTCCGGTGGCGGCAGTAGTCCCACCGGCTCCGGAGGTGGCGGCAACAGTGGCTCCGGCGGCGGTGGCTCAGGCGGTTCCGCTCCGCCTTCTGGCGGCGGCAGTGGCAGTAGCGGGTCTGGTGGATCTGGTGGCTCACCGCCCTCTGGCGGCGGGAGCGGCAGTGGAAGTCCCCTCAACAGCCGATTCACCAACGGTGGTTCGTCCGGCTCGTCCGGCGACTCTAAGAGTGACGACACCCCGATTAGTGAACTCCAGACGAAGATGGAGCAGCAAACCAAGATGGAGCGCCAGACGCAGATCAACTCTGGCGATACCAGAGTCTACGAGTCTGACTCAGACCCGCCGTTCTCGGATGGGAAACCCGACGAAAACGGGACCGATACCGACTCTGGTGGGTCCGAGTCGTACGACTCGCTCAAGGATGTGTTTGCGACTGATGACGATATATTAGGGCCGGATGTGTACCGCGACGGCCTGCCGCACAAGGAGGATGACGACTAATGGCTGACTCAGAAGAAGAGTACAATACGAACATTATCCACGAATCCCTCGGAGATTCGACCAACTTCTGGGGCGACTACACACTCGGGGAACTTATCCTGTTCCTCATCCCGCCGTTTGGCTTCCTCGTTGCGATGGGGATGCCGTTCGTGCCGGCGGCGCTGTTCTTCCCCACGTTGGCACTCACAGCGGTCGTGGAAGTCTTCCTGTACATCCTGCACAAAGTCCGGCCAGATCACTATCGCCTGACTGAGTGGCTGCGAGTCAAACTGTTCTGGCTCGTCAAAAAGCGCCAGTACACTCACGGCCAGGGGAATCAGGATACTCGGCAGGTCACGCGACTAGAGCGGGTTATGCCCCACGGCATTGAGCGCGTCGACGGAGCGTACGTCGGTGCGGTCGAAGTCGAGCCCGCCAATATGTCGCTACAAGATGACGAGAAATGGGACAAAGCCGTCAAGTCACTCACACGCCTGTCTGAATCCCTGACTGGGCGGGCGAAACTCCATGTCACGACGGCCGAAGTCGACAACGAGTCCCACATTCAGGCACACGTCGACCGACTCGACGACCCCGATGCGAAGAGCCATTCGATCTTCCGGGGCGTCCTCATGGAGTTCGTCAACCGCTACACCGACGACAGCGGCAACGTTGAGACTGAGACTGAACTCCAGCGCAAGTACTACATCGTCGTCTGGGTCACTGACGACGATATCCATGATCTCCAGATGAACAGCGACTCCATCGCGGATTACCTGACTGGGATACCGGTCATTGGGCGGCTGTTCACTCGGTTCGACAGTGACACGCTCACTGACGCCGAGCGAGAGGAGTTCAAAGCCAAGAAGCTCCACGACCGGCTCGAAACCGTCGACAGAGCAGTCAACAATATGTTTCGGTGCCGTAGCCGGTCGGTCAGCCCCCACGAACTGGCGCACTTGACCGAGGACTACTGGGCCTGCGAAACGCGGTCCGAGCGGGAGTACGAAGAGGCGGCCTCCGTCTCCCCGGTGACGTACTCGGCACGGGAACTCATCAAGCACGGCGAGGGTGCCGCAGCCCATGACGCTGCGGAGGGGATGGACACCGACGACGTCGGTGGGACCGACTACGAGGTCGACGAGACCGACTTCGTCTCCCAACTCCACCGGCCCGGTGAGAACCATCGGTCACTGGTCGCGCCGACAGATATCGAGTGGGAAGCCGACCACGCCCTCATCGACCAAGAGACGTACACCCGGTGCTTCTGGATCGAGACGTATCCCGAGCATCCGACGAGTGGGATGCTGGAGCAACTGCTATTGGATACGGACCTTGCCGTCGACGTCTCAATCCACATCGACCCATACGACGCTGATACAGCAGTGTCGGTGATGAAAGAGTGGATCTCCTCCCTGAAGATGCTGCAAAACGATAAGGGGGAGCTGGAAGCGGAGGATATCGAACAGGAAGTCAACCAGGCAAAGTACATCCGGCAGATGGTCCGGCGCAATCACACGTCGCTGTTCCGTGTCGGAGCGTTCATCCGGCTGACGGCTGAGACCGAAGAAGACCTCCGGAAGCAAACGAACCGGCTCGAAACGCTGCTGCGCGACTCGCCGTCGAACTGCGGCGTCAAGCGAACGACCCGCCGGCAGGAAGCAGGACTGGTGACTGTCTCGCCGATCGGGGCCAACGAACTCGGACAAAACCGACTCTCCTCAATGACCGGGGAAGCGCTCGGGTCGCTGTTCCCGTTCTCGTCGAACTACCTGCGGATGGAGGACGGCATCGAGTACGGACTGCACGGGCACAACGACTCCTCGCTGTTGATCGACCCGTGGGAACTGGAAACTGGCCACTCGGAGCTGGTGACTGGAATGCCCGGCGGCGGGAAAACCCACGGCACGCAGGCTCGGGCGATGCGGATGCTGAAAAAGCGGTCGGACGTCAAGCAGATCTACATCGACCCGGTCGGGGATATGCACGGCAGCGCGAAGATGCTGGATGCAAAGACGATCACAATCAGCGGCGAGACGCCGCTGAACCCGTGCGAGATGCATCCGACGCCTCAGCATGTCCTCGAACAATCCCCGGATATGCAGCCGGTCTCTGCCAAGAAAGACGAAGTGTACGGGGTCATCGAGAACTTCCTGCAATCGCGGGATGTCGATCTGGAGATGCACAGCGGCCTCATCACGTTCCTGATCGACACGATATTCTCCGAGTCCGATATCGACCCAGCGGACCCGTCGACGCACACGCCGGAGAACTCGCCGGACCTGAGTGACTTCCTCGAAGTGGTCGACCGTCTCCAGGAAGAGCCGGGAATGTTCCCCGGAGCGACAACGGAGTCCTCCCAGCAGAAAATCCAGCAGTACGCAAACGAACTCTCGATTGCGCTGCATCCGTTCCGACCGGGGAGTACGTTTGGCAACCTCTCGAAAGAGTCGGACCTGCGGCTGATCGACGACAGCAGCAAGGCCGTCTATCTGGACCTCCAGCAGGTCGAAGGCTCGGGCAGTGGCCTCGGCAAGCAATCGTTCATCATGCAGTTGCTGCTGAGCACGCTGTACCAGCAGGCCAAGAATATGCAGCAGAAGGTCGAGATCATCATCGACGAAGCTCACTACCTGTTCAACGACGACGCGAACTTGGAGTCGCTGAACCAGATTGCTCGCCACCAGCGCCACGCTGGACTCCGGCTAGTGATGCTGTCCCAGACGCTCTCTGAGTTCGAGGATAAGGGAGCCGCTGAGGAAATCGCAGGAATGTGCCCGATCAAGGTGCATCACCGCGAGCCGGAACTGGGCGATGAAACCGCAACAAGCGCTGGCCTGACGGACGAACAGCAGTCCTACATCCAGCACGCCGAAGCCGGCAAGGAGTCGCTGGGCGACGGACAGGGCTACTCGCAAGCACTGGTTCGCGTCGACGAACATGGCGATTACCCGCTGACGATCAAGACGTCGTGGGAGGAAAAGCAGATCATTGACCTCGACGCTGACGCGGAAGATGCGCTCGACGTTGTTGCTCACGAGGCTGACTCCCGCGCTGCTGATTTCGAAGAGTTCGTCCATTCCAAAGCAGTCGAACAAGAGCTAACGAATCACGGATTATCGCCTGAGAAGGCTGAACACGTCCTCAACGGACTCAGCGAAGACGAGTTGGTGGATGTGGTGTCTGTAGCGCTTGACCAGACACAGCCAGAAGCAGTTGTCGCTGACGGTGGTATCGAGGCAGAGACTGATGCGGAGTTTGACACTACGGAGTAATTCACATGGATGAAACAGTTACAGTTCGGTTGAGTGCAGAGCAGCGAAAAGAGATCGTGAAGCAGGCTAACAAAACGGGAGAAGGGGTTTCAGAGTACATTCTGAAAGCTACGGAACAGCGTATATCTCGTGAACTACAGGAACAGCGTGCGGGGGAATTAAATCTTGGATCGGAACTGGACTACATCGCTGATGCCGTCGTCGAAGACGTTGAGGAAGCAACAAACGTTGACACGGATCAGGAACTGTTCTACTCGGTCGCTCTGTGGGATTTAATCTCCTCAGAATTCCCGGCAGACAAGCGCGCTACTGCGATGGAGGAAGCGACTGGTAAACTAGAGGAAGAGGTTGAAACCATCCGAAACAAGGAGGGTCAGGAATGACTGAGAGACGCACTCTACTCCAGATTTACACGACCGAAGAGAACAAAAAATTGTTTGACCAGCTGGCTGACGCCGCGGGGACATCCACCTCCGAATATGGACACGAGGTTATCGAGGACTACGTTGAATGGGAGACTGGAGAGAGTCAGTATCAGCGGTACAGCACTAACACAAAAATCGAAGCTCTGCTGGAGGAGGCAAAACGCGAGGTGACAGAGCTGTTAGAAGAATTTGAGTCTGGAACAATGGAGGAGGTAAAAACCGTCCAAAAAGTCCGGACGGCATACACCATCGCGATCTGGAAACTGATTCAAGATGACTACTCAGCTGAACAGCGACGGCTTGCGCTGAAATTTGCCGGCGAGCATGTTGGGAGAGATCCAGACATAGAATCGCAAACACCAGACGAGGAAAGCAACCCTGAGTCAGATGCCTCGACCGCTGCTGAATCGGCAGGTGAGAGTGCATGATGCTGAAAACAGATTATCAGGAGGGTGGTGCAGGGAACCTCGTCGATTACATTCAGCGTGATCGCGAACAGGACGCCGGCGCGACGGTCGACCTCCGAAACCCCGCCGGGCGAGAACTGTCTGACTCAGAGGTGAATCGGTTTGTCGACAAGAGCCGCGAGTTCGGATTCCAGCGGCATTTAATCGTCTCGCCAGACCCTACAGGACAATATTCGCCAGAAGAAGTCCGTGATAACACTCGGGAGCTGGTGAATAGCGGGCTGGCTCAACAGCCGACAACCGACTGCGTGTATGGCGTTCACCGAGACACAGAGTTTCCCCATGCACATATCGCGGCGACTGGCGAGCGTGCGGAATTAGAAATGGGTCGGGAAGATATCCGGCAGATGCGCGAACAGGCAGCGACCGCGTTTGAAGAACCCGCTCGAACACGCGACCCAACGGCTGCCCCTCGCGATGCTCCGGAGGACATTGGCCGAGTCGTGGATCAAGAAGCTCGGGAGCAGTACCACGAGGCAGAACTGTCGCTGAACCCCGAAGCAGAAAAAGCCCTCAAGCGCGCGACTGAGAAGGGCCAGCAGAAAGACGTCGGACAACCCACGGCTGAGAAAGCGAGCGATGAGCGCCAAACTGAGCCACTCTCAGAACGTGCTGCGGAGAGAGCCGAAGAACAGGCGGCAACTGAACGCGAACCCGAAGCTGCGCTTGAACGCGAGCAGGAACCCGAACGCGAAGTCGGGTGGTGGCAGTGAGTTCTAGTTCCTCTGCACCACCGGGACAACGCTCCGGAGAGGTTCCGAATAGCCTCAAGTACGACAACGTCGTCGGGTTCGTCTGGGCCGGGTTCATGCTGTTGTTCCCACCGATGATCGTCGATAGTGACAAGGTCCTTCCGAAGCGGTTCTGGGCGTGGCGCTACATCTACCTCGGGTTCGGACTCATCAGCACGGCGTTCTTCTATGACGTGCTTGTCCAGACACCCAGCGCAGCGCTGTTGTTCCCGTTCGCACACGTTCTGGCTGCCATCTCAGTCGGAACACTATTCGCTGACTTCACCGTGCCGGGGCTATCGCTGCCGATGGTCTCGTACTCGACCACGGTGCTCCTGTATGCCATCTCAATCGGTATCGTGTTCTCAGGGGAACTGCTCCGCCGGACCTCGCCGGAAATGCTCGCGATGAACCAGTGGGACCACGACGACGGAGAGTCCGTCGTCCCACTCGAAGAGGTCTCTCACGAACACGAAGAGGCTGAGATGCCGTTCACGCTCGATCAGGATGTCTCTACAGCCGTCGTAGGGGAAACCGGGAGTGGGAAGACGTCGATGATGAAGCTGCTGGCCTACCAGTTCCCGTACTACAGTAACACGGCAGTCATCGCCCACGACACCGGCGAGGACTTTCAAGCATTCTACGAGGAGTTGGGCTTCGACGTTCAGCGCATCCGCCACGAAGACAGCGACGTAGTCTGGAATCTGTTCAAGGACGCCGATTCAGAGTCGGACTTCCGCGAGGTCGCCGGCGCGATCTTCGGCGAAGCCGACGGCCACGACCCATTCCATCGGCCCGCCAAACAGACCTTCGCGGAGATGCTGATGTACCTCCATCTCAGCGCGAAAAAGAACAGTCGCCGTCACGCGCTCTGTCATGCCGATATCGTCTCGCTGCTCAACGAGGGCCACATCGCGCTCAAGAAAGCCCTTGACGAATTCGACCGGCTGGACTCGGGTCACATCGACCCTGACAAGGGGAAAGGCGCACAGAACGTCTACCAGACGATCAAAGAGAACGTCGATCCCGTCTTCACTGGTGACTTCGGAGACTACGGGGAGTTCTCCCTGCAAGAGTACATCGAGAACCCGGAAGGCCGGGTCCTAATTATCGACTCGAACCCAACGGAACTGGAAACGCTTGGGCCGATGTATCAGCTGCTCGCGGACTGGTCGATCCGCTACGCGATGAATGCCTCGAACCCGACGGTCCATATCCTCGACGAGATTGACGCGCTGCCGGCGCTTACTCAGGTAACGAACCTCACGGCCCGAGGCCGGAAACACAAGGCTCGGGCACTAGTCGGCGTGCAAACAATCGGCCAGCTCAAGGACACGTACAGTACAATCTCTGGCATTGTCGGCAACTGTCCACAGGGAGTTTACTTCGGACCTGGTGACAGCGAGTCGACGGACTTCATCCTCGACGAACTCGGCGAGAGTCGGCAGTATGATCGCTCCGAGATGGTGTCGATGAGCCACCAGGGACGCGGCGAGAACCCCCGAACACAGGCTCGGGACACGTACAAAGAGAAGGACAAGACGCCGGTCACATCCGGCCTGCTCCGAGACTTCCAGCCCGGTGAGTGCGTTGCCGTCTCTCGGACGACGTGGGTCCACGGGCAGTCTTATGAACTGGCGGACGTTCGCGATAGCCTTCCGGCGCAAGGTGCGGAGTCACCGGGCAGTTCGGAACCGGAACCCACCGAGGATGATACCGACATCGAGAGTGACAGCTGGTTCTCGTTCACTCGGGCCCGACTTGATGATGTGCTCTATGGGTCACTTGGTGAGGACGACGACGATGAGTCCAGAGAGAGTGGCCCGGATCGTGACCCCGAAGTCGAGCCGACCGTCGACGCGACAGACGGGTTGGGCGACGACGAGTCGAGCGACCCACTCGACCAGACAACAGCAAACACTGCCGTCACGTCTCCGGACACAGATCACCCGAACCTATCAGATTCAGAAGATGAGTATGACGGTGGCGATCACGACCAGCAGTCCGACGACAACACTGGCGGACTCTTCTCTGAGCCGGACCCAGATCCCAGCTTAGGAGGGACGGAATCTGCCGAGCAGGAAGGTGGTGAATCACCCACTGAATCAGATGCAGAGGGGGACTCAAACGAGACTGAAGAGCGGGACGAAACTGAGTCAAAAGAGGAAGAGCGCGACGTATCTGAGTTCATGTAATCCGCCGTTGTGAACTCGTTCCTCTGTATAGAATATCTAATACTTTTGTGCTGTTCTGTGACTGTAATTCTCTCTACGCCGCTGGTAAGAGTGGATTGCAAGAACGTCTATCTCCAATTCTATCAAATTTCGACACTTACCTTTATTGCTACCATTATATCGTTGAAATCGCAAGACTGCGGCGGTTTTCACCCGGTCTGAATCACCGGCAGTGAATCACCACCCCCGACTGACACAAACCCAAATCGCAAGACGGCGGTCGAATTATTCACCGAAAACCGCCGATGTAACACACTCTTTATCTTGTCCTTTGGAGATTCAGTCGTGAGGCGGGCGCTGGAAGCAGCGGTACATAAGAAATAAAACATAAGAGTCGGTGACGAACAGCGGATTTCAGGTAGAATAAAACCCGCCCACTCAGCCCCGGCTATAACTATTGGAGAACAGATATATCTCACCTCACTCCCCAGAGTCCGACCGGGACTGCACATGGCGGGCCAGCCCCACCGAGTGTCATGCGAGTCCACTGTGCCACGCACGTCGCCGGCCACGCACGTCTAGGGCCACGCCGATCACGACCACACTCGAGTTGAGCCAGCGCTGGCAGACCCACGCTCGACCCTCGCTCGCTTCGGCCCTCGTGGCGCACAACCCGGCAGCCACTGGCCGGCGACCACACCACTTTGTCCGGAGCTTTGTATCCGAATCCCAACAAGTACAACACGCCTTGTTTTCGCATCTTCGTGGTATCGTAATTTAGTGCGGCATTCAGCCGGGGGACTGTCCGATTCCCGGCGGGGATCGCGCCCGCTACTGCAGGCACGAGTGGACCGGCGTGAGGCGCGCGACCGCGCCGAGCGCAGCGCCCCGTCGTCCGAGTGAGCGAGAGTGAACGAGGACAGGACAGACGAGCATCGCGAGTCTGTCAGTGGCGTCGCGCGCTGGGACACTCCACCAGCCATCCAGCCCAGTTGCGCCCCGGCCGACAGACCCACGCCTGCGATACATCCGGGACTCGTGGAATCAGGACCTCGACGTGTGCCAGCTGGAGCCAGCCCAACCCGGAGCTTTTTGAGCGATGACGGACAAGTGTGCATCGCACCGTTCTCATGTCACAGCCACACCTTTCTCCAGAGCAACAGCCATCCGACCAGCGCCAGATTCCGAGTATCGAAGCGATTGGGCCGGTCGTCGACGAAGTGATCGACATCGCCCGGCAAGAACTCGATGCACCGCGGTCAGTGAAAATCAAAACATGGGAGGATCGCGAGTTTCTGGTGCGTGTCAAGCACGGCTCAGCACCAGGCGTAAACACCCGGTATGGATACGAGACAGCAATCCAGTATCACAGTGATCGGGAAACCGTCGAAGCCTTCCTGATCGAAGAGGATACCCACACTGATGAAGCAGAACGCCTCCTGAAGATGGAACTCGGAACGATACCCGATCCAGTACGAGAAAAAATTGGGGAGTAGACGACTGATTTACTTGTCTGTCAGTTCTCGATGGCAGTCCTCACAGACCTGCTCGTACTCTTCATCGCGCTCTGGGTCGTAGAAGGACCCGGCGCGAAACCGCACGGGGTTGTACCGGGTATTGAAGACTTCCTCACAGCGTGGACACTGGACGTCTCCCATTTGAGAAATCACCTCCCGGCGGCCCTGTCTGGCCGCCACCTGCCTGCGGCCACACAAAATTGAATCAAGTACTGTCCGGGACACCGGGCCCAGAAAACAGCTAACCAACACGAGCGGGGTCAAACCGATTAATGTGGGTTAGAGCAGGTTGGCATCCCCACGCTCGTCGCTGATTCCGAGCACAACCACATGGTCGGGTCTGAGCTTGTCGCGTACTTTTCGAGAGAGGGTCATAGAAATATGCACAGCTGATTTACTTTGGCGCACCCTGGCTGAGGAAGTATTGAGATAGAGAGTGTATGAAAGCCAGTGCAAGATATAGAGCTTCTATGCAGCAACAGATAGCGTCGGAAATAGAAGCCTGTCGAACCCCGAAATTCAGTATCCACTAGTAGGCACACCCCGTACTCAATATATAACTTCACCTGATGTGCGGCTATCTGATGTTGATACCTGCCAACCGCCGAGCCCTTATACAAAGAGAATAATATGGGTTGGAGACCCTGAAGCATCCATATCCGGCTAAGAAATACGATGAAAGAGATAAAGTGATTCGGTGCTAAGGTGTAGACATATGCTCACCCCCGGAGACGAGGAATCCCTTCTTTTGGATATAAAAGAGGGAATCCAGTATGCACTCTATCTCGGTAAACAGGAGGGGCGATTTACTGAAGACGAAATCTATCTCGATAAGATCCGTCTGAACAAGCTCCAGTATATTGTTAACGAGGACCGCGACTTGGGGCTAACTTTCGGCTGGTTCAAATACGGTCCTGCCCCTGAGGATGTTACCACAGACACCGGAGTAGCGTTAGGTCCACAGCCGGGAGATGACATCGCACACTTAGAGGAAAGTAGACTGCCGAGCAAAGACCATCTTTCGACAGAAGCATTTGCGTACTATTTCCTGAGAGAACTTGACGACGAATTTGATAGAATCGTGACTACAGAGGAGACGAAAGTCTACTTGGTAGACTTCTACGATGAGTATGCGCCAAAAGATGAGTATGCCACTCGATTTACTGATTTATATAAGGCCAGCGCACGCCTCCAACAAACACTTGATGCAATTGGGGGCGGGAAAGATTGGCATCAGAACTCGACAGAGTTCTATTATGAACTGGACAAGAAGTTCCTTCCGGTGAGTGAGGAAATAGCGAAGCTTGACTCCTTGGAACACACTCTAGAGCCGCTTGAAGAATACCGGAAGTTGCTGACCAGTATTATTTCAGAAGCTGACGCAGAAGAGGAACTATCATCGAGCCAGCAAGCCTTTATTAATAATGCTATTCGGAAGTTCTATAACACAGTCTGGGACTTCGTGGGCCAAGAAATCTCTCTTGAGACGATGAGGGGAGAGAATGTTGATGAGCTTCGTCCCAAGGTTGAGACGAATGCGAAAAAATACCGGAACGGCTCATGGAAAGCCGAGCTCAACTCTCTGGCAGAGAGGAGAGAGTCAGTAGGATTGGACCCAGAAATAGAGGATATGGAGAAACTAGAGTCGGGGGGAAACGGAGAGGATGACGAGCAGTCGCTAGATGAGGAAATGGTTAAACGCGTCTCCGAAATGGGTGCAGAGGTGATTAGCAATTGAGTTTCCCAGAATACGGGGACCTCATTCACGTTGACTTTACACCTTCTGAAGACTCCGAGCCGGGCGAATTTGAGGACCCTCATCCAGCAGTTGTAGTCCAATATACGAATTCCGATGACAGGGCAGTGGTCGTTGCCCCAGTTTCATCGCGTGACAAACAGAGCTTCTCTCGTGAAGTCAGACTTCCTGGAACAATTGATGGGCTAGACAGTGACTCAGTAGCTATTCTGAATTTGATAACCACTGTATCATTTGAGGGGCGAGTGAGACCGGAGGGCGATGATTCGGATTCGTGGCGTCTCGGAAAAGTTCCGCCGCAGAAGATGGAAGAGGTCCAAGAAAAACTTGAACGTCTGTTCCGAATTTAGCTATATCACAAATCGGTAGATATTCTCCCGATAGAGGTCTTCGATGTTTTCGTAGTAGTTTGGAAATAGAAGCCAATTGGATCAGTATTTACTCTTTCTTGACTGATCGCCGCGAATATACTTCACCAATCAACTGTTTGCGTTTACTTCCATCTTGTGCTGGCTGTGAGCCTTGATCTTGCACGCAATCTTGACAATACTCGGACAGATAGGCCTGAGAACTATTCTATGAGATGCTCTTCCCGCCGCTATCTCAGATACTTGACTCCAGTAAGGGCCACACGCTGCAGACGGACTAGCGAAAGATCGGTTCCCGTCCACTTCCCGGCGGCAGGCCGGGATCGCGCCCGCTACCGCAGGCACGATGGACCGCCGCGAGGCGCGCGATAGCGCCGAGCGGAGCGTCCCGTCGTCCTCGTGAGCGACAGCGAACGAGGGCTCGACAGACGACCAGCGGGAGTCTGTCGGTGGCGTCGCGCGCTGTCGCGACCCACCAACCACCCAGCCCGGTTTCTCCCGGGCCGGCTGGCCCACGCTCACACACACACCAGAACATCGGCTCTCTCACAGCCCCCACCAGACTGACCCACGTTGACGCGCTGGTGCGGTGGCGTGCCAGTCCGTGCGCGCGGTTGTCTCGCCGCCGCCCGCTGTGCCGGAGGCGGCGGCGAGGCCGCGTGCGCGAGCACCGTCGCACCGCCTGAGGAAGCCCCCCGCTCGATGGGGAACGCCCCCGGTGTCGGGCGTCAGTCGGCCGTCTGTCCGTTCTTCACATCCCGGTAGGTCGAGGTGAAGACCGTCACCGGCCCATCACCTTCGTTCTCAGCCTCGTCGTCTGAGTGGACCATGCCCTGATGAGTGGCGGCCCCATGCTCAGTGTCGAACAGGTCCGAACATCCGGGTTCAGGACAGCGGGCCTTCCCGAGCGTCACGGCGACCGCGCGGTCAGAATCCCGCTCGTTGGCCCACTGATGGGTGTCTGATTCTGCTTCCCACGACGCCGCCGTTCGACTATCGCCGGACGAACCGAACGAGCCGCCCCCGTGTCCGGTGGGCGCGGGACCGTCGCCGCGCTCGATGATGCACATGAGCGTGTCGCTCGTGACGGCCACCGTCTTGATACCGTTGTAGTCGTCGGGCTTGCCCCCGGAGATTCGCACCCGGTCGCCCTCGTGGAGCGTGCGCACCATCTCGCCGCCATGCATGGACTTGCCCCAGACCGTGACCTTCGCGCTCGTTCCCTCGTCGTCCTCGATATAGAGGACCTGATACTGATTGCGGGCGTCTGGCTCCGCGATGATGTGGGTCACTTCGCCCTCGACCGTACACTCGTAGCCGTAGGGCGAGACATCCGCGATAGGCGTGGGAGTTGCCAGTTCGTTCTGGGCCTCGTCCAAGACAGTAAAGGAAGCCTCATACAGGCTGTTACAGTCGCCCATCTGCCCGGACACAAGGGCCGCAAGTCGGCGGCTCGCCGCCGCCTGCGACAGACTGGTTTTGTCTGCCAGCGTCGCGGCCTGCTGGTTGACTCGCGCCAGCGTGTCGCGGTCCATCCACTGCCGAGGGTCAGCCGGAGAGCGGAACCCGTCAGCCCGTCCGGTTTCGGCGTCGGTGAGCTGGCGAGCCGAGGCTTCGCGGTCGGCACCGTCGACGTGGGCGCGTGCGACCTCGGAGTGTCGGGCTTGCTCGGCTTCGCGCCCGTGGCGTTCTTCCTGCTGTTCCAGCGTTTCGCCAAAGCGCCGGTCCGGACCAACCTCGGTCGAGCGGGTCCAATCATATGCCTCCTCCTGCCGGGCGTAGAAGTTGCCACGGCTATCGCTACCTCGATTCATCCTGAAATCGAGTTCGTCGCCGTGTTCGGTCTCTGCAACCGCCTCTAGAAGCTGTTCGGGGCCACCGTCGACGTGGGCCGAAAGGGAAACCGTCTGGTTGCTTGCCGATGCTTTCTTACCGCTGGAATTGCTAGCGTACATTGTCTTTCATAGCTCGTACGGAAAGACACTTGTCGGGTGTTCCCGCACCCGATTTCTGCGGCGTGAAACTGCCCTGCCAGCGCCGCGTGCGTCGTGTCTTTCCGTACGTAAAGGCATGGGTGCCGACTACTTAAAGATAACGGACCATTTGGATTGTTTCAAGTGCAATATTCGGGTGTCTGAGTGGTTTCTAAGCGGCGTCTTGTGTTTCGCGTTTCAAGAGAGAATAGTATATAAAGACCGTAGGTGGTTGACACCCCGGCGGGCGGTCCCATCGTGTGCGGTTGCGGTGAGCCAGCATCCCGCGCGGCCAAGCGAGTGCCGGATGGGTGAAAGCCCGGCAGCGCAACGAAGTGAGCAGCCCGGAACACAGGGCACGCAGTGCCCGTCCTCGTTCCGGCGAGGGAGCGCCGGCCGCGCGGGTTCCTCAGCCGGATCGCGCGCGACTCCGACGCGTGCGTTCGATTCTGCTGTGTTGTGCCGTAGCAGTCGGGTGGGACTGAAAGGGGCACGCCGCTGGCGCTTGTTGTAGTCGGGTCAGCGGCCCCTATCCGAACGTAGTGAGGATATGTCGCTGAGCGACCGCCAGCGGCGTGGGGCTTTCAAGAGCTGCTGGGCCGACACCGAGTCCGCCGTCGCGATGCTGTTCGGAGTAGTGCCGTAGGTCCCAGCAGTCCCGTCGAAGCCAGCAGTCCCGCCCACAGCAGTCCCACGAGTCCCGCCGTCCGAACCGTCGCCTCCCACGCCATCGTCACGAGTGCCACAGGACTCGCCTCCATCCCCAGCAGTTCCAGAACCTCCTGCCCGCCACACACGAGACACACGCCACCTGTACCCTCTCTGTCCGCCTTCGGTCTACGCACCGGCTCCGGCAAGAGCGAGCGTGCCGCCCAGCGGCGGCTGCCCGGCGGTCAGGCGTCACACCAGCCAGCCACCCGTATCTGCCCGGCCGTCAGTCCCACGCTGACACACACTCGTCTCTCGCGCTCTCAGCCCGCCTGCCAGCCCCACGCTGCTATCCATCAGGCATCCGAGGGTGCCATACAACGTTCCCCACACCACTCATGACTCTCCCAACAAACGGTCAGTACAGGCAAAGCACTTACCGGAGTCGCCGGAGGGCTAAGTCATGAAGCGGCGGCAGTTCCTTCGTGTTACTGCAGGTGGGGGAATCGGCTTTCTGACGGGCTGTTCCTCTACTGGCAGTAAGGGGTATGCGACGATGCAGGAATTCAGTTTGGTAAACACAGGATCTACTGTGGTTCCAGTGGAATTACGGATAGAACACACTGATACTGGTGAAATAGTTCATACGGAGACTCGTGAACTGACGGTAGACCCTGGTTGGATTATCATCGATTGTGTCTGGCCAGATGCACCCTTAACGGTAATGGTCCGTCATCAAGATGGAGAGTGGAATAACTTCAAGACAGAAGATAGAGACGGCTGTGTAGGTGTCATAGCTCAAGTACGGCGGGACCAGAGAACATCATTTTACGCGCATAACGCTGAGTGTCCAATTGATGACCCGAGTTGCCATACTAATTAGTCCGCATACTTACTGAGAAGGTAGTTCTCTCTCAAGAGTGGTGAAACAAACTACCCTATGAACTGTTCCATGACACCGTAATCAGGTATACCTCTGTTTCGCCCGGCCGTCTGCCCCACGCTGAGAGGGACCGACTGCCAGCGCGAGTGGAGTCGTGTCCCTCTCGTCTCCAATCGCGCGTTTCGAGTAGTGAGATACGCGGACTCGACCACGACTGAGACCACCCTTAATCTCGACGGCCTCCAAGCTGTCCTTCGGGAGCATCCGGTCCGGCTCGCAATTCTCTTCGACTCTCACGCCACCGAGACGACCCACGGACGAAACGGACCGTCCGGACGTACCTCTCCAAAATGACGCAGTACAACCTCCTCGAGGCGGAGAGGACGAGTCGAGACCGAAAGTACTCGCTCGTCGATTCGGCAGCTGCGTCGCCGATGCAATAGGTCGAGACAGCTCCGAGAACTCTGTATCTCTTCAGTATCAAGATTTTTGGCCCTTTGAACCATTAGACCAGCCATGAATGGTGACGCAGTTCAAAGTGAGAATCCGAAAGAGGGATCTTACGTTCGGCTCCCCATCCCGCTCGGTGAGCCCGACGCTTTCCGATATGGGGCAACTGCTGATATCCTCCATATCCTCGTCGACAACCCAGATCGAAGGTTCACGAATCGAGAGCTCCACCGGGTGACGGGAAAAGGACTGAGTAGCGTGAATGCCGCCGTCGATACGCTCGAAGCACTTGGCGTGATTACCGTCGACCGATCTGGCCGGGCGAATGCTGTTCAGATGGATTCAGCAATGCTTGTCAAGGCCGATGATCCAGTGACGACCATTCCACAAGCAGCGTATCACGCACCAGTCAGAGCAATTCTGAGTAGACTAGAAGAACGGGTTACCGACGAAATCGGCGTCGTCCTCTTCGGCAGCGTCGCACGAGGGAGCGCTGATCGAACGAGCGACATCGACCTGTTCGTCGTTGTCGAGGGCGACCGAATGCAGGCACAGCGTGAGGCCCACACCATCGAACAGGAGATCGCCGACGAGGAATTTGACGGCGATCGGTACGAGGCCCATATCGTCGTCGAACCCCGCGAGTCGGCCGCGAACCACGACCAGATCGGCAACATTCTTGCCGAAGGGCTGACGCTCCGAGAGTCGCCAGCACTCAACGCGATAAAACAGGAGGTGTTTGGAAATGGGTCTGAATGAAGTCGTCGCCGCACTCGAACACGCCGAACAGTTGCTAGAGGATGACCAAACCGGGCCGGCACAGGACTCGCTCTCCTGGCAGCGGGCTGACGACGACGCTGACATCCAACTCGGGAAGGCCTGTGCCATGCTGGGGACGTGCCGGCAGCTTCGGCAGGGAACGAACAACTACGTGAGCATCGTCGAACTGTCGTTCAACGCCATCGAGCGCTCGTTCCAGTTCTACCTTGTAGAGATGACGGCGGCGGAGTCAGCAGATTACATTAAACACGAGGAAGTATTCGACGACATCGCAGTGCGAAACGTCTTCTCCGACGAGGACGTCGCTGGTCGGATCGAAGCCTTCCGCTCGGAACATCGGGCACGCTTCTACTATGACATCGACCGGCCCGGTCGAGACTTCGCCATGGCAATGCACGACTTGGCGGAAGAAATCCACCAATATCTTGTGGAGTTTGCTGACGCTCACTCCCGGTGCAGCTGCGACGATCGAAAATGAATCCGTAAAGGAATTCTCTCAATTCAGGTAAAGAACCTCGGGGTAAATCCCCAAGGCACTCGCCTTACCTATCTGTAGAGGCGATGGATAGCTCTCTATACTGGCCGATGTACATCATGAACAGAGTGAGTGACTGTGTTTCTTCCCCAGGTGATCGGATCGTAGATCACCCTATCGAGATAGGACTTCTGGACACACACTGCCGCTGTTTGGAACCGGTAACAATCTAGGGTATCATCGCTCACCGTGAGGACGCCCCGCAAAAACTTCGCCACTCGTCTGTGCCTGCCGGTGCTGGGTACGAATGTCTGGTTGGTCGTCGGCTTCGGTGCTTGGAGACTGTTCGTCGACGGACTGCTGTTCGGTACTCATGTTCGGGAAACCCCTCACTCTCTCGGGGGGACACAAAATTGAGGGGTAGTACCGTCACCAGACTGGCCGGTACAATATTTCAACTACATTTTGACGAAAACGTCTGGATGCTCGACCTGATACAGAGATGTAACGAAGCGGTTTCGTCTGTCGACAAAACGGTTGATTGGGCTGTTGGTGGCTCTTGAAAACGAATCTTGACTCATTGCATATATCTTGTTCTCATAACGTACAAGCATAACCCAACAGCTATTGCTGAAATATATAACATTGCCAATGCTGTCTCACCAACATATATCAGACCAGCTATCATTAGCAAAGAAAAGGAATAAGCGGACATTTCCGACCACGAAACTTGATACGCTGTCATACTCTTGGATAAGAGAATCTCTGATTACGCGACAGTGTCATTAAATAACGAAATTCTGTCGCATGTTGATTATGTATCCTAACGATCAATTTGTATTTCATACCGACTTAGTGTTTCCGGAAATATATGCGTTTACAATCACATTACTTCTACAAATATCGACAGACTCCAGACGGGTACATTGTGTCTGAAGAAATGTATTTACGCATAGTAGCTGAAAAGATGATGAAATCACGAATGAATATATTCAACTAGATACTTCTCGCTCGTATTCGATTTCGACGACGGCATTGGTGCAACCTAGAACACAACAGCAAACACGAGGACGGCTCTGTGGGCCAGAGTCTGGCGGCCGAAGCGCTCAAATCCGTCGTCGGCAAAGACAGTCGGCACAGTCGTTGGCGGCGCTGCAGGCTGGGCCACCCAGAAAGGCGTCGAGCGATACGGCGGCGGTCTCGCCAAGCGCCTGCCCGACGGCGTCCGCACTCGATTCAACGACACTGTCGATACCGTCACCACCAAAGCTGATATGTGGGCCAGTGACGTCAAAATTGGATACGATGCCGTTACCGGTGGAGTCCAATCTGGTGGTGCTGGTGACGGGAACGCCGACAAAACCACGAAATTCGAATGAATATGGATACTAACATCATCGGTCATGACGAGGAGGATTGTGGTGTGGAAGTGTTTGACGAACGGGGGAACCGCCATGCAGTGACCATGTCCTGGGACGGGCAAGTGTGGGAACACGGAACTGGCGACTATCCACACAAACGCGAAGACCGAACAGACGAAGAACAACGAATAATGACCCAGGTCGAGGCTCGAGCACGGTTCGCCGCCCAACAGGAGTTCC
Organism: Haloarcula hispanica ATCC 33960; assembly: GCF_000223905.1. NCBI lineage: Archaea > Methanobacteriati > Methanobacteriota > Halobacteria > Halobacteriales > Haloarculaceae > Haloarcula > Haloarcula hispanica. The sequence continues at coordinate 176,025 of NC_015943.1, forward strand.
CGGACGCGGATATCCTGAGCCCGATGTGGCGGCCAGACCACATCAAGGCCGGCATCGAAGCGTTCAGCAACTATCCCATGGAAGAGTTCCTCAACGACTTCCGGGAGTACTACGACGCCCTTCGAGACCCGATGCAGTACATCGACGATAGTCCCGTCAACGAAGAGTCTATCATCATCAATGTGATAGTGCACTTCAATGACGGCGAGGTACTCGACGTTTCAGATGTGGGTATCCACTACAAACTCACCGACGGCAGCGAACATCGCACTGGCCCACTGCCATCCTATCCCAACAAGGAACTCATCTTCGCGATGCCGGAACTGGAATTCGCCGATGGGTTCGATTACGAAGAGGAATTCGCCGACGTGATTATGTCACACTTGATGGCCCAGATACGGGACATCTACCTCAACATGGGCGAAGACCCACCAGCCGAATACCGGGTCGAAGGCATCGGGAAACTCAACATCGTCGGCGACGGCATTGGCGCGACCTAGAACTCTGACACAATCGCAGTCCTCCGTGGCTCTGAGCCAAAGTCGGCGACCGTTACGACGACTCCCAGTCAGGGTCATCCGTGACCGACAACACGGCCCAGGACCTCTCAGCCACGTCGGCAGTGGCTCCGAGAGGCGGTGCGGGCGAGGGAATCACCAGAGGCTCCGAATACCTGTATCCAGATGACCACACAGAGTCACGGAAACTGACTAGCATCCTTTATGCGGCAGACGTAGCACAATGGTGCCGGAACTCCTCCTTCCCGACTTGATCGGATTCGGTTCTGGAGGGAACGGAGGGCGGTCATTCAGAGTCGTTATTTTTTATCGACACATATCCATCTGCCTGTTGCTTTCTAGTGGCTGGTCGTCTCATGAGCCGGTGTACTGACCCCCAGTGACCACGAATCGAATGAGAGTTCGTGTGTAAATCAACCTATCAAGATGGGATACGTCGACAGAGACATTCACTGACTATCTGGGAACTCATTGCCCACCACGGGAACGACCCGCAAAAACTTCGCCACTCGTCTGTGCTCGTTGGTGCTGGGAACGAATGTCCGGTCGGTCGTCGGCTTTGGTGCTTGGAGACTGTTCGTCGACGGACTGCTGTTCAGTGCTCATGTTCGGGAAACCCCTCGCCCTCTCGGGGGGACACAAAATACGGGCGAGTACGCGGCCGACGGGGACTCAGGCCTCAGCGACGTCCCGGACAGAGAGATGACCGCTGGAACAGACGCCGGCGTGACGCCCGACAGCCATGCAGGGCCCGTACGCTCCGTCGACAGACGCGATGCGCTCGGCGTCGAAGATCGGCGCGTCGCACTCGTCGGTTCTGCAGGTCATATACTGAGACGAGTCACTAGACATCACGCATCGCCCTCCATCGCTTGGTGACGGAGCTCACTTTCGTCTGGTAGATCCCAGCCGTGGTACTCGCGAGCGATGTGGCGGGCTCGCCTAACGTTGCCCACGACGCCGGCTGCTAGAGACTGATGCGCCTCAACGCGCTCTTTCACGTATGCAGGATGGTTGCGTGTGTACGTGCCAAAGCCGAGGCTGTCTGGCCCGCTCTGAGCTCTATGAACACTGAGTCGATATATACAAGAGTCTGTATTTGATATTAAAATGTAACATTTCATGCAGTGATTCATTTATGTCGAAACCTAATGTCAAATCTGTAGCTAAAGACGTCGCGATACTCGCAGTAGGCACATTCATCACCGGCGTTATTCTGGAGTTTCGAAATATCTCAACCCTTGACCTTGGAGTATATACTGTGGGGTGTCTAGTGATTCTTGCGTCCTCTTGGTTGATCTATCCCGGATCCGGTGAGGACCACACACTATACGATGGGCAACGGTTAAAATCGTATATTTTGACTGTTGTTGGAGTGTTTTTACTCACTCTTGCGATCCCTAAAGGGTGACAGCGCGGACACCGACCAGTATCAATAGTGGCTGCAACAGGCCGGTTGGAACCCCCGGAGATGCGCGGAACTACTATGAAATCAGTATCAAAATATATGCCTCGGTTTTAGATATAGCGGCAACATAGGCTGGTACATACCCTGAATTAGTTCAGACATCCTGTTAAGCGCCGTGTTGATAGCGGTCTCTGAACCGTGGTGAAGCTATGCTGGTCTTGAATCCACCACTGTCAGCAGCTCACAAGACGAATCAAATTGCGACCGAACACGAAGATCCCGCTATTCAACACAGCAGATTTCCTCGGCTTCGTCCTTCTAACCCGTGATAACCACCGATTAGATCGCTATTCAACGCAGCAGGTTAATCGGTGATGGGGTCGATTATAATACCGTATACATATGCGAATATCGCTACCCCACCGATGAGATACTGGTGAGCGAATGGATATGCCACTGGCGCTTGATATGTGGGCCACATAGCCCAGATGATGACACCGACTCCAGCGCCAGTAAGTGCGCTCCAGACAGTATATGGAATCTGTTGTTTAGATGGGATTTTGTGCCAGCCGACATCCCATCCCATGAATAGTACTTCGACAATTGCTGCGAAGAGGAAGTGCCAGCTCAGTGCTAAGATAGTTAGTAGGATACCACGGGGTCTGATCCCGTTTGAGACGGCATAGTAACCTCCCTCAGACAGTAGATAGCCAGGCATGATAGGCTCGAACCATGGGAAGTGAACGACTAGACCGATAACCATCATCGAGACTAACGTAGTTCCTGTTGGGACCTCTCTGCCCCCTATGAGTCTTGTGTATGTGTAGGCCAGAGCGAGAGATGGACCAATCAAGACGAAATAGAATTTGAATGATCCATAGTATAGTAGATGGAAGGACTGGGAAGCCATGTAAACCGGCGTGTGCAGTGCTAGTAGAAAGAAGACACCGCCGGGGAGCCACGTCAGGGTCGGTGAGATATTCAGCCATTCGTCAACAGTTGGGATATCTTGGTCCTTATTTGGATATCGACTCACTGCAAGAACACTCATCAGCCCCCCTGACCCAGCGGCTGCAACTAGAGTGGCTGTTGGTACTGAAAGGTCTGTCACTACACTTTGGACAGTAATCGGTGCTGCGACTCCTCCTAGAATAGATAAAAAGACTCGGGGGAGACGGAGAAATCGCCAGAGGACTTTTATTTTCCGAAACGTTCCTGTGATAGCTAGTACCGATGGGATAGTGAACGACAAACGTAGCGATATGTCCGGTTCAATGACTCTTGATGCAGCAGTTGAATCACTCAGCGCGTTGTACTGCCCCCTACTGAGAAACGCAGTAGCGATACAGCCAACTATAACTGCAAAGAGATGGAGAATCCTTGACCGACTAGGAGGTCGTTTTGGAAACGCTTTGACGCCAAGGTAGCCCCCTCCCCTGAAGCCATAAAATGGCTCCCAGCTTGTGAACTCTTCCCAAGCCTGTTGATGTATCTTTGTCCTGTCGTCAACAGTCTTCTCACCAGATTCTGTTTCCGCTTTCGTCTCAGAGCTGGTTTGCTTTCGTTGATGCTGTTCTTTGTCACTCGCAGACTCTTGGTTACCCGTTGAGCTACCTGCTCTGTTAGTACGCCAGTCGTTACTGACTTCCCGATTACGTGTCTGGCCGTGGGTTTCGTTTTGCCAGCTTGACTGGGTGGCTTGCGATTTACTCTCCGTCCTTGACTCCGATCGAGAGTTTGGTGACGAGTTGTGAGCGTCCGTAGCGTTACCGGTGGGGCTGGTTGACTGGGTATTGCCACCCTGAGTTGTGGATGAGTTGGATTGTGATGATTTGGATGTTTCAGCGGCGAGAAGAACCTTGCGTGCTTTTTTCACTTCCAGAAACTTCTTGCGAGCGTTTGGCAGATCTGACGTATCCGGGTGGTATTCTTTTGATTTCTCCCTGAATGCCTTTTGGATATCGTCGTCATCGAGATACCTATTCTGCGGGAGGTCAAGTACGTTACGCGCTGTATTACTGTCCATCGATAGCTATCGGTGAAGAGCGGGAAGGTCAGGATTCGTGCCCCCGAGCGTCTCTTCTTCTCTATTAAATCGAGTTTCGATTTCGGTCGTGTCCGATACATCTGCATCAAGTGAAACGGCAGTGAAAGTGATAATTCCGTCAGAATCGATCTCCATAGTGGCACGCTGGCTGTACTCGTCTAATTCTTTCGGCGGGTACGGGCCAAGAACGAGTTCGCCGATTTCGTCGTTTCCTTCGAGTGTCCCTTCGTCCCCCTGGTAGATTGTGAACCTCGTTTTAGTTTGGTGTGCTCGAACAGGGGTGACGTTGATTTCAGCACGTGCTGGGATTGACTCCCCGCTTTGTATGAGCGGTTGGAAGTAGGTATCGTTCGTTTTTGGCTCCTGAAGCTCAACGCCAAGTGTCCGGGGCAGTGCATCAATAAGGATTGGGTTTGAACCCTCGTTGATAGCGGCTTCCCCTTGGGATACTTCGGTAGATGGAACAATATTTGTGGTAGAAACTGCTGGAACTTCGATGTCATTCAAGATGGCTGCCTGTGTAGCGGCCCCTAACGCAACGATCTGGTCTGGGTTGAGGTCTGTCCGAGGCTCCTGCCCGAAGAACTGCTCGACGGCAGACCTGATGGCGGGTATCCGAGTAGCTCCGCCAACCAAGAGGACGTCGTCGAATTGACTGGGGGTGAGTCCAAGGTCGTTGAGGAATCCGTTCATGATGTCGATTGTTTCTTGAGTTGGGCCGGCAGTGATCTCAGCAAATTCTCCCCGGGTTATGTTCAACTCATAATCAATGGTGTCCCCATTCTGAAGTTCAAGGAAGGGGAGTTGATGAATTGCCGATGTTCGGCTCGATAACTCGTGTTTGACTTCTTTCGCTGCTCCGAATAGTCGCTGATTAACCTTCGGATTATTAAGAGCAGGAGGACTCCCGTATTCGTCTGCAATGGTATCAGCAACCCAATTAACTATGAGACTATCGTAGTCGTCGCCCCCAAGATCAGTCGCTCCGTCGACGCCTAAAGTTTCAATGACACCGTCATCGATCTTCACGGCCGAGCAGTCGAAGGTGCCACCGCCAAGGTCGTAAACGAGGACCCGCTTTCCGGCTGTAGATTGGAGTCCATAGGCGAGACAGGCGGCTGTCGGCTCTGGAAGCACGCGGTCGACATCGATCCCAGCAATTTCCCCGGCTCGTTTGGTAGCGCGGCGCTGTGCATCTGAAAAATATGCTGGGACGGTAATGACGGCGTTAGAGAGGGGTCGATTCAGTTCATTTCCGGCGTCTTCAATGAGTTTCTTGAGGATGAGGCCACTGATTTCTTCGGGATGATATTGATCTGGTCCAAGTGAGAACGTTTCGTCTGTCCCCATGTGGCGCTTGACTGATTTGACCGTCTTCTCAGGATGGTGAATGGCTCGATTATCGGCCTGCCTGCCGGCAAACACACTCTGGGAGTCTTGATCGTAGCTGACGACTGAGGGCGTTTTCTTGTCTCCACGCGCATTTGGGACAACCTCAAATCCGCCGTCGGAGACGGTTGCGACGACACTGTTGGTAGTGCCGAGGTCAATCCCGATTGGAAGATTGGATAGTGTCATTATAACAAGGATGCTACATTAACACTGCATTATCTTGAGTGGTTTTCATGTATATGTCGTATTATCATTTTATACGAAAAATATTTTGCTCTACTTCTTACGTCTGCTATCAATTATAAGATCTAGATTGTAGATCCGGATTTATTACGAGTAGTGTCCGCTATGTCTTATTTTAACGTTTCCATCTTATTTCAGTTAGAAAAACTGGTAGCTGCGATCTATAAATTTAGCACTTAGAAATCGTGAGTGTAGTGTTAATAATGGCCGCGCCAAGATTATCATATTAGATATTATCTCGGAACATGGCAAACATTTATTGTAACTACAGTTCTATAAATAGCAAGTATAAAAATGAGTGAGCAAGTCGATCCCGTCTCATTCAGCTATCAAAAGAACACGTTGGAAGCGAAGCCCCAATTCTCTAAAGTTCTTAATTACATAACCGAAGGTGAGCAGTTCAGTCAGACAATAATCCAACTGGGTATACTTACCGAACAGCTGTATACTTTAGAGAAATATATGGTTCTTGAAACAAATAATCGCACGACTACAAACGATGATTTCAGGCTTGAAACGAAGCGGGATGATGAGCTAATAAAAAGAGAAGCAACAAAGATAGAACGCTCTTGTGAAGCACGTTGTTGATTTTCAGAGGACGGCGTTGAGAGCAAGTTTGAGCGCTTCTTCACCTGGTTTTCTGTAGAGTTCGCGGCGGAGCTGAAAGGCTCTAAGATACGGCGTTAGCTTGTCTTTTGACACTCCTCGGTGGGGCGAGAGCCACCGTCGCGTCAGCGACGCGTGGCTCTCGCAGGTGTTGACGTGGATGTCGCCGTCAGCGTATTCTCCGTCGCCGTGGACGACGTATTTGCGGGTGAATGCGTCGTCTTCTTCGAGCGGTTCGTACGCCCGAAATCCGTCTGTGTAGACAGTCAGTGACTCCTCGTCGTGATTTTCGAGCAGGAGTCGAATTGTCGATTCGTCGGCGGATTTCGCTGGCACGACGTACCGATCGTCCGAGCCACGATCGACCAACGTAAACACCGGCGGCTTATCGCCGGCGTACGATCCTCGCCCACGCGTGGACAGGCCACGCGAGCGCGACTCTCGGTCGCGCTCGCGGCCTTTCTTCCCAGCAGAGACGTACACTTCGTCGATTTCGACCGGCCCAGACAGCGTGATCGAAGGCGCGTCGAGCGCCTTGGCGAAGCGCTCGACGCGCAGTCTCACTGTTCTGTACGAAAGATTGAGTTCGGCCTCAATCTGCCGAATGCTCGTGTTAAACCGTAAGAACACGTAAATCGTAAAGTACCACTCTTTGAGCTTTAGTTTCGAGTGAGCGAAGATCGTGTCGGTCTTGTCGTTGAACGTCCGACCGCAATTCTTACACAAATACCGCTGATACACCCGATAGCTGCCGTTTCTGACCGTCAGGTCAGAACGGCAGCGGGGGCACTCAACGCCATCACGCCAGCGAACCTGTTGGAGCAGGTCCGCTGCAGCCGATTCCGACACGAACCGGCGTAGTGGGAACATATCGGGCACCGCTGGCGCGGTGCCCTTGCCCTCTTCGACTTTCAGCTGCAGCTCTCGCTATCAACAATCTACCTCGCAAGAGCGAAGATAGAAAGAACAGTATTGGGGGAAGCTCGTCATGTTGAGATCAATATGAGTGAGTATTCTGAGCGCACGTTGCACGCGGTACAGTGGCTCCTATCGAAACTAAGCCAGGATTTTGATGATAGGAGAAAAGAGGCAATTGGAACGTTTTGTGCGGAGACCGGTCTCAACGGAATCTTTGAAGAGCCTGAGCGGAACGAACAATCGCGATCTACAAACAGTGAGCCCCTCCAATCGCATCTCTACAATAATCAAAAGATGCCACACGTAGGGCAGCTATAGATGGCGATGAGGAAGATAGATATCGTCTCACGAGTTCCACAGATCGACTCAATCATATGTTTTTGCGAACCCCACAGTACCGAGTACGGTAATAAAGTCTATGTCACCTGCCCATACAGAGCTAAAGGCGCACTCAAAGATTTGGACTGGAGTGAGACTCACAGACAATGGGATTCCGAAGATGAAATGTGGCAGATTGATCTGAGCGGACTTGCATATGCAGCCGAAACCCTCGCAAAAAAGGGGTACAACTTGGCTGTTACAGAGGATGTAGCAGCAGAAGTCTTGGATGAGCCAGACCCGGAGATTGAATTCGGATAGGTGCTAAGATAAGAGAACGATCGCGGAGTAGCGCCTATTTTCCCACACCACACCTTTTATCGACGGAATTTGCTGAAATCCAGTAGAGTAGCGACTGGCCCACGATATAAACCGGCTCCGGCAAGAGATCCACTTGCATTGATTTGAACTCAACCAGATCTAACCGCTGATTCTCGGATCAATTCACCAGTCAAGAAGGATACTGAGTTTGTGAAGCATTTCACAGCCTGTTAGTCGCTTGGAGGTAATCAAGCGTAACTCACCACACTACTAGTGCTCTCCTGTACTCACTGTAGTCATATCTAGTCTTACTGGAATTCGTACGGTAATGAAATAGCATTTTTTATACATTTCATGGCAACTTTTTACCGTGTATATATAGACGTATTACTGTGGATTTCATACCGACCGAAGTCGATACAGGGCAGAGAGGTAGTGAGGCTGAGTTGCCGGTCTGGGATGCAATCAAAAGCGCGTTCGGAGCGGACGATCTGGGTATAGCCTACTACAAGTATCCAGTCATCGACAAGAGCGGTGAGGACTATGTTCGAGAACCTGATTTTGTGGTTCTGCATCAAGAGCTGGGGCTCATTGTTATCGAGTGTAAAGGCTACCAGATTGACCACATTGATACAATCCAAGGACAGGTATGGAATCTCCAGGGACTAACCCAGTCGAAGGCGAAACCTCATCCACAAGCCCGGGATCAGGCGTTTAAGATTCGGTCGTATTTCGCTCGGGAAAGCGAACTCACTGACGAGATGGGCCGGTGTAAGATTCCAGTGAACGTGTTCATTGCGCTCCCCAACATCTCGCGTGAGGAGTGGACCGAATGCGGGTATGATGAACTCCCGTCGACACCGCGGGTACTCACCTCAGACGACCTTTCACCCCAGTCACTTCGTGACCAGTTAAACAAGACACCGAAGATGGAGGCACTCTCCAGTGAGGAATTCCGTGCTGCTCGGTCAGTCCTCGGTGGTGGAACCGTCATCGGCAACGAGGGAACTGCTGCACCACCAGATCCAACTACCAAAGGAGAGTTCTATGATACAGTTGAACAGCGCCTCCCGAAGCTTGATCAAAAACAGGAGGAGATCGGGATTCAGATTCCCCCTGGCCCTCAGCGAATCCGGGGTATTGCAGGCTCTGGCAAAACCATTCTGATGGCGATGAAGGCAGCCCGGATGCACGCAAAACATCCAGAGTGGGATATTGCGGTCACGTTTATGACCAAGAGTCTCTATCCCCAGATCCAGAGTCTTATTTCTCGCTTCTACTGGCATTTCGCAGAGGAAGAGCCAAACTGGAACAAATTGCGACTGCTCCACGGCTGGGGTGGCCACACAGTGCTTGATGGGATGTACTATGTTCTTTCACAGAACACGCAAACACACGAATTCCTCAACGTCGGCGACGCTCGTGCTCGGTTTGGCCGATTCGAAAAAACACCGGACTTGCTTGATTCCTGCTGTGGCTCTCTTATCGAATCGGGAGAAGTCCCCACGATGTTCGATGCGGTCTTGATCGACGAGGCCCAAGATTTCCTCCCGAATTTCTTCAAAATGTGTCGCGAAGCACTTCGCGAGCCCAAACGGCTTGTCTGGGCGTATGATGAGGCCCAGAGCCTGAACTCACTCACGGCACCTCGATCCGAGAATATCTTCGGGACTAACGACGATGGCGAGTTGCTTGTTGATCTGAGCGGGTCATATGAGGGTGGTATCCAGAAGTCCCAGATAATGCGGAAAGCGTACCGCTCACCGCGAGAGGTTCTCATGGCGGCCCACTACTTTGGAATGGGACTGAAACGAGAGCAGGGTGCCGTGCAAGCGATCACAACAAAGCCCGGCTGGGAAAATCTCGGATACGAGGTCGTTGATGGTGACTTCCGCCGCACAGGCGAGGATGTCCGAATTCGTCGCCCTGAAGAGAATTCGCCACATCCGCTGAGCGAACACGAAGAGGCTCGTCCATTCGTCCGCTTCTCCGCTGCTGAGACGAAACGCGAGGAAATAGAACTGATTGCTGAGAGTATCTCACAGGATATTACGGCTCACGGGCTTGACCCAGAGCAGATCATGGTCATTCTCTTGGATCGAGAAACACAGGAGAATGCGGATGAGCCGACGGATCGTCTCGATGAAGCCACGGCTGATGATATCGTCTTCAACCGAGTGTGGGACGGTGAATCGAGCGTGTTCGCGGTCGACGATGAAGTAACCGTTACTCGGATCAACCGTGCGAAAGGGAACGAAGCGGCAATGGTCTATATTTCTGGGTTAGAGCATGTCGACAATGTCTCTAGTGGGCAATCACTGGTCCGGCGACGCAATCAGGCCTTTGTCGCGATGACTCGGACTCGTGGGTGGTGTCACGTTACTGGGACTGGTTCGTGCGACGCGTTCGATGAGATGCGATCAGTGCTTGATGGGGTCACGGCAGATGAGCCTGAAATGGTTTTCCCCGCTCCTGATCCACAGTCACTTGAAAACGAAATGGAAGCAGAGCCCGAACCAACGACACTCACTGATTTCATCCCGGAAGAGGAGTAGTCCGTCTTGGTCATTTTGGGTTGAGCTCAATTGATGGGAAACTGAGACTGTAGAGGCGGTGCCAAGGAGTGGCGAGGTAGAGTGCCATCACCTGTATGGGTTCTTTGCAATATCCCAGCGTCGCTCAGACATATCTGCTCGCGGGTTCGGATAGCTGCGATACGTTTCGAGATTATCTGGTAGCGCTCCAAGAGTGTCTGGCGCCCTGTGTTGGACGCTGATTGCGTGACCAACCTCAAGTGGGTCCGGACTTTGCCAGTTGTGGCGGCGTGGATATTCCTCGAACAGTGTCTCTACGAGTTAGATGATATCATCTAAAGCATCCACAAGACCCGTCATCTGTGTGTCTTTGACGTGGACTTCGTGTCGAACACCGTATTCAGACTGGCCACCATACTCGCCCTGATAAACCTGCTTCAGGACTTCTCGATACGACGCTTTTGAAGCCCTACCAGTTAGGTTATCTTCAAGACAATACAGCATAAACTCGCTGTACTCCCACTGAAGTGACCCTTGCTCGTATTCTCGGAGGTCTAACAGACACATGAACACAATCTTCGTAATGTAGGCTTTGAACTGTAGCGGAATCTCGGACGTTGACAGAATTTTCTCATGGCACGAGAACAGGATAATCACTGTCATCTCCGGAATATTCCTCTGACCCCTACCTGTACTCATTCGCCCTAATCGAACGTGGTCACCGTACTCCTCTTGCTTGTCTTCGTCATCGGATTCATCGGAATCGTCCTCTCCACCAGCGGCATCATCAACATGCGATTCGCTATTGGAAGGTGTTCCATCCACATCTTCCGGAACAACATCTAGGTGGTAGGGAGGTCCACTGACGCCACTGTCAACGTCCGGTTTGAGGTATTCATCCATCATCTTAATCCAGTCCCGCATGTTACTGATCATCTCATACAAGAGCCGGGAGTAGTCATTCGGCCACTCTGCATCTGGGTCACTATATTCGTTTATTTCGTAATTCCGACATATTTCACGAGTGAACGACTCATAATATGAGAGCCACACATGCCAGTCGATCTTCTGATGAAATGCTTCCGTCACCAACACGTCAAAATATTGAACGCCGAGAAAAACTGGATCACTGAAAATATACTCGTCCGAAATATCTGTGTTCGTTAGGCGCTGATCGTTATACCTATCAATCTCCTCTCTCCGCTGATCTCGAATAATTTCTTTAGTTTTATCGCCGACTGGCTTGTAAACGTCTAATTCGACTGCCCTATTGAAATCAGAGAATAATGCATATAATAGACGATTTTGCTCCTCCAAATCGTACCGATACAACCCGTCTTGATTGGTGTTCTGTTCAAGATCGCGGTACAGCAAACTGTTCTCGACTTTCAGCAATTCCCTTAAATAACGATGTACAACTTTTTTCCTCGGACGCCCGTTCAGCGAGTCGTCACGCAATATTCTTAATCCTAGTTCGGTGGCAACACTTGGGTATTGCTTGGAAAAATCTGAATCAAGCAAGAGAGCATTCGTGTACTCCGATGACCTCTCTGCTGTCTCTTTCAATCTATATCCGATCCGTCCAAGGTAATAATTAACTAAACGCTTCTTCTCACGAGCTAGTTTCCTCCATCCTTCAACCGGTTCGTAGTCTTCTCTATGTGCCCGTTTGAACGACGCTGCCAGATTCTCTGGGTTTTCTGGAGCAGGAGGATGATTTACTAATGGCCGATATTTGTCTTCTATGAGGTTTGTAAGTGTAGAGTAGTTTTCTTGGCTTTGCAAATTACGGAGTATCTCTAACAGATTCTCTTCGTTCTGAATACGGACATTGGACTTGAGGAAAACAACCGAAAAAAGAGCGACAATTCCGACGACTGCACCCAACTGAGTGTATTCAACGAGTAGCGGAGTAATTGTGATACTCCCCATCAAATATGACACCTCAATAGACTTTTGTTCAATACTCTGGAGATACACTGAGACTGCATAGGAGAGGAGAATCAGGAGAATCAAACTCGCAATAAACAGCAGACGCCCTTTGGTCCATAGATTATAGCGAACTCTCAGCTGTTTGTACCGTGGAAGTACAGGATAAACAGCGGCAACAGCGGCGAGGAGCGTGAAAACTAATATTTCAGCCATTATTCGTATGAGGACTATCTGGTGTTTAAACGTAACCCACGCCTCCCGACTGGATCCACGAACTCGCCGACCACGCTGTCTGAGGACTGCTAGAAACCGCTTATCTCAGCAACACGCTCCTACCCCGGAAGTCCAAGGGGGGTTTAGATACCAGTCGCTCGTCAGCTATGAATACACACTCGCGCCGTCGTGGGACCTGCCTCTAACAGGCCCGGCGCGGGGTCGCGGTCAGTCAGCGGCTAAGTCCAGAAACCACCGCAACCCATGCAAAGTACGCACGCAACTCAGCAAAAAGGTAGAGGTATAGCTACCCAGCTTAGGCCGTCGCCACGACGTGCTGGTGCTCGTTCTGGGCGGGCGTCGGTTGGAGCGTCAGCCCGGCCAGCGCGAGCTCCCGGAGAACTTCCGGCGGGACGCCCTCGGCCTCACGAAGTACGGCGTCGAGCGTCCAAGCATCGTACTCGGAGCGCACCGGTGGCGTCGTCCCGACCACGGCGGTCGGGGCCGTCTCTCGTAGCGCTCGGGCGGCCCGCCGAACGCGCTGGCGGTTCTCGACCGTACAGCGAACGCTCTTGCTCATGCGTTCAGCCCCCGAGCGAGATCGTCGACGATGGAGCCGCCGACGTACGGGCCGACGGCCCAGCCGCGTTCGTCCTGCGTGTACTCGCACCAGCCTGCGAGTGTTTCATACGGCGTCTCGGCAAGTGCGACTTTCTCGGCGTGGTCTTCGCTGACGACGACGGCCACAGCGAACTCATAGCTATCCCAGTAGTGTGCCGCGCCTTCGCCGTCGACGCCCAAGAAGAGCGGGCGGCCTTGCGTGAGCAGTTCGCGAGCGATACGTTCCTGTGGATGTGCGTCAGTCGTGCCGACAGATTTACTAGTCGGCGAGGCAGACTTACTCATGGTTCTTCCAGGAACCGACGCGCCTGCCGTGTTGTGACCACGGTGGGCAACTCGTGTTCTCGAAGGCACGAAATCGCCCAGCAGCGCGTCTGTTCCTACTCAATAGTCACGGCTTCCGGCTACTTAGTGCTTGTCATAGTACTATGCCAAAAAGAAGCGCTAAGATTGGTCTCCGTAGTAGTATCTTCGTCCCTTTTCAGTCGCTTTGTAGAACCCATCAGTACTCTCAACTCTCTCTACGTATCCTTCCTTAAGCAGTTCCTTCAGATATCGATTAACAGTCCGTCTTTCGAACGTAGCACCTCTCTCCTTACAGTTGTGGAAAATAACGTTTGGCGGGAGGTGAAGCTCTGTTTCGACCAACAGACCCAGCACTTGTCTCACTCTTTCCTCCTTACCCATACTGCTATTTTCATCGGGTTTGCTGTTATTTCCGCCGGATTTGTCGGGCATACCTTGTTCTATGACTTGTGGCATTGTTCTACTGTATTTGTCACAGTACGATGCCAACCACTAAGTGCTTGTGATGGTACATCACCGAATATGCGCGACTCGCCGGGGAACAATAGGCTACCAAAATCGAGCCACCGGGGTTAGGGCCCCGCTGACCCGGTCGCGCACGGCATCATGACCGAAGCAATCAGACCACAAAACGATACCGCACAGGACCGCCAGGAGCGTAGACTATCGACAGCCAAGTGCCTCTTATCAAACGCCGACACTGACGCCGCCGTCATCGAGTACTGCCAGACCGTCCTCGATCCGCCGGGCTACGAGCGCAGCTACACCCAAGCACGCCTCGACGCCTGCGCAGCCCGACTTGCACTGGCCCAGACAGACACCACAACCAGACGAACACGCGAAGCCAGACAGGTGCTCCTCGCCGTCAGCGGAGGCCCACAATGAGTACGCACCGATCAAACTGCCCGGCCTACCTCCACGGCCATCCGCATCTGGCCGCCCAGCCACTCGAAGCCCCCACAGTGTCGCCCACAACTGTACCACTGCCACCAGCGGGGGTGTCCCGCGACCGGTGAACCCAGTGTCACGCCGGTCCGGGCGACGGCAGCATACACGCACTGCTCGTCGTCGGCGCGGTGCCACGACACAAATCCACTAGACGGAGCGGGGTTGCCACGAGCCAACCGCCGCGTCTAGAGAGCGCCAGCTCCGTCACCGGTAGCCCGTGCTGTGGTCAGCACTGCTCGGTTCGATTCCGAGCACGGGTCCTGTGGTCACAATGCCACGACAAACAAACCCCGACGACAACGAGACCGATCAAGCCCTCGCCGACAACCTCGACATGGATATCGGACAGGATGAGACGGATACCGACGAACTCCAAGCGCTCGTCAACGACCTCGACGGCGACGTCTCACCCCTCGTTTCGAGTGTTCTTGAGACGCTGGTCGCGACTATCGATGACCTCCACGGACGCGTCACCGAACTAGAGGCCGACCTCGAACAGACCCACGAGGTTGCCACCACGGCAGTCGGTGACGCCGCCACGAACGACCAGCGCCTTGACGACCTCGAATCACAGCAGGAAACCACCCGCGATGTCGCCAAGAGTGCCATCGCCAAAGCCCAGCAACTCGAAGCCGACACCGACCGCCAAGAGGACGCCGAGCAGCTCCCCGAAGGAATCGAACCCAGCACCTCGCCGCTGGATTTCTTCGCGAACTGCCGCCAATCGAAGGTCAAGACGATGTTTGTCGAACGGTCGAACCGCCAGAACACCTATCGCGCCATCAGCATCGCCAAGCGCTGGCCGGAATTTGCCACGAAGCGAACCGACGGCAGCGGCGTCTTCATGACGAAAGCTGACCTGCAGACAGCCCTGACCGCGGAACTCGGGAAGGAACCCCATCGCCAGACGATCAAGCGCGTCTGGGAGACACTGGTCGAGATTGGCGGCGACGACGTCGTCGAGAAAACCCGACAGGTCGGCCGGGACCAGACCCAAACCGACATTCTCGCGATGGATATGGCAACAGCCGAAGGGTTGCTCGAAAAACGCTACATCGGCCTCGATCTCCTAGAGAATAGCGACCACAAAGCCGCCACAGGTGGCGTCACACCCGTTGTGGTGGAGTCCACGCCCTAACCCTGTGACACACGCCGGATAGGACACGAACCGACACTGAACCAACGCTACTGGACGCGGTGGTACGTGCCCTGCCGCCGTCGACGCCGCTGTTTGCTAGCTGCAGCAACCGGGAGCGACCCCCTGTTGTCAGGAGTATAGTGAGGACTCGTAACACGAACGGAGCGACCACAGCGATTCCAGTGGTCACAACGGGTGTGACAGAACCATCTTGGTACTGGTCTGGGTCGCCTGCCTGTTCGGATATGGCTGATAGGCTTTCTCTGGACCGCCTCTCACCCGACGGAGGCTCACAAAATACGGGCGAGTTTCCTTGCTGTCAGACTATGATTGCTCTAGTGGCTCGACCCACTCGGGAGCGCAATCGTGGGTCCCGCCGTAGATCGAGCGCTCGGGATACTGGTCGTCGTCAGCCTCGACAGCGACGATCACGTTGCCGCCGGAACACGAAATTTCTGTAACGGTTCCGACAACTGCATCGAGTGGGCCGTCTCCCTCGGTCCAGTCGGCTCGAACGTGGTCGCCGTGGTCGAAGTCATACTCCTCGAAGGAAGGTGCTGTCGTACTCATGCTCTCCTCCGGCTCCGAGGGAGACACAAAATGGCTCGTACGCCAGCCAGAGCGCTGATGCTGCTTGCCGAGAGAAGAAGAACTGATGACCGAATTGCGGGTCCGGAAACCAGATGGCTGGACGACCGTCTCGTTTCCCGACGCAGTTGCGACGATCTTGGTTGCTGGTGGGAAGGTTGACGGCCAGCTGTGTCTGACCCTCACCGCCGAACGGGAGGATGGTCCCCGTCTCGTCGAACCCGGCATTCTCGACGTCGACGAAAATGATGAGCACTTGCTGGAGAATACAGTGCCCCGGATCGAAGACGGGACGAGTGTCGTTTTGGATCGGCTACTGCCGAGTTAGCCGTCGTTGTGAATCCGGACACCTCGGTAATAGGTCCCCGGGCGTTATCGAAAATACCGTACCCGCAATCCATGCAGAATATGACCGACGATTGCCGCTGCTATTAGCAGTACTGCATCTGATTTGGAACCGGTCGTCTGGGGTAATGCCATCACAGCCGCCGAGAGCAGGCAGAGCAGGTATCCAGTCATCCACATTAATGTATTTCTTGAAACCATCTGGTTCAATATGTAGAGTGGTGGGGAATTTAATTACGGTATCCTGTTACCCGAGAAGGATGCCTTCACCCTTATCTATTATATCATCTATTTCATCGGCTCCTTCATCAAGTAGATCGTCTATTTCATCAGCAGCTTCTTGTCCTACCTCAACAGTCACGTCAGCGGCATCGTCAGCGAAACCCTGCAGATCTTCTCCAAAGTCTTCGGCGGTCTGTTCTCTCTCATCTTTAGAAATGTCCGTACATTCTATCATGACCACCAGTGGATGATTCGGAGTTGTCTCATTCCAATAGAACTCAAGGTTTTGGGCACCACAGGGAGTGTTCTCCCGAATTGCATCGTTAATCGCACAGCCTAAAACAGTTCCAGCACATATGAAACCTCCAACGGCAAGGATTGGTGTGTTTCCGGCAACATAGCCACCGATTACTTCATCAGAGCTATTTTGCGTGAAGCCTCTCTTCCCTGTACATGGATGATTCGGAATATGGACATCTTTTAGTCTTTGTCGGAGTCATTCAGTTGTTACTCGTCATCGCCGTTGGGTATGCTCCTCAACTGCTTTCAGATTCGTATACTGCTCGTATCCAACCAATGTTTGATACGAATTCACTGTGGATGGCAATCAGTTGGGGTGGAATTCTCCTTATCCATATGGGTCGAAGCGCACAGGCTGGGCTCGTTATATTTGACGAGGACAGGCCAGGAAGAAGCAGATTCTACCTTGTTTCTGCGGGAGCAGTCGCAATCGGGTTCCTAACCTTGCTCCTGATGTTTTTCTTACCCGAGTAAAGCTGTACTCTGTACCGACTGCTCAGCGAGAACTACAATGTGAGCTACGAATGGTTCTATGGTACCCTGAACAACCGTTACGCTCTGCTGACTCGACAGCTACCGCTCCCACGGGAAGAAGCCATTCCGCTCGCGATAGGCACTGATCTGGTCCTGAAACTCTTGCTCCTGGAAGTCTGGCTCGTCGCCGTGGATGTCCTCGGGTGAGACGCCGTCGGGAAGATGCTCATACCCTGTGACTTCCTCCGTGTCATCCTCCTGTTCGGGCTCGTGTCGGTGCTGCCCACACTCTCTGCAGGTCCAGATCATGCGGTCAAGGTGTGGGTGGCACTCGAAGCCATCGAGCCCGTGAGATTCGTGTCCCGTCACGGCGCCACACTGGCGACAGTGGAACCCGATTCCAACTATCTCCGGTTCGGCTCTTGCCTGATGGCGCTTCACAACGCCGGGCACAAGCCAGTACGTCCCATCAGCCTCCCGGAACTCATCCGTGAGCTGCTGGAACTCCGAGCGGTCGGTGACCGGCGACCCGTCCTCGAGGTAGATCCGTGACTGGACGTCGTCCCCATTCCCGTCCCAGTTGGTCTGTTCGTCGGCTGTCTCTAGAAGCGCCTGTCCGGATTCCTCGTCGATCGTGGTTTCTGTCGGCAGGTCGGGCCACCCCTTCGTGAGAGTGGCGGCTGGCTCGGTCCCGAAGGCTGCTCGACACTTCACGGTTCCATGGGAGACGTCCTCGCCGCTTGCGATGCTGTCGGAAACGGAGAAGGCCGCAGCGCCGAGGGCTCGTGCATGGAAATCAGTGTTCGCTTCGACGAGTGCGAGTACTACCCGACCGAACGTCCACTCCCCAAGTGGACTACTACCTTGATCGTCGGACGAAGTCTCGGGGACGCCGGTTTGAGCGCAGAACGGACACTGGCGTTCATCCCGTGGGATATCCTGTCCACAGGTCCGACAGGTACGAGTCTCATCCTCTGTACGGTCGGGATAGCCGGTGGATTCGAGGACTCGTTCCCGTCCGTTCCCCCTCGTTTCAGGATCGGAACTCGCTGCGCCGAGGATATCAGCGGGATCGTACTCAGGATTTCGGTCAGTCACACGCTTGGTTGCGTTCGTCATCGTATTTAAACTCCGGCCCCGAGGGAAGCACAAACCGACAGAGAGCGAAACTGGACGAGTTGGCTACTCGCCGCCCGTGTTGTCCACCACTGCGTGGCGTCATCACGCTGATCGGCGGCAATATTTATACAGACGACACGGAAGAGGCTGTGAGCATGACCTGCTCGGTTACTCGTTGATTATCTTGATGAGGACATCTTCTGTGACGAGAGTGAAGTCAGTGATGACTGGTGAAAGCATCCACAAAAACGTTGACTTTGAGTAGGATAATCGGTTTTCATGGGTTCGGAGTCGACTGATTTGACAGTCCATCTGCATGGTGAATCTCACTTTCGGTCATATGAGGCTGTACAACGCTCTCTTGAGAAACTGACCGCCTCCGTCGACATTGACGCGTTCTACCACGAGCTCCCATCAGAAGTACCAGGAATGAAGAGATATATACAGACGGCTCTTCGAAATCCACTCTATGTAGTCGGTGTGTTCGTCACGCAAATGATCTATGGCCCACGTGTTGCACTAACCTGCGGCCACCAACAAGGTGCAGAAAACCAGGTCATCAAAGAATTCGCCGCGGCGGCTGACACGCCAGTAACCCGAATCGATACACACCCCTCTTACCTCGTTCCAGAACTCTCGTTAATTTGGACCGGAGTTTCGTGGATAGTATTCGGAGGATTTCTTTGGTTACAGCCGATTGCTGTTGGACTTGCACTCGTGCTAATTCTGCTACTCGGTACCGGTCTAACCTATCTTGCCCGTAAGGAATCGGATTATGAACGGCCGCTTGCGGTCCTTTTGGGCTGGGGTGGAATTTTATTATTACTCCCACTGAACTTTATTCCTCTCACATTCGCGTTCGCCGGGTTCGTGGCTCACGGGCTCGTTGTTCGTGCTACACTCGGGCGGCGGGACATTGAGATGGTGAACCGTACAATACAAGATGCGACGGCACACGACTACACCCAGATTTGGGTGTCTGTTGGGTACAAACATCTGGATGGGATGTCCGACGCCTTCGAATCCCATGGCGTCGAAGTGATCTGTCACAACGAAACGAATAACTGATACAGTTATACTTGGTATTCTCTTTGACATAGCGTCGAAATTCCAATCTCAAGTTAGGACGAACGACACCCCCACAATTCGTTCGCGAGTTCTTATCGGGATGCTGTTTCAGAGAAGAGTCTCACAGTTCCTGTGGAGACGAGCCACCCCCAATCGCCGATTTACACCCTTCCATTGATGATATCAGCAACCCGCTGTCGGTCGAATAACTGGTGCTCGGTGGGAACGTCGCCGACAGACCCAGGCCACTCGCCAAACTCATCCGGGTACAACTGCATCGCAACCGCTTCCACCGAAAATAGGTCAATGATCGGTCCCATATTCGTCCCAGCCGACCGAACGAAGTTCTCGTTTTGGACTGCAGTCAACTCACTCAACGTTTCGTGATTCTTGGCTGCCTGAAGGGTTTGCTGGAAGGACTCGTTATTTTCCGTCGTCAGATTATCGATGAGTGCGATGTATTCCGGGTCGACATCGAGGAGTTTCTCGTAACCGATCTCTTTGTATCGGACGTAGGTGTCCCCTTTGAACGCACTGTTGACGCCCAGTTTACGAAAGGTTCTGGTATCGTTTCGGAATGCATCGATCTCTGCCGCCCGCAGGCTTTTGCCTTCAATATCGAAATCGATGATAAATGCGCCGACAGTCGGTTTGTCATCAGGCAGACGAGACTGTATCTCGGCAAACACCTCGTCTTTGAGATCGACCCATGCATCGTACCGTTCTTGCCGCTGGAAGATTTTTGCTGCTTTCTCGACAGCTTCGTACAGTGTGTAGTAGGGATCACGTTCGTATGGGAAGCGGATCATCGATCCCAGTATCGGACCGACATTGTGCTCTATCTCTTCAAGATCGTCATCGTTCCACCCCGAGTACCGCTTGAGAATCCGCGGGTCCATCAGGTGTACGTCAGCATCAACCTCGTAGAACACTTCCTTGTCGAATTCCGAATCATTGGAATCCAAAAGAGTCTCTACGGAACCCAGATCGACAGCAACGTCAGGAAGTGCTTTGTAGTATTTCAGCTGCTCTTCCTCAAGAGACATCATTGCAGATGGCTTGATACCCAATGCCATCGCAATATCCATCCAAGCTCCGGGAAAACTTGCATAGGTTTCGGGCACTGAGTCAAACGTATGGGTCCCGGCTGGTTTGACTGTCACTTCGTACGGTGTTGGAT
The DNA here is from genome assembly GCF_000223905.1 of Haloarcula hispanica ATCC 33960. Classification (NCBI taxonomy): domain Archaea; kingdom Methanobacteriati; phylum Methanobacteriota; class Halobacteria; order Halobacteriales; family Haloarculaceae; genus Haloarcula; species Haloarcula hispanica. The sequence continues at coordinate 196,784 of NC_015943.1, forward strand.
CGTCAGCTTCTGTCATTGACTCTTCACCAGATGGGGACGTAGGAGTGGTGTCATCCGACGACGAGTCGTCGGTGGTACCGAGACAACCGGCAACTATCCCGCCGCCAACGATACTACAGCCAGCTTTCAGAATTTCCCTCCGACGTTGACAGCAGTCCAAGATATCTTTATTCTGCATACTTTAGGCTGGCCTAAAAACTATTTATATATTATGATTTTCGGACAGTCCCGCTGGAATCAAGCCAACCAGTTTATTATTTATAATGAACGAACCTAAATATCATGGTGAATGCTCCCTTGGCGACGGCATTTATAATCACGCTTTCAAGTTTTCAGCCGCCCCTATCGGCTTAACCTCAATTGTTTCGAGACAATCGGCCTTCCCGGGTTCATTCACGCGCCGAAGTCGGTTTGCGGTCCCCTCGGCGCGGACTGTAAGGTCTGGGAACTGCGCTTCGCTGGATGCTGGGTGCTGTTCTCCGGTCTGATCGCTGTTGGTGGTCTTCGATGCCATGGGTACTGTCGGGGACGCTCTCACTGGACCGCCCCGCACCCGACCGGGGGATCAAAAAATGGGTCTTGGTCTATAACATCAGCCACCGAATATAGTTTCTTCACCTGTGGAGACGAGTGAAACAGCCGCAAGGTAGACCTGCGAATTGACCGCCGAGAGTTCTACCAACTCAGAGAGATGTTCTGATAGCCGTGCAAGATACGACGCGCATATTCAGCATTACTGCCTTTTTCTCAAGTATACTTTCTCGAAATAAAAGGCGCCATTCAGAATCCGCGCTCGGCAAACGCTTCCTGTGCCCGTTCGTATACTGTCTCTCCACCGCTCGTGTAAAGTGACGGGAGGTTCACGCGGCGTTTACAGGTTGTTCCCCGTCAGTGTACCTAATGACGAGTCGAGGACGTGTCAGTCCCTTCATGCCATCTGTTGCAGAGACCTGCTCAATCGTAGCAAGTCGAATTCGGTCTGGTGATCGGAACCCACATGCGTAATTCACCGCCCAGAGTACGAGGGTCAACCCGCCAATGACGGCGATGTGGAGGAAGCTGCCACCGCGGACCGCGCTGACTACCCACCAGGTGCCGATTGGAAACGCAAACAAATAGCCGACAAGGGCACTGCTGGACCACCACGTTCCGCGCTGCCAGTAGTCTCGGTAGAGTGACTTAATGTACCCCCAAAACGACTCCTCGAAGTACACGTAATCCTCGGTGAGCCGTGCTGTGCCGCGTTTCGTCGGGAACGACTCTATGGAGCACACGCTTCACCCGACTACTCAGAAAGGTCCGCATAGAGTCGAGTAAACCCGCACTCCGGACAGAGGTATGCAGAAAGTGGGGCTTGATACCCGACACCGAGGCGGTCGAGGATACCGCCGTCTCTCTCAGTTTCGATGTAGAGGTCACCGACGCCTTCGGCAGTTACGTTTGTCTGCTCCATCAGGACATCACAATCCGGACAGGATCGTTCGCTCATGTCTCAGTATCGTGTTTCGCTCATCATACGCAAAAAGACCTAGCCGCTGTTTCATTGGCTGAAATGCTACTATCGGCATCTCCCTTCGTTAAACACATGCTCTGGCTCTGTATGCAGCACTCGACTTCTATCAATCTTGAACTCTGGTTTGCTTGGATGGGTCTCACGGTTCTCGTCGGGTTTGTTGTCGCTGTACTGGCGGCTACCGGTGAACGATTGTTGCTGACTACAGCTTCCGGGTCCACGATGTTCCTGACAGAACCAGGGTAAATCGTTGCCATTGTGCTATACAGAGGGGGTATGGCGTATGTTCTAAGGCCAACATACTACGGCTGATTAAACAGCCAGAGAGTCAAGCAGATTTGGCAGGCACGGATATCTGCGCAGATTAACGTGGCCCAAAGAACGCTACTCGTTCAGTACTTCAACATCAAACTTCGAGTGCCAACGGTACCGTCGCCCTCCCCAAACAAATGTGTCCCGGGCGAAAGCATACAGCCCCAAGGGGACAGCGGCTACAAGTGCTGGTACCGTTAGCAGTAGCGAGGCTCGTCGAACCCCGAAGCTAGCACTGACACCGGCTGTCAGTACCGTTAGTACCACCGCGAGGAGCGGGAAGAAGACACAACCGATGAGAACAGCGACCAATACACCAAATGAGAGTTTCGCTACCGTTGGATCATGCGTTGAGAAAATCTGGTTGAACCGGATATGTCGTTCAAGCGTCTGCCGGAGACTTCCACCCATTGGCACCCGGCGTACGCGTTGAACTGATGTCACACTAATGTGTTCCCCGAGGAGACCATCGTCGCTGATCGTCTGTCGGAGCTCCGAAAGGAACCTTTCCTCGTCAAGATCACTTCTGTCAAATATGACAGCCCCGCCCCAAGCGTGGTCACCGATGTATGTCCCGAGCGTGCCCCCAAGGACATAAACAGGCTCTAACAGGACTGCAAGCGGATCTTGACCGACGAACGCCGGCAACTCTGTTGTCGGGCCGTATTCGGCGTAGTCCTTGTGGAGGCGGTCAAGCCAGTCCGGGGGGTGATGAAAGTCATTGTCGGTCCAGACAAGACGGTCGTGATTAGCGGCTTCCATCCCAGCGGCAATAGCATTTGCTTTCCCGGAACACCCGACAGGGTCGCCGGCAGGGATAAACTGGACGTTCTCCGAGAGCGGTTTTCGGTCCACAACCGGGTCGTCCTTGCTATCGTGGATGATGAGGAGTTCGTCTTCGGGACCTAGCTGTGCGGCGACGTCGTCGCAGGCGGCGGTCCAAGACACCGTCGGGAGGAGTACACTTGTTGGCGTGCGTGTCTGTCTGTTCGACATCCCTACTCGAAACGTGAGCGCGGATATGGATGGTAGTTTCTTATGACTTCTCTGACTGAAGCCAGACAGAAAGCCCAGAACGGCACAACCTATATTGACGAACCAAGAGATGGCCCGCTCACAGTGTCCGACGTGCGAGATCCTGAAGCACTCGCAGACCTGCTCGGTGACGAGTGTGTGCGCACGATTCTCGTCGAGGCGAAAAAGAAGCCTCGCTCGGCGGCAGAGCTCAGCGACTGCGCCGGGGTCTCGGAGCCGACAGTCTACCGCCGACTCGAACGGCTCCGAGAGTACGATCTTGTCACCGAAGATATCCAGCCAGTCACCGATGGGAAGAATTACAAACTCTATCGGACAGAACTCGATGGCATCGAACTCGATCTCAGCGAAGACGGCTTCGACATCACGGTCTCGCGTCGGGACCGGATGGTCGACCGCTTCACACAGTTCGTAGAGGGTAGCTGATATGCTCGCCATACTCCAACTCGATCTCGAAACGTTACGAACAGTCCGCCAGGTCAGCGAGATAGTTCCGATGATTCTCGGACTGGCAATCAGTTATCTTGCCTACACGGCGTACCGGCAAAACCGGAGCCGCCCGATGTTGTACATAGCGATCGGATTCATACTGGTGTTGTTCGTGCAGGCTCCGCTGGCTCTGATATTTATTCACATTCTGGAACTCCCCACCCCGCTACTCAATAGCCTCCTTCAGATTCCTGAGTTTGCCGGCCTGGGACTGATTCTCTACGGCTTGTGGACCCCGAGGCGGGACTGATACCGCCTGTCGAACATTGAATTTGACGATTGGGTCAGGGCGTCACACGAATTTTTGTAGTCAATTGCCGGTCATCGCCGGAGATGGGGTCAGGATGACCGGTAATTCGTTACAAAAGTCCGTATCAGTCGGACGGTTCAGTTCCGTGTCCATCGCTGGAGGGATTACTGGACACGGCTCCGTCAGTCGACCGGGAACCTGTCCAGCGCGGCTGGACGGCTTCGTTGTGTGAAAGCGTTTCAGGACCGTAGCGGACGACGAACAAGGTAGCGAGGACCCCGAACGTGCCGGTCAGAATCGCCGCGTATGGGACCGGCACTGCTTCCGCGCCGCCGACAGCCTGCCCGGGGACGTTCACCGCGGCGTTGAGCGTCCCGTGAAACAGTACGGCACCGAGAACAGATCCGTCCGACGCGTTGTAGTACCACGTGAGGATGACCGCAAAACAGACCACGCTGGCAGTGTACAGAACCGGTGAGTGGGGGTACACGTCGTAGACGAACATCGGGACGTGCCAGAGTGCCCAGACGCCACCGACGAGAACACTCGCGGTGAGCGCACTGAACCGCTTCTGGAGATGTGGGAGTGCGAATCCCCGCCACCCGAACTCCTCGTTTCCACCGGTGAACAGTGTCGCCAACACCAGATTAAACAGGAAGAGCGGGGCCAGTTGCCCAAGGGAACTGCTGTCGGGAAGCCCCACGAGCGAGAAGACGACGACAGCGACTCCAAGGGCCCCAACCACCGGGACGGCGATTGCGAGTCCGTACCAGCGGAGTGGTCGTCGCCAATCGAAAATCGTTGCGAGCCAAGCGTGGACTGATTCACCACGGAGGCGTGTCACGACCGCTCCCGCGGCTCCAGGGCCGAAGGCTCCGAGGACTATTCCCAACATCCATAGTCCCGACCGTGAGGTAGTTATCGAAAACGTCGCGATCCACACCGCCCAAGAGAGTCCGATTGCCAGTGCGGAGAACAACACAACCGGATATTCGTTCGTGAGTCGTGCGAGCAGCGAGCGGTTCGATTGCATCACACTCGGAGAAACGGCTGGGATACCTATCAGGGACGCCTGCCGGCTTCATTCGCTGAAGTTACCGTCCACTCTTATGCTACCCGTCAGTTGAACATTGCCGAATCGGGATATCTGCTCCCAGGAACGCTTTGACGGTACAGAATCCCAATCTGCTCTAATAACAACTGGTAGTATATACTTAGGATCCGGATAGATTGTGAGCGAAATCGCAGGACGGCAGAAATTAATTCCCACAATTACTCTTGACGGTCAGTATAGCTTGAACCCCACTTGCTCTCAGTGAGCAGTTCTACTAACGGACCGATTCATCCGAGTTAGCACGGAATCGATAGTGACGGTTCGCTGTACTTAATCTCTACGCTCATATGAAGCACGTTACTGGTGAGTCAGAGAACGGTTCGGACGATTTCTTTGAGAGCTTCTCGACCAGGTTAACGTAAGATTCGGCGGCGAAGTCGGAAAGCTTTGAGATATGGCGTGAACTTATCTTTTGAGACGCCTCGGTGCGGCGAGAGCCACGCGTCGCACAGAGCCGCCTCGGGCGCTGTCTGTCGAAGGTGCTGCGCAACGTTTTCGTACTCCCAGCACTCTCTCGGACGAATCGTTCAAGGTTCTCTTATTTCATACCAACCATGCTTGCGATTCCTGGGATGGATTTGTTGCTCCCAGGTCGAATGAGTCCGTGAAAGTACTGCGTCCCGCGACGCCACGTCGTCTCACAGTTTCGCCACGAGAGCCGACGGCTCGGGGATTCGTCTCTATTCACTAGTTTCATGCGCGGAAGAGTATCCTTGCAGGAAACACGCTTCTGAACAAAAAACTCTTTATACGCACCGACAAAGGCCCACTGTGGACCGACGTAGATTCCTCCATGGCGCAGCCCTCCTTCCGACAGCCGGTCTGGTCGGACTCTCTGGCTGTAGTAGCTCAGAGAGCCCGCCACCACGCCGGTCCCGAGTCCTCAGCACAGTTACAATCGATAGCGCCCAACTGCTGGCTGAGCTCGTTGACGACCCGTGGGTAGCCACCAGACGAGACGGCGTCCCAATAAATGGACAGAACGCGCAGTCACTCGACAGCAACGCCAAGGATTCACCGAGTGGACTGTCGGTCATCGGCTCGCTGAGTCCCGTTGGAGCGGCCCAAGCACAGAAAGGCGGTGGTGGCGGTGGCCGCGGTGCTGTTGGTCGTGGCCGAGGCTCCTCCTATTCTGATGCGCCTCGTACTGGACGAGGCCGTGCCAAGTACCACGGTGGCGCCTACGTTGGGACGTGGTACGATGACCACGATGACGAGGTGCGCCGGGCCGAAACCGAAATCTCCGAGGTGGGCATTGCCCGCATCGGCCCAGTAAGCGACACCGACGAGGAGCTGCCTGCGCCAGGGCCAGTTTCGTGGGATGAGACGTGGCAAAATCCCGACGATACAGTTAGTATCGACGTCACGAACGCAGGCTGGTACCGAGTCGGCACACACACTACCGCAGCCGACGGCACTAATCTCGGCTGGGAGGCCGTCGATGTCCTCGTCAAGGACGACAATGATACCTACAGCATAGCCCAGAAGTGGAAGGTTTCACCCCGAATTTGACCCGCAGCTCGCCCGTCCGCCGTTCGTCGCCCTGAGTCCCCAATGACACCACGACCGCACCATCCGCGCCACAGCGTCCCGCTGCTGCACGCGCTCACGTTTATCGTTGCGCTGTGTAGCTTTGCGTACGAACTCGTCTTTGCCGAGCTCTACACAGTTGTCTTCGGCGGAAGCGTCACTCAGTACGGCCTCACCATCGGATTGTTCTTTTCGTCGCTGGGGCTAGGATCGTTCCTCTCAGGCCGATTGGAGACAGACCCCGAGTCGAATTTCTTCCGTGTCGAAACGTACCTCGCCGTCGTTGCACCGCTTGGGTTCCTCCTCGTCATCCTGCTCGGAACGCTCAGATACCCCGCTGCATACGCGCCACTAGTCGGCGCGATTGCCCGGCTCCCGATTGTCACAATCGGGTTCCTCTCAGGGTTCGAGTTACCGCTGTTGACCACACTATCGGAATCCGTTCGGGATACGGCGCGGCCCCCCTCCAGTATCGCCCGCGGGGTTCGGCGACTCACCAGCCATCTGAATCGGGCCTTTGGAGTGGTGTTGGGCGCCGCTTTTAGCATCAAGCGGCGAGAGGGCAAGCCGAGCGACCCAGCCGATGAAACAAGTGCCTATGCAGCAGTATTGGGCTTTGACTACCTTGGCGGGTTAGTCGGCTCACTTGTCTACGTGTTCTTCCTCTATCCGGCAGTTGGACTCATACCGTCGGTGTTCGTCCTTGCGTTCCTGAACGGCGTCGCTGCGCTAATCTTCGCGAGCACGACGGCGAACACACACAGACCAACGCTTCGAAGCCGACTCCCACAGCCAGTAGGATCAACGGGGAAGGCGCTGTTCGCAGTCTGCCTGCTCGTCACAGCAAGCACGGGTGCCGCGGCTGTCAACGCGGGCCCGGTTGGCGAGGACGTCTCTGAGTACTACTTCGAACGAGAATTTGAGTTGGAGTACGCTCCGGGGGCGATGGACGTTGCTGTCACAGACACGTGGACGACGAGGTACCAACGCGTCACGGAGTACAACCGAACGTGGACCGGCAGCGGCGACAACCCGTACTTCGGTGCCACCACGGAACACTGTCTCAGATTGGATTCCGCTGTCCAACTCTGTGAGTCGTGGGCAGACAGCTATCATCAAGGGCTCGTCGACGTCCCGCTGTCGATGTTCGAAAATAGTACTGACACGAAGGTTCTCCTCATCGGTGGGGGCGATTGGGCGGCGATGGACCGACTGCAACGCCACGGGGTTAGTGTCGACCACGTCGATATCGACGGCGAGTTCATGCAGCGGGCGAAGACCGATCCGTTCCTTGCGCAGTACCACGATGGAGCCTACCGATACGAAAACAAATCGACGCGCGTGCAAGACGCGTTCCAGTACCTCGAGCAGTCCGAGCAGCGCTATGACGTAATCTTGCTGGACATCCCTGGGGCGACCGACGACGACCAGCTCCCGCTATACTCTGTGGAGTTTTACAGTCAGCTGCGCCAGCATCTTACAGCAGACGGCGTGATCGCGACGTGGACGTATTCACGGTACAGCTACGCCCAGCACAGAACCGCGTACTACAACACGGTTCACAAAGCCGGCCTGACGAGTGCAGCACCGTATTTCGCATGGGAAGATATTGACGCAGATGGCGAGACAGAGCGCGTCGAGCGGTTCACACTGCTCGCACCGGCACCGCGCGATTCGCTTTCGCCACATAACGGCACAGCATACATGAACCGCTATCAGCACCGCTACCAAGCGGTTGAGTGGGTAGACACGCCGAGATACGCCGGTGTCCGGCCGAATAGCGTGTTCCATCCAAACTACGATATCCTCATTAAATAATGGGCGACACAACACACCAGACCACGACTGAACTCTATCTGGCACATCCTGATGTGCCGCCGTCGTTCAACGCGATGGATGTAAAGCAAGCGCAGACGCTCCCCTTCTGTGGGGAGACAGCTACCTTCCGCGTCATCGGCAACTCACACGCCGTTACTGCCGACTCGCTCGGGTTCCATGAAATTTGCTCGTGCAAACCCATCTCCGAACGGGATACCGAGGTAATTCCGCTCGAACAGGGCTGTACGGACTCACTTGCGAGTCCACACGGTGTGTCTAGCATGGCAATGACTCTCCCACTATCGGAATTTGACCCGGAAGCGGACTACGACCTTTGCTACGAGTTCGGGCCACGTGCCTATACGGCGATCACGACCGACGACAGGACGTTCGAGACGTACCACACCTACCCAGAGCACGACTTGCTGGTGGTTACCACCACAAGCATCGCGCAGTACTGGGCCCCGACTAGCATCTAACGGACCGATTCACACCATGAGCGAGTACACAGGCGACGTGACTCTCAACGGCGGCATAGAGACACCGGTTCGGATGTCCGGACTGGAAGACATGTATGTACAGCCCGACTCGATTGACGGCGATCTCGACTTGCGGAACGTCGAGTACGTCTTCACCGGCGTGCCAATCACACCGGCTGCTGACGTGGCTGACCCGGTGACTGATATCACCGGTACGCTGGAGGATGGCTACACGGAACCGGATGGCGTCCATGGTGACCTCGCGGTTGGCACAGCCGAAGACGTGTTCATCGCCCACGGCGCTGTCGATGGGGCACTCTCAGCGCGTGGCCCCGAACAGGTCTTTGACGCCGGCACAAGCGATGCGCCGTCTCGTGACCCCGCAACCTACGACGTCACGGTAAGTGGCTGGCAACAACAGCGAGAGGTAACGGATCCCAACACTGGGGTCGTTCTCTCAGGCTGTCAGTCCACCGTTAACGTGACAGGCGCGACAGGCAGTGTCAGCTGCTATCTCATTGGGACGAACAACGAACTCATTGTTCGCGGCGATGCCTCTGTCGAGGTCCATATTGTCGGTCGGGACAATCGAGTCGACCTGGGTCCCTACATCGACGTCGACACGGCCGTCGAAACCGGGTTCGACAATACGATCGACGTGCAGCCGTTTCCGGCCGACGATCTCATTGAGACGACCGAAGACGAAGCGTACAGCGCGGTCACGTTCGGCCGCGCGAAGGTGACTTATCAGTCGGTTGCCGAGGATGAGGACTGGTGTCGAGGGTGTGGTGAAGCCGCTGATGCGATCATCGAACGCCAACAAAAGGAGGCGTTCTTCATACTGGGGACACCAATCATTACGTACGAAGAAGGGGGCGGCAGCTACGAGTGCGAACACTGCGCACACTCCGCCCCGGATACATCGCTCACTCCGGAGGAACGGCGTGAGATTTTTTGAACGACTATGCTCCAAATAAACAATCACGCTACTGAATAGCTGCTCCAATGCCCAGTTCACTCTCCCCTAGCGACGTATGAGCTCAGTCCCCGACGCCGAGACATGTTCGTATCGCTTTGACCCGTCAAACGAGACAGACGCGTATATCGAGACAACATGGGAGTGCCCACACGAGTCTCACGCAGAGAGCGACAACTGCATCTTCCATATGTCGCGTGCCGAGCGCCGGTCACTCGATGTGACCGACGACGATATCGTGCAGACACTCCGTGAGAACCTCACATCCCAGGACCCGCGAAGTAACGAGTACGTCGGGGCCGACCTTCCCACAATGTCGCTCACATATCAGCAAATCGACGGGGCGACAAACCATCTGCTCAATTTTCAACATGCCGATATCGCGGCACTAGACGTCACCCACGGCCACATTGCGCAAGGAATCAATCTCCGGGAGGCGACCATTGGCAGTCTCAAGCTCGACGATGCCATCCTATCGGGTATTCTTGAGGCGACAGCAGTCACGATCACCGACGAATTCTCGGCGAATGAGACGACGTTCCACGAAGATGTCCGCTTTTCTCAGGCACAGTTTCACGGTCGTGTCGACTGCGATGAAGCGACCTTCGACGAGGATACGAGCTTCCGAGACGCATCATTTACCGGGGAGACCTCATTTCGGAACATCACCGCACGTGGCTCCAGCCACGAGTTAGACGATCATATCTCCTTTGCTGGCGCTCACTTCGAGTCAGCCGCATTGTTCAATCGCGCAGCGGTTGAGTGTGCGACGTTTGCCGACACGCAATTCGACGATGATGCGACGTTTACCCACGCGATATTCGGCGATGACACCACATTCGCGACTACAGAGTTCCGCCGGTCAGCAACGTTCAATGAGGCCACGTTCAACGAAGACGCTACGTTTACCGACGTTACTGTCGATGGACGTGCCAACTTCCGGGGAACCGAGTTCAATGGCGGCGCCCGTACCGTTGAAGATGATATCGCATTCGACAATGCGCATTTCCGTGGAGATGCTGATTTCAAGCTAGCCCGGTTCCGGTACGCTGATTTCAGCGAAACCACCTTCGATGGGCGGCTCAACCTCGACCGTGCGGAGTTCGAAGCCCGGGTCGACTGCCATGATATGCATGTGCTCGGCGACCTCTGTCTCGACCGGGCGGTGTTCAGCGATCCTGTACATGCCCACGACGCCACCTTCGAGGGCTCTGTTAGTGCCTTCGAAACGGAGTTTTACGGCGACGCGGATTTCGTGAACGCGACATTTGGTGGGCCTGCGACCTTCGATGAAGTGCGGTTTCACGAGGACGTGAGCTTCAAGAGAGCGACGTTCAAGTCCGAAGCCAGCTTCGTGGGTGCGCTCTTTGAGGGGGAAGCAAAATCGCTCGAAGATAACGCTACATTCGAGGAGGCGGTCTTCGAGACCAACGCTACGTTTCGGGAGGCTACGTTCACGAACCTGTCTCTATGGGATACTAGGTTCGCGGTCGAGGTTGATTTCACCGGCGCGACCGTTACTGGTGAGGTGCATATCCGTCTCCACGCGCTTGACGATGATATCTATATGAATTTCGTCAGAGCGAGTATTAGTGGCGGCCAAATCGTCGAACCCGGCGATTCCAATATTCCATTCGACTTCACCGAGGCCACGGTCGGAAACGTCCAGTTGGGAAGCGAGAACGGGTCCGGTGAACTGCTTGATCAGTTTCGGTTCTGCCGTACTGACTTCGACCATTTCGACTTCTCGGATCACCACTCGTACTTAGAGCGGAACGACTGGGTTCTACACGAGTTCAGTGGGAACAACGCGACCGGCGATTTCAGCGTGGAAATGACTCCCGAGGTGATTGAAGAGACCTACCGGAAAGCAATGACGAGTGCCAACGACGTCGGCGATACGCCCGCGAGTCGCGAGTTCGAATACAAGCGGTTCCACTACAACCGGCGAAAAAATCTCAGTCTCATCAGAGACGAATACTCGCTGGACGCAACGACGAAGGCAAAGAAGGGGGCTAGTGTCGTCCTGAACCGTGTGATGCAGTTTACTTGTGGCTACGGGAATCGACTCCCGCGGATTGCTGCGCTTACGTTTCTTCTTCCACTCGTATACGGTATTTTGTATGTCTTCGGAGGCCCCTTGGAGACTGGGGCAGGCGTTGTCTGGAATGCCGAGGACCAGCTGGCAGTAGTAGGAAATGGCATCTACTACTCATACATTTCCTTTTCTACCATCGGCTACGGCGGAATCGGTCCTATCGGGTGGGGAGCGAAGCTCCTCGCGGCGAGTCAGGGGATGCTCAATGGACTCCTGTTCACGTTGCTCACGTTTACCCTGTTCAAGCGGGTGCTTGGTGGGAGTTAGCCACGCCAGAAAGGTAGTTGAACGCGTCCACCGAGCACTGAAGCTACCGAAAACCGACCCCGCCAAGGTACAATCCGTTAATTGACACTGAACAACATATTTGATCCAGCACTGCCATCATCAAACCACTACTGCTCACGCGTGCATACACACCACCGCTTCCGGTGAAAACCACTAGACTACAGTAGTATTTACACTCGACACACGGTGTGGTGAACCTGGGATGTGACCATGCTCAGCGCAGGAATGGCCTACACTTCGAGTGGCTCCATCGGCTCGACCTCGAATGTCAGCAGATGCGACCGAAGTTGGGCGTAGGCCCCGTCGCCGTCAGTGGTGACGCAGTACCGGTTCAGCCGGGCCTCACGAGGATTGCCGTCGTTCTCTTGCCACTCTTCCAGCGTAAACTCAAGCGCCTCCAACTCGCTGTCAGCGTCTTCAAAGACGGCCGCGACCGATGGCGTCCCGTGGTTGTCAGCGACGTATGCGACCTTGACAGCGTCGTGGTTGGCGTCAAGTCTCGTCCACCCATCGAGCGCTTCCGGCGGGTCCTCGGCGAACTGCTCGATTTCGCGCTGAGTCAGCTCGGCTTCTGCGGCGTCGCGCCACGCTTGCTTGATGTCCTCGGCTTGGGACCGCTCGATCTCCTGAAGGACGTCGCTGTCGATACAGTCGGCGGCCCACGCAAGCACGGTCTTGGCCTTCTTGTGCTTCTGCTCGGGTTCGCCGTCCAGCTGTCCGAAGTTCATCTCTTGGGGAGCCATCAAGAGAACTGACGACCGCCAGTAGCCGGGGTCAGCGTCGCATTCCTCGTCGGCATCGGGAGCCCACGACTCCATTGAGGTTCGGACTTCCTCGTGGTGTCCGAAGCCGGTTCGGACGCCGCCGGCGCGCAGGATTCGCTCCGCAAGGTCGATGGTTCGCTCGCGCTCGTCAGCGGGCGCTTCATTGGGGCGCTCAACGTCGGCGTAGAATGGCAAGCCGACTTTGCTGATGATCGTCTCTTTGTAGTTTGGGATAAGCAGTGGTTCATCGACGAAGATCGGGTCAAACGGTGGTTCGGTTGTCGGCAACATACTGGAAAGCCTCCAGCCATGGAGGCGACACAAAATCGCCCTGCGGCGGAGTCCGATCTAGAGGTACTGGTCGGCGGTGTCGCCGTGGTTCGCTTCCAGGGCTTCCCAGTCCGCCATCGTGTCGTACTCTGGCCGGACCTTTCCGTCAGAGAGCATATCGTCGACGAAGGCTTGGACTTGCTCGTCGATAGAAGCGTCCTGCAAGTCGCGCTCCCGAGCGATAAACTGGATACCACAGAACGAGCGTCCGTCTGCTGCGAGCTGCCAGAGTAGGAGCTTCCGGTTCTGATAAATCAATCTGTCAAAACAGAGGCCAGTATAACTGCACACCCGGCGACGATACTCAGTTGTGGCAGCGCCGCCACGGCCCTGATTGCGCCTGAAAACGGTCCGGAGGTAACTTCGATACTGGTGCTCAAAATTGTCTGTTCGACAATTACGCCGATTGTCCCAACGAACACGAAGCCAGCGCCGGCTTTGATCGTCCTGTACATACTGCCGCAACTGAGAGACCGGTGTATATTTTTCCAAGATATCCCTTGGTTACTCTGCGTCGTAGCCCCACTCCCGTAACTGGCCGGCGACGGCGTCTAAATTGGCAAGACCCACTAAATACGCTGCTTCGCGGAGGTCGGCTTTATTAACTGATTCAGTGATATCGACGTCTCGCAGCGCGGCTTGCTCCTTATCGAGAGTCGATTGCTGCAGGTGGAGCTGCACGGTCCGTGCGCGGCCATCGGTAATTCCATTGCGCGCGTAGATCCACGGCAGGCTTGACGTAGACGGCTCTTCCGTGACATCGGTGTCTGACTCTATAGATATCTCCGCGTCGGTCATCGCCGGCGTATCGTTGTCGTCTCCGTCGCTATCATCATCGTTGCCGAGCGGGTCGTCATTACTCGCACCGCTCTTGAAGCCCGTCATGCTGTTTCCTCCAGTGCGCCGGGCTCGGGCGGACTCGGTGCATCGACGCCGGCTTCGGCCTCAAAGAACCGGGCGAGACGGTCAAACTGAGCAAGCGTCTCGACCTCGTAGTCGCGGCGGCGGTCGCGATGCTCTTGGACATATCGGAATGCAGAGCACTGCTGCTTCCAGCAGCCTTCCATGAGCGATGTCCTGTCGCCGATTGTCTCTGGCGTGGCGAACTCGATGTCATCGAGCATCTCGCGCTGGTCGCTCGTGTTTTTGACACCGTTCGGGACGGCGCCGAGGACGCCGACATCGATATTGAGCTGGTCAGCGAAGTTACTAGCGAGCTCGGCAAGCCCCTCGACACTGGCCTGCCCCTTCCAGGAAGGTTCGACGGGGATGACGAGATTCCGCGTCGCGTAGATTGCGTTGTAGAGGTGGTCCGACTCAGTTGCCGGTGGGTCACAGATGAGGATGTCGTACTTGTCGGCAACGCCGGCGTCACGAAGTACACGCTGCAACTGCGCGTAGATGTTGTACGCGTCGCCGAGATCCTCAGCTTTGTCTTGCTCACGGGATAGGTGGTCCGAGAGGTCCGAAAGCATATTGTGCTCTGGGACCACGTCAACGCCGTCGGCGGTACAAATGAGATCCTCGAACGGTCCTCGGGGGCTGTTTACCATATGCCGGACGAGGTTGTCGGCGCTACTGTCGGCGCGGTCGTCGTCGACGCCCAGCAGTCTGGAGAGGTCACCATCCTGTGGATCGAGTGGGATGGTCAGGACATCGAGACCGGCCCGGGCGTGTGCGACGGCGAGGTTCGCGGTCAGCGATGTCTTGCCGACGCCCCCCGCTTCAGAGTACACTGTGTAGCTCAGCATATGTTCTTCTGTGTCCCTCTAAGATAAGTAACTTCGTCAGACAACTAATCTAAGAGTCTTAGCTAAGACAGTTAGCTAAGACAGTTATCTAAGATGCTTGTCTAAGACCCATATATGTAGTCCAGAATGACGCTCCTAATGCGTGTGATTCGACGGATAACTGAACGAACGCACTGTTGTAACCGTCAATTTCCATGAATGGCTGAGTGGCGTGTGGGTCATCAGCTGTCACGATGACCCACACAGCCGCGACCTGTGCAAGAGCATTCGAACCGCTTCACGAGAAAACCAAAGAAGTCCTCTCAACAGTTCGGAAGGTCACCAAGCTGGATAAATGTGCGATCATGAAGTTGATCACTTTGGGAAGGTCAGATCGGAAGTCAAGAAAATCTAAATTCCTCGGTATGTGACGAACGCGAATATAATTCCTACTATCAGAGATAGAACTAAATCAAATACATTCTTGATGAACATCTCCACTATCAGGGTAGCAGCAACTGTAACAAATGCCCACACTACAAGGGCCAACTTGATACGCAGATATTCGCCCCCTAGCTTATCAAAACTATCAGTCACATATTTGTTATTTCTTCGCAGGTATTAAAATATAACCTATCATGAACCAACCTTGCTTCATTCTCAGCCCACTGTAACCGCTGAGACGGCTAAATTCTCACGCATCAGACGTCCATCTTGGTCTCCTGCACGATCTATGCTAATATATTGTTTCTTAGAGGTCAGAATTTGGGGCTGCTAGTTGAGACTGGCGCTCTCAATGCATACGTCTTCGAATCGCTATTTCAACGAGTTTTAGCACAACCGAACGGATAATGTGGGGAGGTCCCCCATTCAGAACAGTCGCTCAATCAGGCCTCGGTCACGGTGTTTCTCCGCCAGCAGTACCGAACACTCCACGTCGTCAACAACGTCTAACACGAGCGACCTGGAGACGAGTCGGCGAAGTAACCCTTCCTCAGTCGCGCCAAGGAGCAGGAGTGTCGCGTCATCAGCGGCATTCATAATAGCTGTTTCGACGTCACCGGATTTGACGAGGAGTTCGGCGTCCTCTAATCCCTGGTCGGCCGCCCAATCCTGGAGGAACTGCTCGCCTGCCCCGCGGTCGTCGTTGACGTTGAGCAGCGTCACCTCGGAGTTGTATTCGGACTGGAGCAGCTTCGCAATGTTGGCTGACAGCTCAGAGTCTGGGCCGCCAGCTGTGGGAAGGAGGATACGCGAGGGGTCGAACCCGCGGTCACGGAGGACGAGGAAGTCACAGGGGACCGCCTCGGTGAGTTCGTCCATAGCCGATTCGGCCCGCCCTGGTGAACCGTGTGAGTCCGGGCCCCATCCCATCACGACGAGGTCGGCGGTGTGTGTGCGGGCGGCATCGAAGATGGCTTCGTAGGATTTGTGCGAAAGGATAGTATGTGTCTCGACATCGACGCCGAAGGTTTCAGCGTCCTCACGGGCGCTATCAAGCAGGTGCTGTGAGCTCTTGTCTATCTCGTCGGACCGCTCGGCAGCGGCCGAGAGCGCCGTCTGGTCAGGCACCGTGACGATGTGGGTGGCAATTACACTCCCGCCGCGCTGTTTGGCGACAGCGCTGGCGAGTGTGATGAGGTCCTTCTCGTGTTCGGGATTGGCCAGGGGCACCATCACACGGTACTGTCCGCCATCGGGTTGGACGCCGGCCGCCGCGTTGACGGCCGCGTCGGGCATCTTCTCGGACCGTGAAATGATGTGTTTCGAGAGGATCCCCTGTTTTTCGGTACGTGAGCGGGCATAGAGTCCGTACCATAGTACCGCCGCGGCGGCGATACCAAACGAAAGCAACAGGGCGTCTCCGGCGACAAACACCAGCAACGCAAAGGAGAGCACGACACCGAGAATTGGCATCAAGGGATACAGTGGGACGACGAAGTCGGGCGTGTACTCCTCGGGGTTTACGTACCGCATGACGATGAGTGCGAGGTTCAGCAACCCGTAGATGATGAGATGGAGTCCCGATGCAGCGCCCGAAAGCAGCGTTAAGTCCCCGATGACGATAAACAGGAGAATCAGACCGCCAGTGATACCGATGGCTCTGTACGGCGTTCCGTACTTCGGGTGTATCTCGTTGAGAGCTGGTGTGACGATCCGATCGCGTCCCATGGCGAAGTTGATACGCGAGGACGCGAGGATAGAGGCGTTCGCACTGGAAGCGGTAGCGAGCAAGCCGCCGAACAGGAGTGCACCACCCATCGCGGCCCCCTGGATGTAGCTCCCGACCTCGACGACAGCGATGGGGTTCTCGGCGTCAGAGCTGATGATGTCCGCGATGAAGCCCTGTGGGACGGCTGCGCTCATGATCACCAAGACAAGCGCATAGATGACAGTCACGATGACGACGCTGCCGATGACCGCTCGCGGGAGGTTCTTGCCAGGGTCTTTGATTTCCTCGGCGACGCTCGTAATCTGGACGAAGCCGAGATAGGAGACGAAGATGAGGCCCGTCGTCTCTAGGGTGGTGACCACGTCCGTCGCGGCCGGGAGGTTCGACGGTTCGGCTCGGAGCGTCCCGAGGAACGTAAACACCGTGAGGATACCAATCAGCAGGACGACGATTATGTTCTGAAGCCGGCCGGTCTCCTTCGCACCGACGTAGTTGATGAGGACGAAGAAGGCGCCACCGACGAGCGCGATTATCTTCACTACGGTGATCGATATCGGGCCGACACCGACACTACCGGAGAGACCGAAGATGCGGGCAATGTACCGGCCAAACCCGACCATGTAGAAGGCACTGGCGAAGGCCAGTCCGAGCCAGTTGGCCCAGCCAGCGACCGACCCGAACATCGGCCCCAGCGCGTGATTGACGTAGTAGTAGGCCCCACCTGATCGGGGCATCGCAGTGCCGAGTTCGCTGGCAGACAGTGCCGTGAACATGGCGATGATGCCACCCAAAACGAACGCCACAGACGCCAGCGACCCAGCCTTGAGGATAGCCTCGCCCGGCAGAACGAAGATGCCTGCACCGATCATCGTTCCGACACCGATGGTCAGCGCCGCGAGTGGTCCGAGGTCCTTGGCGAGGTCTTCCTCGCTCATGACTCTTCCTCTCGGGGGAGCGCGATGACGGGGCGATTTGCCTGGGTCACCAGCTTCACCGAAATGTCGCCGGACAGAAACTGCATGAGGCGATTCCCGCCGCGGGAACGGTAGGCAATGGCACTGGCGTCGACCTCGTCAGCGGCCTCGAAT
The DNA here is from genome assembly GCF_000223905.1 of Haloarcula hispanica ATCC 33960. Classification (NCBI taxonomy): domain Archaea; kingdom Methanobacteriati; phylum Methanobacteriota; class Halobacteria; order Halobacteriales; family Haloarculaceae; genus Haloarcula; species Haloarcula hispanica. The sequence goes on from NC_015943.1 coordinate 214,771, forward strand.
ATTTTCTCCACGACATCTCGACCGTATGCGGTATGTTCGCCGGTATTGGGGAACACTGACCGGACGGCAGCGTACGCCTCCTCGGCCAGTTCTTCGGACTGTTCGACTGGCGTCTTGTCCGGAACGCCACCGCCTTTCTCTACAACGTGAAGGGCGGTCACATTGGCTGGCCCGTATGGTTCAAGCGCGGTTGCCGTCGCTAACGCGTCGGCTTCGTGAGCGACGGGAAGAAGCACGTGTGCAAGGATATCTTCGTCGTCGGTCTCACTGCTCATACTGGTAGGTTCATCCACTATCTGTTAAGAGTGTGTATCCAGTTCCGTAGTGTGTGGGGCCAGTCTATGACGAATTGCGGCTCTGCCAACTCAATACTACAAGGCAAAAATTTCACCAGTTTGATGTTTTTCGATAGGTATACAGTCGTTACAGTATTTTGATAAGCTCTCCCCACATAACGCCGATACGAGATAGCTGTGTCCGATACGCTGGATTCGCCTCAATCACGGATGGCCATGATAGCTACTCTTCTGGAGGCGTCTCTCAAATTCACTTTAGCTATGGGGGTCCGTGCCACTCTTGTAGTATTGGCCCCGTTCTTTCTCTACGTCATTACAGGTATATCTGCAATTTTGCTCGGATGGCCTGCTCTATCGTATCCAGTCTTTTCACTCGAAGCAGACCCATTTTTTGTAAGTGGTGGGGCACTGATGGGACTATTTATGCTACAGAGTTCCGGATCGTTCGTTTTGTACCAGATGTTGGTCGGGATAGAGGATGATAAATCACAGCTTGCTATCCTGTTTGGTTTCATTAGTCTCGGGTGCAGCGGGGCAGTACTTCGAGTTACCCTCCCGCAGGCGATTCAATTTTTTTGATCCTTATGTGAACTCTCATTTCCTATCGTTTGTTTCATACTGGGCCTATCGGTAGCGGATTCTGTCTCAACGACGCTTTCTGGAGATAGGATGTATCTACAGAGAGCACAGTTTCTATACTCGTTCGAAAATCGGTCAGCGAATTTTGAAGTCAAAGAGAGTAATACGGTAATCCAGAGTGCTCTACAGGCGGGACAGGCTGAGTGCCTCGGAGCTTGACCCCGAGGCGGTTCACTCCTATCGCTGCCAGAAGCTCGGCGTGAAGACTACCAGCACGGATATAATCTCAAGTCTCCCGATCCACATTAGAACCACCATATAGAGCTTGGCCGGCGCAGAGAACGGCCGGAAGTTGTCCATTGGGCCGACGATACCCACACCCGGACCGATGTTCCCGAGTGTGGCAATCGTGGCACTGATTGCTTCGAGTGCGGAGATATCGAGGCCGATACGGAGTGCGTCTAAATAGATTAACACGGTTGAAAACACGAATATCGAGACGAATGTGAATATAAAGACAAATATGTCTCGAACAGTCTCTTCGTTGACTGTATCGTCGTTCAGACGAATTGGTCGAATAGCCGACGGATGTATTGTCGTGAACAACTGTCGACCCATCGCTCGGGAGACAATATACCAGCGAATGATTTTGACAGACCCCGCTGCTGAGCCAGCTGACCCGCCGAGAAACATGGCGAACAGAAGAACCAGTTGAGCTGACTCTCCCCATGTATTGAAATCCATACTGGCATACCCCGTGGTCGTGATGATCGCGATTGTCTGAAAGAGTCCCTGGCGTAGCGAATTTTCCAGATCCCCGGAAAGCTGACCGATATTGGTCGGAATCTCCGCTATCCCTAATCCAGTTACTAAGAGGACAGATAAGAGCGAGCCAATGGCAGCTACAGCGAGGAGATACGTTCGGAACTCTGGATTCTTCGTTAGTTGTCTCGGTTCACCGTTGAAGAGGTACCACAATAACGCGAAATTGGTTCCGGCAACGATCATGAACGGCATCACTGCCCACTGGACGATGGGAGCGAAGGCTTCGACACTCCGTGCTTCGGGCGAAAAACCACCTGTCGGCATTGTCGTAAGAGCGTGTGCAACGGCATTGTAAGCACCCATGTTTGGAGCGACCCCGGCGAAGTGCAAAGCATAATAAACGAGAGCGGCGGCAACAGTGAATCCGAGATAGATCTTCCACAGTGCTCGTGCAGTTTCCTGAATCTGTGGCGTTAACTTCTCAAGTGAAAAACCGGGTGCTTCCTCGTTGATGATTTGTGCTCCAGCGACAGACAGTTCAGAGAGAATTGCGACCATGAGAACGATAATCCCCATTCCCCCAATCCACTGTGTGAGTTGTCGCCATAACAAAATCGAGTGGGAGTGCTGTTCAAAAGAGATTTCTGCCAGAACAGTTGACCCGGTCGTCGTAAATCCGCTCATGCTTTCGAACAGGGCATTCACGGGTTGTGCGATTGTCCCCTGACCAGCGATAAGATACGGAATGGCACCAAAAATAGGAACAATTAGCCATGTAGCACTCACCATTAGGAACGCCTCACGCTTGCCGAGTTCCCGGTCATCACGAAGTTGTTCGAGTACGAAACCAGCTCCAAACATAGCTACTGTGGTGACAATAAACGGGAGTATATTCTCACCGTAATACACTGCAACCAGAGCCGGAACGAGCGGGGCCATAGATAGTTTCCGCAGGATTGTCCCAACGAAGCTAAACCCAGATCGCCAGTCGACGTAGCTTCTCATAGTAGAATCAACTCTCTCCGTTTAACTTCCCGTCATCACCATGTTGAGAGGAGTATAAAAAGTCTTCACGTCTCCCGATGCTGCCGAGAGCCCCATATAGTATACGTCATCAAACTGGGATATGCAGAACGACCATTAGTGGGTGTCGTCTATTAATCAGAGCATGAACGGTTCCCGGAAGCCAATGCAAGTAGTGATTGTCGGCGCTGGCCAGGTGGGGACACTCATCACAGCGACAGATAGCGACGAAAAGAACCTTCTCGTTTCCTTGCTGGCCAAGGATGTTGGCGTCCAGCGGACGGTTGCAATCGTTGAAGACGGGGAGTACGCCCCGTTGTTTGAGGCGGTGGGCGTTGACGTCGCAGTCAACCCGCGGGAAGTTACTGCCGAGGAAATTATCCGCTTCACTCAAGAAGGACAGATCGAGAATCTCTCTTTAGTTGAGAATCGTCAAGCAGAGGTTATCGAGATCGAAGTCACTGAGGAGAGTGTTCTCGCGGACCGTCCGATCAACGAAAGCATCACTGACCTTCCATCCGAAGTTGTGATTGGCGCAGTCACCCGTGGCCGTGAGTTCATTGTCCCTCGGGGTGAGACCATTATCAAGCCTGGCGACCACGTCGTGCTCTTTGTTAGTACCCATATCCTCTCAGAAGTCATGAACGCCATCTGAGGGAGTCACTGTGAATATAGGCGTTTACAACGGTCCGGAGTGTACTGCTATCAAATGCCCACTGATCCCCCATCGGACAACCACGATTCTGGACAGATCTCAGATGAAACGGTCTACGAGGAAATGGAACCGTTCGTACCCTATACTACCCGAGAGTTGGCAGACCGCATCGGTACATCTCTCGGTAACATGTGGTCGATCCTTCGAAGTCTCACCATGGCTGGGAGGATTCAAAAGAAGGAACCAGAGCCCAATCTCCGAATTTGGATGCGTGAACCGCCCGATAATACCTGTCCACACTGTGACTACGAATTCGAAGTGAAATTTCTCCATCCTGTGTTGTCCTCTGTCAGGTATTGTCCAAACTGTGGAAAGCAAATAAGTCAAAAATAATGATTGCCCACTACCGTTCTCCTAGTTTTTAGTGCCATCGACAGGGGTCGATTTGACGACACCGACGGAGCGAATAGTCTGATTTTCACTGGATACTCGCTCGTTTTTATTAGGCTCCCAGGAGGATCTGCAGAAGTTCGACTCGTTCCTCTCCAACGCCGCCGCTAACTCAGAGTGACTCCATGGCGAACGAACTGGAGGTGATGTGGTGTGGTCAGTGAAGTGGCGCTTTTCGAACTCGGAGTGTTATTTGCCGCGGTTGCACTCGTCGGTAGCATCGCCAGCCAGCTCCGGCAGTCGGTCGTCCCGTTCTATATCGGCGCTGGCATCCTTCTCGGTCCAAATGTTGCCAGGCGACTCGGTCCTTACGCGCTTGACGCGACCGAGTTCGTCGAATTGGGAGCAAAACTCGGTATCGTGTTCCTGCTGTTCTTCCTTGGGCTTGAGTTCAACCTCAATCGCCTGCTCGCCAACCGGAGCCGCATCGGCAAAGCCGGGACGGTCGACCTCGTCGTCAACTTCGGGGGCGGGCTGGTGCTCGGGTTCGTCCTCTTTCGGGCGTTCCTGCCGGCGTTTCTGGTGGCGGGAATCGTCTACATCTCCTCGTCGGCCATCATTATGAAATCCCTCATCGACATCGGGTGGATCGCCAACGATGAGGCCGAACCGATGCTGGGGACGCTCGTCTACGAGGACCTCGTCATCGCGGTGTACCTCATGATCGCCTCGGCACTGCTGCTTGGGGGCGGTGATATCGGGGCGGCTGTCCAGTCGATCGGAGTCGCACTGGGTGTCATCCTCCTTTTGCTGGTTCCACACGAGCAACCGCAACCGACGGAAATACTCGCTGAGGGATCGAAGCAATTCTGGTCTCCGATATACCGTCCGACGATATGTATCCGTCGTAGAGGTAGCTAACTGCCTTTTTTATGGGGTAGTGAAATTGGAATCGACTTGTGAGCGGGGACAAAGACGATTTGATTAGTCTGATGGACGCCACACACCACCTAATTCGTGGCGCTTGTAATCCTCGTAACTGCCATCTTGGAAAAGCGACATCCGTCCGTCTTCTTCGCTGAGTGTGATAGCTGCAACGACCTCTGAACGAACCGAGACCTCAATGGCGCTCAGATGCTTTGTTCCCATCCAGTCGGCATAATCAAGCGGTGTGTCTTCGTCGGCGTCACTTTGGCTTTTGATTCGGACCATCTGCTCTTGGATGGTGCCGTCCGTGCTGATGATAACAGCACCATCACGTGTGAACCCAACCGTGCGTGCCGCCTCGACGAGTCTATCAAGATCTTCCGACACGACCTGACAGGTTTCGGTCGGCCACATATTCTCGCCTAATGAGTCAGCATATGCCCCGGAGTGGACCCCAGTCACGATAACGAAATACAATCCAGGGCCGCGGATGTGCTCTTCCTCCCACCGATCGAAGCCAAGGCTGATGCTCTCGACCGTATACATGAGAAAATCAATCAGCTCTCTCACTGTCGTGTATTCGACTCGTAGTGGATCCGGGTCCGTCATGAGAATCCGTATCCTACATTCACTTGTCTACTGTAATAAGACCGGTCGGTTACGGATTGACAGCAGATCAGGTATCGATTCGATATTGGGTCGGTCTGTGGCGCAATCATCGGCCTCAGAGAGATCCACTCCCATCGAACAGCAGGGTTAGATACCCCCCAGGCTGTTATCTCTAAGACTTTATCGGTGAGACGTCGAACTGCTTTCTGAACTGCTGGACTGACTCATCGGAGCCGACGAGGACAATGTGCTCGGTTCCAGTGAACTTCCGTTGTGGATCAACCGCGCTGGTGAACCCAGACTCGTCCTCGATAGCGATGACGCGACAACCCGTTTTTTCGTAGATGCCTGACTTGGCGAGTGTCGACCCAGCCAGCGGTGTGGCGGGAACACGGAGTAGCCGAATCTGACTCGCTGGTGCAAGGACATCCTCGCCGCGGAGTTCCCTGGCGACCATTCGAGCGCTCACCCGTGGAACCGACAGCACGTAGTCCGCTCCAGCACTGAGTGCCTTCCGGGTCGCATCGGTGTCACTCACCCGAACGAGGATTTCGATATCCTGATTCAACGACCGAGCTAACACGGTTGTCAGTAGTGCCGCAGAGTCATCCGGCAGACCAATAATAATAGCACCAGCACTCTCGATACCCGCTTCAGCCAAGATTTCGTCAGATCCGGAATCACCCACGACATCCACGCCATCTCGGTCTTCGATATCAATCGTCACGGTATCAAGCCCTCTCTCGGACACAACGTCACGTGCAGCCTGGCCGACTTCTCCCTGTCCGGCAACGATGATACGCTCGTGTTTCCGGAGCGTTCGGGCCGGCTGGGTAAAGTCACTGAACGCCTCTAGGGCATCGTGGGCGCCCGTGACGAGCAATACCGTATTCGAGCGGATAATCGCATCCGGGTGAGGTGGGAGTTGTAGCTCCCCGTCGATCCACGCACCGATGATATTTGCGCCGGTCTCTTCCCTGATTTTCGAGTCGCGGATTCGCGTCCCGATGAGTCGGTTCCCCTGCTGGACTGGGACTTCTGTGACCTCTATCTCACCGCCGATATCGATTGTATCCGTCAAGTCCGAACTGAACGAGGAGATGGCCTTTTCAGCGAGTCGGCGACCGAGAACGCCGTGTGGTGACAGCACGGTATCGGCGCCCGTATCCAGCAGGATATCACGCATATCGCTGTCGTCGGTAAGGGTGATGATTTCTATGTCCGGGTCGATCGAGTGCACTGTCAGAATAGTGTTGACGTTCGCATCACCGGCATCTGTAATGACGGCCCGTGCGGAATCGATGCTGGCTCGTTCGAACGCCGACGTATCCTGCGGTGAGCCGTCAATGACGGAGTACCCGTCGTCAGCGAGTTCCTTGGCGTGCTCTTCGGACGAGGAGATCAGGACATACTCGATGCCGAGCTCTCTTAGCTCGTCGAGTAGTACGGCCGAATCCCGACGGTATTCACAAATAATGACGTGGTCCTGCTTGGAGGTGAGACGATTGTCAAGATTGACCTCTGCACCAGTAAACAGCGGGATGATGATGAGCCGGAGTGTAAAGAACCCGAGCGCGATGCCGGAGATCTGTGTCGCTGCAACGAACAAGAACATCAATGGATGGCTCCAGATACCCGAATCTTGGCCGTATCCAGTCGTCGTCATTGTCTGGACGATAAATTCGAACGACGCGAATATCGATTGGTTGACCCCCTCTAATTGTGCCAGCGCGAAATTATACGTGACCGTATAGACAACAATCAATGCAGCGAGCCCGGTGAGGTAATAGGTGACGAGGCGGTCTCGCCGAGAAAGCTGGATATTAGTCAGTCGTTTCAGAGGGTCAACCATCGGTGGGTGCTACCAGTATAGTTATTATGATTTGAAAAGAGTTCCTGATACTATTTCAACTTATATAGTCTTAGGTATACTCAATGGCGGATGTGAGTCTTCGTGGCAGGGCCACTGGCCACTCCCAAACAATCGTTAATAGGCTCGTGAGGATCTCAGGTACCTCGACCCTGAAACCGACTTGTGACGTCCACCCCTGGGTTCATGCCGGTACTTTTTATACCGCAGGTAGAATATTTGCTGGGTTACGATACGACCTGTTCTCTGAAGAAATATTCCGCTAGCCTGGTCGAAAGCTATGCGATGGCTGAACCGCTCAGAAGTCGCCTATCGGTTATATATAGAATTCCAATCACTCGTGGTTGTACTCTGTCTTAATCTCTATAATGCTAGCCACGCATGAGATTCAGCATTTCATCGACCACGTCGGTTTCGATAGCGAGAATATAGCGCTCATCAGGTTCCAGCACCGTATCAGCTCCTGCGAGTTCCGTCCGGTCCGCCGTCGAGATCAACAGGCTTCCGGACGGAAGAGCGATTTCATCGAGACGGCGCCCCGCAACGGGGGCCGATGGGGCGACACTCACTTCGAGGATGTCGAGCTCAGCGGTCGGATAGACGAGGGTGCGGATATCCTCGCCGGTCAGTATATCTGCCGCATAGTCGCCACCAAGATACTCGGGTAGCAGCGTCGCATCCACCACCTCGTCGTACTCCTGCTCCGTCCCCGTCTCCGCTCTCGCGATGGTCCGAATCGACGGGGCGTACTGCTGGGCCTCCATACAGATTGCGAGGTTCGTGCCCGGTTGGTCAGTGAGTGCGGCGATGGCGTCCGCATCGGCTATGTCGGCCTGTTCAAGAATTGACGGGCTGTGGCGTCGCCGTGGATAACGGGGCCGATGTACGCATCGGACAATGTCTCAACACGCTCCTCGTCGGATTCGATTAGCAGTACGTCATGACCCTGATCCGCGAGATTCTCGCCGGTCTGTTTCCCGACACGGCCGCCACCGGCGATGACAAATCGCTTTGTTCGGGTCATTGCAGTATTGTTTAAAACGCGTCATGTTCAATGCCCCGGCAGTTCTAATGGGTCGAGAATACCACTATTGTACCGGGGAACAGCTATAATAAGCTTTTAAAAAATCCACTCACCGTTCTTCCAATGGAAGAACTCTCCCCGGTACTCAAATGGTCTGAACAAAGTGCATACAGCGTACGATTGATGGCACGCCGAATAAAAACAGGACGCAATGAGTAAGAGCCAGACTCGATCACCTGAGGCTGAACTCGGGTTACTTGACGCGACGATGATTGGGATGGGAGCGATGATCGGGGCCGGTATCTTCGTGCTGACAGGACTGGCTGCCGAAATCGCTGGTCCGGCAGCGATTCTTGTCTTTGCGTTGAATGGCGTCGTCACAGCGTTCACAGGACTCTCATATGCGGAACTTGCCGCCTCGATTCCGAAAAGCGGCGGTGGATACGCCTTCGTGCGAGAGATATTCGACGACTTCGCCTCGTTCATCATGGGCTGGATGCTCTGGTTTGCCTACATGATTGCGGGGGCGCTGTATGCGCTGGGTTTTGCACCGAACTTTCTCGAATTGCTGCACGTTTACGGTGTGGTCCCGCCACCGGATCAAGTGGGAGCTGTCGCGGTTCCAGTCATTGACGCGGCGCTCCCGCTGGCCTTCGTGCTGGCGTTCGTGGCCGTCCTCGGGCTCGTAGCGCTCAACGCTGTCTCGACGGCCGCCAGCGGCAGTGTTGAGACGATTTTCACCATCATCAAAGTCTCCATTCTGGTGGTCTTCGTCGCGTTCGGACTCGCGTCTCCGATGTTCTCCGGGGCCGAATTCCAGCCGCTGTTTCCACAGAGCAGCGGGGCGGCCGCGGTTCTGCCGGCGATGGGGCTAACCTTCATTGCCTTCGAGGGGTACGACCTCATCACCACCGTCACCGAGGAGGTACAGAACCCGCGTGAAAACATCCCCAAGGCGATATTCATCAGTCTCGCCGTTACGGTTGTCGTCTATCTGGCCGTTGTGACAGTCGCCATCGGGACGCTCGGGGCTGAGGGACTCGCCGACGCTGGCGAAGCCGGCATCGCAACGGCAGCAACATCGTTCATGCCGACCGGGTTACCGATTATCCAGAACGGTGGTGCACTCATTGTTTTCGGGGCCGTGTTCTCGACACTCACCGCCCTCAACGCAGTCGTCATCGCGTCGTCACGCGTGGCGTTCTCGATGGGACGTGAAGGACAGTTGCTCCCGTCGATCGGCCAGATTCACCACCGCTACGGGACGCCGTTCGTCGCAATCCTCGCCAGCGCAGTCGTGATGCTCGGGTCAGTGGCACTGCCGACACAAAGTGCTGGCAACATGTCGAGCCTGTTTTTCCTGCTGTCGTTCATTATCGTCAACGTCGCCGTCATCAGACTCCGCAGGGAGCGCCCGAACATGAACCGGCCGTACGAGATGCCGTTCTACCCGGCACCACCACTGATTGGTATCGCGCTCAATCTGCTTCTAACAGGGGTGCTCGTGGAGTACCTGCTCCGAACAGATCCATTGGCGTTGGCACTCAGCATGGCGTGGATTCTGCTCGGAGCCCTCGTGTATTTCGCGCTTAAACGGGTCAAAGGGCAATCGGACCGCGAACAGGCGGCTGCCGCCACTGAAATAACACCTGAAGCTGAAGACTAACCATGACTAGTGACCTCGACATTATCATCGCTGGCGGTGGACGCGTCGGTTTCCAGACAGCCGAGATACTCGCTGACCGCGGTCACGACGTGACGATTATCGAACGCGATGACCGGATTGTCTCGGATATCGCCGATAAATGGATAGCGACTGTTATCCAGGGTGACGCGACAAATCCGGATATCATCGAACAGGCAGGCCTTGAGCGAGCGGACGTAATTGCCGCGCTTACGGGTGAAACAGGATTAAATCTCGCGGTCTGTTTAGCTGCCGCAGAGTTGACACCCGACATCCGGACGGTCGCGCGTATTGACCGCACAGGCGGTGAGGCCTACACCCGATTCGTCGACGCGGTGGTCTTTCCCGAACGGGCCGGCTCGAGAGTGGCGGCCAACGAAATCCTGGGTAGCGATGTCCAAACACTTGCCGACGTCACGGGCTCCCTCGATATCATGCTTATTCGCGTTGCTGACGGCGCTCCGGCCGCTGGGAAAGCGCTCTCGGACGTACGCTTTCCCGAGGGAACCCTCGTCGTGTCCGACGCGAACGGTGAGCAAATCGCTCGTGCCGACACGACCCTGACACCAGGGAGCAGCTACGTCGTCGCTGTCGAACCTGACGTGGTCGATGAGGTCATGAATTTGATGCGCGGCTAGGCGGCTAATCAATCACCTCGGAGTCAAGCCTCGTGGCATCCGTCTCGACTGCCTGTGAACCGTGGTCGGGCCTGTCCTGTTGCACAACTACCCACGTGATGTAGCCACTGGACTCACTGAGGTGACAGGGAAAACACAAATAAGCGCTGGGGAGCGTATCTTCGTACGTTATGCCGGAATCGCTCAACAGGGTCTTGATTCCGATTGATGTGTCCGATTCAACATCTCGGTCTGAGATAGACACTCAGATAGTGCAATCATCAGAGGTTATCCTTCTGGGATACTGGCCAATTCCGGACCAATCGGCCCCCAGCCAAGTCCGTAATCAGTTCGAAGAGGAAGCTCAGGAGCGACTTGAGACAGTGGCACGCCGTTTTACCGATGAGGGTGCCACGGTGCAGACTCGATTGGTATTTACAAATGATAAGGACCAATCAATCAATGGGGCCGCGAACAAGTACGAGTGTGAATCAATCCTCCTTCCGGGGACAACATCGTCGCCGTCGGAGACGAGACGTGGACTTGTTCTGGTGAAACCGAATGCCGATCTCAATCGGATTGTCACTACCCTTGGAGCCCTGTTTGCCGATAGTGATGTGGAACTCCTTCTCTTTCACGCCGCAACGAACGACAATGAACGTCTGTATGATGCAACAGAGTATATGCTCCGCGGCCTCGCAGATCGACTTGCGGAACTCGGTATCGATCCCGACCGAATCAAGTGGGAACAATCGACGGAAAATAAACGGCTTGATGTAGTCCTCTCGCGTGTTTCTGACTTTGACTTTGTTGTCCTCGGCGAGACCGAACCGTCAGTGCGAGAGCGAGTCTTTGGGTCTGTTCAAAAAACGCTTGCTGAAGAAACAGCCAAACCTCAACTCACAATCCGCTCGGGTGTCTGAATTCCTCTGATGGGGCATCCTCACTGCGGACCGAATTTGTGTGTCAACCTCAGTACCTCACAAAGCATCCCCGGCTAGCTGTTTCTGAAGCCTGAGTTCTGTGTCGGAGCGGTTGCACTGATCGTCTCAACGAGAGTATCATTAGGCGGATCGACGGACAACGGTCGCTGTCGGCGGCGATCAGTCGCCGACGCGACAGCGTCGCCACTCACACCGCTGGCTAGCCCGGTGGGAGTTACCGGTGGAACCGGTCGCCTGGTGGCCGGTTCGCGGGGACGGCCCGACGCACCGCGAGGGCCGTCCACGCTGCCCGACACAGCATGTTGATGAACTCCTCGAACGACCACTTCCAGAGGCGACGCCCGCCACGGCGGGGCGTCGCCACCTACTCCCAATGGAGATACCGCCACACATTCTGCAAGAGTAAGCTTACCACAACGTACAGCAGCCGTACAACCGGATTCTGCGTCGTGGTCGTTACAATGCTTTGTTCGGAGAGTCGGTAGATGGCCTCGATACCGAAGCGTTTCGCGTAGTGGTATCGAGCATCTCGTGGTGTTTCAATGAGCGGCGCGTCAGCGGCGTAGCCGTGACGCGCCACTCCGTGTTCGTCGTATCGTTCGTTTTGGTAGGTACAGTCGATGTAAACGGAAAACTCGACGGTCCAGCTGTGACCGTCGAGTTTCCCCGTCAGCTCGTGTTGGATGACACGACTCCATCCTTCCGAAAGTTCCTGCTTGATCGTCTTTCCCCACCGGACGATTGGCATCACGTACGCGTAGTTGTGCGCTTGAAGAAGCGTGAGACACTTGCTATCGTAGAATTCTCAGTCAAGATAGACGGCCTTGACGCTGTGGTCAAGGCCGTCGAGGAGACCAAGAAACTCAGCGAGGACACTGCTGGCGGTGTCGCCGTCGACGAGACTGCGCACCGCCAGCGTGTATCGTTTATTCTTCACGCGCGCGTATAGTGTCGCATAGGCGTGGAACGCGGTGGTTCCACGCTTTGCCTCTGAGTGGTAGAGGCCAGCTGTTTCGTCCACGTCACCGTAGTAGGGCCGCAGGTGGAGGTCTGCAACGACCTCCACCTGCTCGGGAAGAACCTCTAGAATGTCCTTTTGCAGGAGTGCGTTCCCAACTTGTTCAACCGACGTTAGGTCGAACTTCTCGCGGAGGTGGTACAGAATCGTGTTTTGATGGGGAGAATCTTCACTGGTCTCGCAGAGTTCAGATATCGAGGTCCCGTCGGCGCAAGCGCCGACGAGGACCTCGTAGATGTCCTCAGCTTCGATTTCAGCATTATCGCAGAGACTGAGATCAATTTCCCGTCAAGGGTGTTGACGAGGAAATTAAGAAGCTGGTTCTCGTGGATTTCACTGTCTGCTTGCTGGGTCGTAGGCACACCTTCAGCAAGCAGACCTCTCAATTAACTGGCTTTGTGAAGTGCTGAGAATAGCCATTTGGAGAGTGATTTGAGGCAGCTCTCGCGGACTGAATCGGCTAAAAACACGCATCACAGTCCCGCTAGACTCCCTGTAGTCTCAACCTATTCTTAAGATCAGTAGTTGAGATTGGCCATCTCAATGCATATGGCTCGTCTCTTGTTAGGCTATGATCTAGAGCTGGTCGATTGGCTTGTTAATAATCTCGAAGACTTCGCTTGCACGGTAGAACCGATTACGCTCTTTTCCAGTGAGTTCTTCGAGTATCCCGTCATCTTCGAGTTGTCCAATCAGTCGGTTGGCTGTGCTGTATTCGACATCCAACCAGTCGGCTGCTGTGTTCACGTCCAAGTACGGATCTTCGAAGAGTCGCATGACCAGTTCGAGGATATTCTCAGACCGCTCGCTCTGGTAGCGCTGTTGATAGTCCTCTCGGAGGTCGACCAGTAGGTTCGCTCGCTGGTGAGCTTCATCTGCCTGTGACTGCACACCACGTAGAAAGAACAGCAACCATTCTTCCCACTCACCCCGCTGACTGACTGCCAGTAGGTGATCGACGTAGTCCGAACGTCGTGCATTGAAATACGAACTCAGGTAGAGATACGGCTCGGGCAAAAGACCGTCACGTTGTAGGAGGAGACTGATCAATAGCCGCCCGAGTCGTCCGTTCCCATCGAGAAACGGATGAATCGTCTCGAATTGGTAGTGAATCAATCCGATTCGGAGGAGTGGATGTAAATTCGTCTCTTGGTTCGCATACTCGAGCAAGTCTTCGAGAAGGTCAGGGATTTCGTTCGGTGGTGGCGGCACGTACCTGGCGTCTTGGATGTATGGCGTACTGCCGATGAAGTTCTGGGTTGTACGAAGTTCACCTGGGTCAGCCTCATCCCCACGGACATCCGAAAGCAACCGGTTGTGCATTTCGCACAGCAATTCGACGGTAATTGGATCGCCAGCTGTGATCGCATCCAATCCGTGCGTCAGGGCGTGTAGATAGTTCACGACTTCCTGGGTGCCCTGCTGTCTGTCTTCGTCGATAAGAGCTTCCTGTCCGGCCTCATAGGCGTAGATATCCGAGAGGGTAGCATGTGTTCCTTCGATTTGCGAGGATTCCAGGGCTTCTTTTCGAATGAACGGTTCGATCAGGATCTCTCTTGAGCCAACACGTGGGCCGATACCGTGGAGTCGTCCAAGTGCCTGTGTCGCCTCGGCCAGCGGTGTAATGAGCTGTTCAGTGTCAGTTGAGGGGGGAAGCGGGTCAGGCCGGAACGCCGAATACGTCCCTTTCGGCGTTGTCGTGGGAATGATTTCGCCAGGGGCCGTCTCGTCGAAGTCATCTCGCTCCATCAGCGGTATTTCTACAGATATGCTGGCCACTATTGGTATTTACGGGACCAAATCACAATAGTATGGCTGTTGATTGCACCGTCACCACTACTCGGGATTTCTGGAGACAGATTTGATATACAGCTTTCGCCCCCTATCTTGCAGGTGAAACAACTGCTCAGTAAGGTGCTTAGTTATCAACAGATGACCCCGGCTCGGAGGTGGTTCTCTCACGTACTGCTTGGGTCTTTCCCCTGTTATAGAGCCAGAATAGGACGAGTAGCGTCAGAGGGAACAATACAATAGCGATGATGGCAAGAGGCGGGAAGAGGAGGAATAGACCAAATGTTTTCCACGAAACGAGGGTGTCACGGGGCATAACTGAACTTCCGGTCAAGGCAATATCTGTCTTGTGGACTTCAAAAAAGTGAGTTTACGTACCTTCCCTGTACTGAGCAGTAAACGGATTCTTGAGCCTGCCGTGGCCAGCATCTCGTATTGGTTGCGAGCTGTGATTCACGACGCACTGTCTTTCAACGAATCGCACAGCAGTCATACGCTGAGTGGCCAGCATATGATTCGACTTCACTCTACGACCGGAGTTCTCTCGCCGGCCTGAAAGAAGACATCTGGACCGTTGCGTCCACATGGTTCGACCATGAGGACCACCACTCCGTCGATGAGTTCGTGTCTCACTACCCAGTAGCATATGTCGAGTTTGGGCCACACGACCGGTATTCTGGAGCCACCCAGTACGAGATGGCTCAACTGTTCCGATTATTTCTACTCAAAGAACTTCACGGCTGGACCCACGAAACGGCACTCCTCACGTACCTCACCCACCATCCTGAGCCCCGTGAGCAACTAGGCATAGAGACGATCCCAGACCAGTCGACGCTATGGCGAAGCTGGCACGATCGATTCACTACAGAGCTTCGCGAGACAATTGAGGCAGCTGCGCGGACGATTCTAATCAAGGCTCAGAACGCAGGCGTTGCTGTTCCGCGCGAGCCAGAACGTAGCTTTCCACCGCAAGATGACGAAGAAGAACCAGTCTCAGACGATCAAGCCGTCCTCGACGAAGCGGCATCAATTACGAACCACATCAGTCACGTCGTTTTCCCGGCATTCTCACTGAATCGTGACAATGGCTGTGAGATCCACGAGAACGCCTACTGGGACTTACAAACATATCTCGGACTTCGTGAGCGGTTAGCTGCCAATGAAGGAGCCCGCAGTTTCGTCTATGAATCGAATCGGGATCGGACGCCATTGGGCCACGCCCATCGCGATCAGATTCGTGACCTCTCTATTGAGCAGATTCGGGAGATGTACCGGCAGGCTGTGACTCGACTGTTGGAGGAAGCAGCGGAGACGGAGGAGTTCTTCCGAGCAGGAATCATCGCTATCGATATTACTGAAGCAGACCCGTTCACAGGCGACAGAACCGGACACGAAGATGAGATTATTGGGACAAAGGAGAAGACCGATGAGTACGCCTATCAGTGGGCGACGGTCCAGTTGGTCGGCAATGCGGTTCCGATTGTCCTCGATGCCCGTCCTGTACGAAGAGGTGAATCACGGAAAGAGATAGTGGAGGATCTGCTGGATTCAGCCCAAGACGCCGTTCACGTCGATAACGTACTGATGGATCGTGAGTTCGACAGCCAGCACATTCTGGAGATGCTCAGCCAACGAGGGCTTTCGTATGTCGTCCCGAAACGGATGCAGACGAGTGAGAGAGCCCAAGCCAAGCGATTGCTCCAGCGGGGTCAAGACCGATACGAGACGGATAGGAAACTCCATCTAGGGAAGAACGAGTGGCACGAGACGACACTGATCTACCGCCGGAAAGAAGACTCTGAGCACGGGGACTATCGACAATACTCGGTATTCATGACGAATACCAGCAGTGCCTTTCTCACCGAGTATGGGTATCGCTGGGAGATTGAGAGCGGCTATAGGTCGATCAAGCGGTTCATGGCTGCCACCACGTCAAAAGATTTCGGGCTTAGATTCTTTTATTTCGCGTTTGCGTGCCTGCTGTACTCGATTTGGCGAGCAGTGGATCTGCTCGTGCAGGTCGAGTTGACTGGTGAGTACGAACACTCGCCAATTGTGACAGCCGACAACACGCTGACGTTGCTGAAGAAGGAGACAGGAATCGGGTAGCAGGGTGCTTGATTCGGGTTAGCGCGGTGTTTGAGTGGCTACACTGCTGGAAGTCTCGAAAATTTGCCCATTTGATTGGCAATGTACCAAGAATAGCCATCTGAAGAGTAATTTGAGGCAGTTCCCGATCACTGAAACAGTCGAAACCACGCATTACAGTCCCGCTAAACCCCCTGTAGTCTCAACTACCCCTTAAGATAGATTGATATAGCTATATAGACTTTATCAGGCACAGAAAGCCCGAATATTCACGCATAGAGTGACTGAAACGCCGATATTCTGGTTTTGTAGATAGGTTTGTATTAGTGTAGTAAGCACCATCAGTTTTAGGCGGACCGCCGCTGTACGGGAAGCATGGATCGGCTTCCGCCTGCATACGACGCTACTCCTGGGGGTGACGCCCTCGAAACAGCCATCGAGAAACGACTGGTCGATATCGACTCCGGGCGCTACCGAACGAACGTCGCGAGCGTGCTTCGGAAGTTCGCAGCTTGGTCCCGGGACCAGCACGGTATCTTCAGTCCCGAGGATATCGACGACGACCTTTGTCGGCAGTACGCTCGCGATCTCGCTCGAGCTGACGACCGAGACGATATTTCACCGGAGACTGCCCGCCGCTACTTCGCCTACGTCCGCTCGTTCCTCACGTGGGCCGTCTACGAGGGCCTAATTCCGACGAACCCGGCCAAGACCAACCACGCCGAAGGCCCACTCCCGACTGACGAGACTGAAACAGACCAGCAGTACTGGACCGCACGAGACCGCGACGCTATCTGTGCGACAGCCACCGCCCGTGTCGACAAGGCCGGCGAAAGCGATGACGTCGACCGCACGGCGGCCTACCGCGACCAGGCACTCGTCTTCCTCCTCGCCTACTCCGGTGCGCGTAGTGCAGAACTCGTCGCTGTTTCTGATGATGAAGAACGGAACGGCCTGCGGTGGCGGCACGTCGACCTCAAAGCCGGCACAATGCAGGTGTTCGGAAAGAACCGCACCCGCGAGTCTGCACCGATCCTTGACGATGCTATCCGTCCACTCCGGCGGTGGAAGCAGCTTCGAGAACCTGACGAGAATGAGGCCGTGTTCCCCAGACTCGACAACGCTGCGAAAGCGCTTGATCCCACGCCGTCGATCACCACGCAGTCGGCCCGGGATATCCTTGCCAAACTCTGCGAATGGTCCGACTACGAGTTCGAGGAGCCACTGAAGCCACACGGTGCCCGCCGTGGCCTCGGGCGGGAGATCTATCGCGAGAATCCACAGCTGGCGCAAGATGTACTCCGTCACAAATCAATCGAAACGACACATGAAGGGTACGCTCAGGAGGCCGCAAAGCGGACACGCGATGAAGCGAACGATATCATTGGAAAGCAGTGAAAGATACAGCTATTGCAAAGGGTGCTGAGTAGTTCGGGCTCTGGAGTGCGATCCGTGCCTGTCACCCCAGATCACAATTACTGGTTCAGTCACATTCGCGATTTTCACTCGTGGTCAAGGCGAATAGAGCTTGGCCTCGGGCGATTTACGCTGACTTGCACGCTTTAATCACAACTTCAGGGTCGTCAACAAGTTGGTTTACTGTGTGTGCACCCTTGCCCTTTCCCCGCCCTTTGCGCTCCTGCTCAACGAGCGAGAGAAACGCAAGTTCAGAGAGTAGATCCCGAACACGTCGCACTTTCAGTGGATCGACTCCATTGCTCTCACAAAGGCGTTCATACACCGAATAGACGCTTTTCGTTGGGATTGGAGGGTTCTCACCTGACGTATCCTGTACTTGTAACGCAAGCGACTGTAACAGGTGTTTTGAGTGTTCTGGCTGCTTGGCAATGAGCTCAGAAAGTCTCAGTACTTCACAAAGCTGGTTAGTTGAGACGTCTGCTTGCTGAGGATGTGTCCAAACACCAGAAGCAAGCAGACGATGAAATCCACGAGGACCAGCTCCTTAACTTTCTCGTCAACTCGCTTGACGAGGAAGTTGTGCTTGGACTCGGCAACAATGCTGAAATCGATGCTGTGGACATCTTAGAGGTCCTCGTCGGCGCATGCGCCGACGGGACCTCGATATCTGAACTCTGCGAGACCAGTGAAAATTCTCCCCACAAAAACACGGTTCTGTACCATCTCCGTGAGAAGTTCGACCTAGCGTCGGTTGAACAAGTCGGGAACTCACTCCTCCAAAAGGACGTTCTAGAGATCCTACCCAAGCAGGTGGAGGTCTGCGCAGACCTCCACCTGCGACCCTACTACGGTGACAAAGACGAGACGGATGGTCTCTATCACTCAGAAGCAAAGCGTGGAACTACCGCATTCCACGCCTATACGACACTCTACGCGCGTGTGAAGAATAAACGGTACACGCGGGCGGTGCGCCGTCTCGTCGACGGCGACACCGCCAGCAGTGTCCTCGCTGAGTTTCTTGGTCTCCTTGACGGCCTTGACCTCAGCGTCAAGGCCGTCTATCTTGATCGGGAATTCTACGATAGCAAGTGTCTCACGCTTCTTCAGGCCCACAATTACGCGTACGTGATGCCGGTTGTCCGGTGGGGAAAGACGATCAAGCAGGAACTCTCGGAAGGCTGGAGTCGTGTCATCCAACATGATCTGACGGGAAAACTCGACGGTCACAGCTGGACCGTCGATTTTCCCGTCTACATAGACTGCACCTACCAAAACGGGCGGTACGACGAACACGGAGTGGCGCGTCACGGCTACGCCGCTGACGCGCCGTTCGTTGAGACTCCACGAGATGCTCGATACCACTACGCGAAACGCTTCGGTATCGAAGCCAGCTACCGACTCTCCGAACAAAGCATTGCGACAACCACAACGCAGAATCCAGTCGTACGGCTGCTGTACGTCGTGGTGAGTCTACTCTTGCAGAATGTCTGGCGGTATCTCCATTGGGAGTACGTGGCGACGCCCCGCCGTGGCGGGCGTCGCCTTTGGTCCTGGTCGTTCGAGGAGTTCATCAATATGCTGTGTCGGGCAGCGTGGACGGCCCTCGCAGTGCGTCGGGCCGTCCCCGCGAACCGGCCACCGGACGACCGGTTCCACCGGTAATCATCAGGAAGGACGCCTCCTTTTGAGTGGCAACGCTGCCGCGTCGGCGGCTGATCGCCGCCGACAGCGGCAGCTTCCCCTTCGATTGGCGTCCCTTGACCACTATCGACGACTCATCTCGACAGAACAGGTGACTCAGGTCAGGTTAACTGGCGATGTTTTGTGAGGTACTGAGGATAGGTTTTCAATATTATTAGCTATCGGTTCACCATCGGGCACGAACCGCTCGTAGTCTTCGTGGCCCTTGTATACTGAGCTCCAGACATATTTCGGTTCAACGGTAGGCACTATTTCTGCCACGATATCGAGTAATTCGTCGATACGTGCTCTGTAGGTCGAGTCTGGATGTGCGCCACCATAGATTTCACTCGTTTGGAAACCGATATTCACACACCCCATCATTTGCTCGTCCTCGGTCGTAGGGTGGGAGATGCCCACACGAATCATCATATCTGCCTCTGTCCAGAACCGCATAGAACCATTTTCCGTCTGCTCCAGCGCGTTCAATGCGTCCTCCAGACTCGAATCAGTGTGTCCTGTGAGACCGATACGATATTCTGCGACGATGTCTGCCTCCCCGTCGTGAGTTGTTTTCAACCCGGCCTGTTGGCACCGATTATACAGTTCTCGGGCATCAGGTGTTTTGTTGGCGACAAACCCGATGTGATACGGATCGTCCATGTTACTCTATACGAGATAGTTCGTCCGGAGAGATAAACTTTAGATCACTTTGCGGATCAAAGCCATCCGGGAAATTAGCCTTATCAATGGCTGCTGAGATGATCTCGTTGTCGCGGGGATTGTCTGTCCGACTGACGACATACATTTCATCACGGTTTCGGGAGATGACGTTGAATTTGTTAGTGAGGTCGTCGATATCGGACTCTGCTAGTTGGTCGAACGTGACATCGTTGTAATCCCGATTTTTCGATTCGACACCGATTGTCCTCCCGTCGGAAGTTTCAAGCTCGATGTCGACTTCCGATTCTCTCCTCCCCTGGTCAGGAATATCAGCGGTCATGTCATCGCCATCAACGGACAGTTCCCTGACCGTGACAGCATCGTTGTTGTCCATCAGATCCGTCGCTATGTCGACCTCGCCGTCAAGGCCTTTCATATTCGTCCGAGTGCCGAACCCACCTCGTACCGCGCTCTGTAGGCCTTCGACATTTTGTGCATCAAGCTGGTTGATGTCGTTCTGGATATCTCTGGCGCTCCGAGAGTTAGGCGCGTCGTTGTTGCGACTGTAGAGTTCGTAAGATTCGATAAGACTGTTTACGTCCTCGTCAGTCAGAACACTATCGCTGCCGTCACTGAGATCAGTTGCGTCGTTGGTGACCGAGACACCGTCAGTGCCCTCGCTCTCGATGAGATTGGTAGCGGAGTCCTGTGCGTCCCTGTCTAGCTCGTTGATAGATCGGCGGACATCGTCGACGCTGTCGGCATCGAGGTCTCCGTCGACATTTACAAGGGCATTCTGCAGGTCATCCTCTACGTCATCCGGAAGATCGGGACAGCTTCCACCGCTCTGTGCGAGGGTCGACGGCGGCGTTGCGACCGAGTGATACCGGTCAGTGCGAAGCGACCCCGCACGACCGAGCGACGGCGCACTTCTGGCCCCACAAGGTGAGACCACAGCGTCGAACGTAT
This sequence comes from Haloarcula hispanica ATCC 33960, assembly GCF_000223905.1. NCBI lineage: Archaea > Methanobacteriati > Methanobacteriota > Halobacteria > Halobacteriales > Haloarculaceae > Haloarcula > Haloarcula hispanica. The sequence goes on from NC_015943.1 coordinate 235,782, forward strand.
CCGAGTCCGTGCGCCCGGCGAAGTCGGCCGCGTCGTCGCCGTTGCGCGCCAGTAGGTCGTCGAACTCAGCCTTTCCATCCGCATCTAAACTGTCGTAGCGGGTGAGTGCCGTCGTGAGTTCATCGCTGTCGACCTCGCCGCTCTCGTAGGCCTCAGTAAAGCGCCGCTGGGTAGCGGCGTCGTCCATCTGGAGGAGCGCGTCGGCGGCGTCCTGATCGCTTTCCGCCAGATCGTTGAGTGCGCGACGCCCACTGGGCCCGGTGTGCTCGAAGAGATCAGTGACCCCGCTCGCGTGCCTCCCCGGTCGTGGTTATGATAGTGAGTCCAGGACCGACGGCGCCATCGCCACCCCTTCAGCGGGCACACGAAATACAGACTTTCCGACTATCTACGCTACTCAAGTGGTTTGACAGAATTAAGACTGCACATTGGCGAGTGCTGCTCCACCCGTCCTTCGTCGATCACGCGTCGCCGGACCGATTGTACCGCACGTCGTCAATAGCGTTCTCGAGTTTGTCTTCATAACCCGGTGCAAATATATCGGGGTGGGATGCTTCTAGTATACACTCGACATCAGCGCGCACACTCAACACAGCCGCTTCGAACGGTTCCAGATTCTCCCTATCTTCTGGTTTATCCATTCGCTCTAACCACTCCAGCATAACCATCGCTTCGTTCCGAGTCAGTTCGAGGGTAATCGAGTTGTCATCGCTCGTTTCGTCCATATGTATCTCTGTCAGTCGGTGGCCTCATGTGAGTATCGTTACCGTCGAAGTAGTTCTTCATTGACCAATCGAACTGGTCGTTATTCGTTCCGCCAATTATTCGTTGGAGCCACTTTCTTCCATTTCGTTCAGCATCTCCTCCAGTCTCCTTCGGGCATAGGCTGCTTCTTTGAAAAATTGGCGCTCCCCAATATCATGTTTCCCTCGTAGCTCTGGGTCATCGCAGTAAACATCACATGCAAAGAATAACTGTTCGAGTACTTCGTATGGCTCGTCTGGAGCAACATCTTGGTAATCCTCCTTGAACTCAGTCAGATACGTATGCATGAATTCTGATTCTTCTATTTCTCCATCTGTGTAGGAGCGTATAAGATCTAAATACTTGTTGGCTCTCTGAACAGCTTTCATAGTCATCCCCCTCCAATGACTCCCGTGTTTCGCATATTCGTCCTTTGTCCCTGAGTCAATTTGAATCCAGTGAGGAACTCTCCGTCGTCAATGATGATATTATTTCCAGTGTTTGGATTGTAGAGGTGCGTGACGCTTTGGTCGCCTTCTAATCGAGTGTATCGACCTTCGATTCGTTCCGTATTTGGATTAACCGTATGCTCAGCGATTGCCTCTCTGAACGCTTCCTGATTTTCTGGGTTGTTGTTACCGGTCACGCCGAAGTCATCAGCATGTTTGTATTTGCGCTCAATTTGGCCGTCTGGGAGGTCTATCTCCCCGACTTGATCCATCCTCCGCAACGTGTCCGTCCCGACAGAATCTGACTCCTCGTATTGTCTGATGAGCGCTCGTGAGAAGCGATCGTCTCTGTTGATGACATCAGTGACATCACGACCCTCGTCGGTGGCGAGCTGTTTCGTGTCTCCGAGGAGGTCGGCTGCCCGGTCATCGCTTATTTCGCCTCGTTGGACGCCTCCCAGTAGATTGTTTCGGAAGGTGGTGGCGTCATTGGAACTGACTGAATCAGTTTGTTTGAGTCCATGTCAGGCCTCAGTGAAACTATCACAGGGACTGTTACAGACCTGCTCATCGAGGAGTGAGACGCCATCGTCACCGCCACGCATCACCATCGCATCGGCCGTTCGTTTTTCGTTCGCGTCCAACTCGTCGTACCTTCGCAGCGCCGTCGTGAGTTCATCGCTGTCGACCTCGCCGCTCTCGTAAGCTCGAACGAACCGGCGTTGGGTCGCAGCGTCGTCCATCTGTAGGAGCGCGTCGGCGGCGTCCTGATCGCTTTCCGCCAGATCGTTGAGTGCGCGACGCCCACTGGGCCCGGTGTTCTCGAAGAGGTCGGTGGCCTTCAGCGTCGGGTCGTTGATGTCGGTGTTGCCCAGGTAATCGCTCCCGTCAGTGTCGAGTTGGTCGAACTGCTCGGTGGTCCGTTGGCGCTTCGGCCCGGGCATGTCGTTGAGCTTCGCGCTCATGCGCCCGGTCGGCACGTCCGCGTCGGGGACCGAGTCGTCGACTTTCCCAGCCCGCCGTAGTGCCGTCGGCTTGACGCCGTTTGGCACCCGAGAGGGCACCGCCGAGTCGGCGGCGTCGACCAGCCGTCTGAGCTTTGATGAGCTACTCAGTCCTTTCTGGAGGACGCTTCCGCCGCCCAAGGCCGTCACAGGCGCGACCGTGCCGGCTACTCAGTGCGTGTTCAAGCTATGTGAAAAGCTACCGCAGTCACAGAAGCTTCTGTTCGATGTACTGGTCGATACCGTCTTGATCGTCCATCTCACTCAGCTGGTCCAGTACCCCCTCGATAGTCGCCATTACATCGTCAGAGACATCCGCAGAACGCGCAGTCTGTGCCAGATTCACCAACAGTTCAAACTTGCTAGTCTCGATGTCGAGCGCCAGCGTCTTCGAGACGATCGATTCGTCGTTGGGAGCGTTGAGCCGGACGAACGCTGGCGGAATCGACCCCTCGATGAGCGCTGAGAGTCGCTCGTCGTCCGTGTCCACACCGTCGGGGAGCTCGCCTAACACGTTTCCATCATCGATGAGCCGCCGGACGAACGAATCGTCCTCGACACGGCGGAGGGTGTCTGACTCGTCCCGGTACACCCGCTCCAGTGTCAGTGCTTCGTTGGTGAACTCGGGAGCGATATCGTCTTTCGTAATGACGGCGTCCGTCCCGTACTCACCCGGATCGAGTGTCATGAACGGGTCCGAAAGATCGAGGTCAGTCACGGTTTCCCCACGCTGCAGGTCCCGCCGCTTCGAGTTGGTGAACTCGGAGTTCTCCCAGGGGCCGTCGGAAGTCATGGCGAAAACGTGTCCGCTATCGAGTTCTGCGTACCGCCACGGAGTCCCGCCGTACAGCGCGTCGAAACCGCCCAACTCCTCGAACAGTGTCTCGGAGTAGACGGCCAGTTGTGGGACCTGATCGATGTGCTCAGCGAAGGGCATACCCGTCGGCGCGATTGTGTTATGGTTAGTGGTTTGGAACAGCGGGACGTATTCCGCGTCATACGCAACGGCTAGCTCACAAGCAAGGTTGACGACAGCAGTCACGAATTCGGCGTAGTTCTGCTCGTCTGACCAATTCGACGGGATGAGGATGTCCGAAAGTCCCACAGATAGAACCCGTTCATACATCTCTCTATCCGAAGAGATGTGGAACATGAACGAAACGGTCGTTTTGTTGTAATTACCGTTATAGTACGGCCACTCGCCATCGTCCGATTCCTGATCTCTGTCTATATCGAATCCAACCTCTTCAGCCGCGTCGAAACCGGTCGAAACGATGTCATCCGTAAATTCGGGAACGTGGACCGTGAGATGGCGTGGTGACATTATTATAGGTCACTATAGCTAGTCACTTCAACGGTTACGTCTTTGGATATCCCGAACTCATCTGCCAGGGTTGTTTCGATGTCATTTTCTAGTCTGTTGCTCAGGACCTCTCGGGACGACGAACTACTGCTCCCGCCAAGGCGATTAGCCTCCACGTCGATATAGTCTTGATCCATGGCCACCACGATTTCATCTTCTCCTGCTACTGCGTGCGTCCGTAGCTTCTCTTTTAACCCGTTCCAGTTGTCTCTTCGGAAGAATTCAGCGCTGTCCGGATCGAGGTTTTTAGATTCGATTGCTGGGTCCTTGAGCGTCCGTCCGTTGATTTCTACCTCAGTGTTCGCTTTCGCATCGATGTCGCTACTAGAGCCACCTCTCTCACTGTTGACGTTCTTGAACGCATCACTGTTCTCGACACCGTCGGCAATGTCCTGACTGTACTCATCCGCGATATCATCCGAAGAGAGGTCTTTTTCGAGTTCGATATCGCCATCGCCGGCATCGATATTAGACCGGTCATCGAGTGCACGTCCGACGTGTCCTTCACCGGCAAGACCTTTGAACCCCTTCTTATTGCCCTGGATATCCCCTGCAATCTTGCCGATGTCGTCGAAGCCGTCTCGGCCTTGCAGGTCGTCCAACAGGCCTTCCAGTTCGTCGGCGGTAGTGATCGGCCCGCTATCAACGTCCGATCCCGCATTCAACGCAGAGAGATATTTGCTTTTCTCACTGGCCGAAAGCCCCAGTTTGTCGGGGAGACAGTCACCGCCGCTCTGGAGGGACGGCGACGACGGTGCCGTGACTGAGTGATACCTGCCGGACCGCAATGAGCCCGCAGCACCGAGCGACGGTGCACTACTGATGTCACATCTAAACGTCGAATCGAACGTGTCCGAGTCCGTGCGCCCGGCGAAGTCGACCGCGTCGTCACCGTTGCGCGCCAGTAGGTCGTCGAACTCCGCCTTTCCATCCGCATCTAAACTGTCGTAGCGGGTGAGTGCCGTCGTGAGTTCATCGCTGTCGACCTCGCCACTCTCGTATGCGCGGGCGAAATCGCTCCGGGTACGGGCATCCATCTCGACCCGGGTCAGGGCATCAATTTCGTCTTGGTCCATTTGCCGGACGGCACGGGCAACGGCTGGATCGTTTTCTGCAAGCAGTGTGCCGAGGCGTCGCTGTTGGGCTGGGTCCAGCTCCGCCATGTCGACGTCTGTCCGACGGATCGTGTGCCGGATGCGGACTGTATCAGTTGCTGTTCTGGCGGGTTTGAGGACACGCCGAGCGCCGCTCCGTGGGACCGTCGTTGCCTTCGATAGTTGTGATATCGCTCGCATCTGTTGCCGGGCGCGCCACTCCCCAGTTCGGTCCTGTGCCCGACTGTACGTCCGGGCCGCCCGCATTACGCGAGTCCCGCCTAACCGGTCAGCTACAGTGTTCGCCGTCTGGGTTCGCTTGGCCGCGCTGGCTGCTTGGCTGCCGGTGACGGACCGGGCAACCTCGCCCCAGAGCATCCCGGCGAAGTAGTTAGCCCGGAAGTCTTTGTGCAGCTCCGGCTTTGCGTCTTGATCGTAGGGATTCGCCCTGTCTTGACGATCCTCATAGCTCTGTACCATCGCGTCAAACACTGCCGGCGCTTGCGAGAGGAGGTTGCTCAGTGAGTCCAGACCAGGAATCGAGTCCAGAAGGGTACTGATCGCCTCGATGGCCCCCAGTGGGTCTTTAGCGAAGGACTGGAGTGACTCAATGCTACTGCCAAACGTTGTTGCTAGTCCCGAAGAGAACCCCAGTCCCTGTGCAGCTACTCTGGAATTGGTATCTACCGCCTCAGAATGCTGTGCTCCCTCAACAAAGATCGTGCTTCGAGTGAATGCAGGGGACGAGCGTGCATTCCCATGCGTATCTGTAACTCTGATTTTTGTTGTTGCTGCTGAGAGATCATCCTCAAGGGACTGGACGTATCCGGTCCGATATTCGATGATACTCACGGACATAAATACGTGAAGACATCTGGAACTTCAATTCGATCGAGTGCAGTGAGCGCAGCATCACGCAGATCGTCAAGTGTGTCGAACAGACGGTTGCCAAGCTCTTGATCGAGTTGTCGCCAGCACTCTTCCGCGGGGTTCAGCTCTGGTGAACCCCGCGGAAGATAACACAGTTCGATCGGCGTGTCTTCGACGAATTCCTGTACTGCGTTGGCCGTGAAATACGAGGCGTTGTCCAAGATGACGCAGATTTTCTCGCCGAATTCGGTTTGGAGAGCGTCTAGCAAGCGATTCGTCGTGTCGCTGTTGAAGTTCTCCTCACAGGGTAGAAAGAACGTCTCGCCGGAATCGCTGATTGCACCGAGTAGTTTGATGCTGTCCCACGCGCCCGTCACCGGGAGTGACGGGCGCTCTCCTTCGGGAAACCACGCATAGATCAGCGTCGAGAGCACTTGACGCGTCTGATCGATGGTCAGGACCGTGTATTCGTCGTCCAGGTTGTCGCGCTTTTTTTGAAGCCTTCTTGCCAGGCTTCTTGAGCTCTCTCGTCGGATTTGTAGTACTCCGGCCGGGCTGTCTTCCAGGACAGCCCGGCCTCAGACATCAATCGACGGACGTGGCGTTCACAATACTCAACGTCGAATTCTTCGGCTAGATAGTGACGGGCTAGTGGAACAGACCACGCGGGCGCGTCTAGTCCAACTTCTTCGGGTGATTCGTGGAGAGCCTCAACGAACTGGTCGTATTGTTCACCAGAGAGTTCTGCTGTTCTGCCTTCACGTGGATCGTCATAGACGACTTGCTCGACCGGCTCATCAGCGAGCCGGTCGAGCCGCCCAACCCATCGAGACAGCCATGGACCGGTGTATCCGTACCGCTCAGCTACTTCTGCCATCGTTGCGCTGTCTTCTTCGAGGTAGTTAATCACCGCCATTAGCCGCTGTGTCGGCTTCTTGTCCTCGACCTCCGCGAGAGCCTCGCGGAGGTCGTCGAGAGTGGCGTCGTCAAGCGCGGCCATACTCGACAGTCACACTCTAGCCTAAAGAATTTTCAGCCGACAGTATCAATAACCCGCTCATCCGTAGCACATTGTTGATTTCACAGCGTCGCTCGAACAGCGTGTTTGAGAGCGTCTCGGTCGGGTTTCCGAAACAGCTCTCGGCGTAGTTGAAACGCTCTGAGATACTGTGTTAGCTTGTCTTTGGAGATACCTCGGTAGGGCGAGAGCCACCGTCGCACCCGCGACGCGTGGCTCTCGCAGGCGTTGACGTGCACCTCGTCGTCGGCGTATTCGCGGTCGAATGCGTCGTCGTCTTCGAGCGGTTCGTACGCTCGAAAGCTGTCGGTATAGACAGTGAGCGACTCCTGCTGGCCGACCGCCAGCAGGAGTCGAATCGTCGATTCGTCTGCGGCTTTCGCCGGGATCACGTACCGCTGTCCGGTGCCGTGGTCGGCGATGATGAACACGGGTGGCTTGTCTCCATTATACGAACCACGCCCACGCGTGGACTCATCTGAATTTGCGTGACGGTCCAAGATGTGCTCGAAGCTACTTGCGCTATCACCCTCTTCCAGCCAAATAGTATCGTTACTTCCCAAATGAGTCGAGAGAGTGCTGCCTGAACGCCGCAAAACAATCACTTTCCGTATGATTTGACGGTCTGTTTCAGCTGCTACCGCAGAGTAGACCGAGGCTGTTCCGATTCACTGCTATGGACAGACGATATCAACCGGATTGCGACGGTCTCTGCCGACAGCTGTCGCTCACCGTCTATCGGGCTGGCCGTGGGCTGACCGTGGTCAGCCCGCGGCCGTTATCTGTGAAGCCGGCACACCAACCCCGTTCGCTTTGATCTTCCACTGCCGACGCAACTCCTCTTCCAACTCGTGACGTATTCAGTCACGGAAAGTCTTGAGCGTGAATTCCTCGGGAGGGTCGCGCCCGCCTCGCCGAGGGCGGGCGACGACCGCCCACCTGAGAACAAGCCACAGGTTCTCCAGCAGTGCTGCGACTAGCATGATGGCAAATCGCACGACGGGATCACGTGTCGTCGTGATCCCGCGTGCTTGCCGCAGCAACCGATAGGTCGTTTCAATACCTGAACGCTTCCTGTAGAGGTGTTCAACTTGCTTCGGTGACTTCTCCGTAACGCCACAAGCCACGTAGCCACGAACAACTTCTCCGTGCTTACCCCGATCACCGTTCTGATAGGAGACAGCGACCGCGAGCGGGAAGCGCAGTTCCCGCTCGCTGTCTTTGTACATCCGATACGTCGTCATGTACGACTTGTGGGTGTCGAGTTTATCTTTCATGCGTTCACCCTTTTTGGGCACGTGAACCACCGTTGCGGCGATATCATGAGCGCGGCGGATGACGCGCTCGTTATAAAAGCTGCTATCGGCAAGCAGGAGGTCGATATCGAAGGGATAGTTCTCGACGCGGGCGAACACGCGCTCGACCGCGTCGGCCTCGTCTTCATCGTTGCGAACATAGGTCATCGCCAGTGTCACCGGCTTTCCGTTGGAGACGACGTACGCCGTACAATATCGGTGGCAGGTCGTTGTGCCGTCTTTAGGAGCCATCGAACAGAGTTCGCCTTCGTTGGCATGATGCTCGCCGTGATAGGGGTTGTCGATGAAGTCGATGGAGACGATTCTCGACCGGCCAGGGTCGAGAATCGTCATGGCAAGGCGTCCAAGCAGAAGGTTAGCGACGAACTCAAGCCAGTCTCGGTCGAGCGTATGCAGCCACGTCAGAACAGTGTCGTCACACGGTGTCCCGTTGGTGTCGTTGCAGGTATCCCAAATCGAGTTCTGGTTGACACAGGCCATAATGACGACGAGCCAGATGTCGCCGGGGTCAAGGGGGCTCCCCTCGACACCCGGCAAGGGAAGGGCCGTAATGACCTCTTCCGCTACGTCTTTTACATCCGCCGCCGAAAGGAACCCGTCTGGATCGGGGATCTTGAACACATCCAGATCCAGACACTTTCGTGTGGTTAATCCGGCGATTCAATTCAGCTGATTACGCTGGTTGGGAAGTACCGATACTGGCCGCCGGTAGCTGTTAGTATATCTCCTCCGGCTCTAGATTGATATAGGCGTCGTCACCGCTGTAGACGGATAGATCGTTCCAGAAGTCGCTGGTTTTGTACTTGTCCCGTTTTACTGATTCGGCTGAAACAGCACCAGCTATATCCGACAGAAAGCTCCCGAGATACTCTCTATTTCTTTCCCCGTCAGTCGATGTACGCAGCCAGAGATCACTATGCATCGCAACTGAGACGGTCAGTACGTGATCTGCGGTGGCTGATAGGAGGTCCCTCGCTGGTCGATGGGTAACAGTCAGCTCCAGCGGGTCTGGGATAGCCATTCCTTGGCGGCATTCACCATTTTGATACGGTGTGCAATCACTCCGCTTGACGGCATAGTCAGTGCCGTCGAAATGGACCTTGTAGCGGTTCTTATCGAACGGGACTTGCGGAATCCAGCGAACCCCGTGTTGGTCAATTGCAGTGGATTCGACGAACTCCGAGACACCGATCCCAGCGTCGTTTCGCAGTTCGCGTCTCACCTGCTCACCAGTATCGGTGTCCGGTCTGAGCTCTCTGTCTTGGTCGAATTTGGTGATGACATAACTGATCTCAATGGGGACAAGAAACTCGCCAAACGCACTGTACAACCGGTCGCAAAACTCGCACATCTCTTCGGCCTGTTCGGCACATGTCGCTGCCGACGACGGGACGAGAAATTCCCATGTTAAACCTGCTGCTATCGACACTCGAACTTCGGGCCGATTGATCTGTGTCATGGTTCTACAGTGACGGTATCACCGTTTTCAGCGACCAAACGGATCTCATCTACCTGCGCATCTACCCGGTCGTCGAGAACATTCTCCGCGGCTGTCTGTGCCGATGACAACTCATCAGACGGTGCTCTCGTCCGGATCTCTAGCACTTGTGCGTTCTCGGAGACATCTAACTCTGGATCATCAAGCGCATTGTTGTGTTTCTTGTTCATTTCAGATATTTGTGTATTGATATAGTTGTAATCGACGTCGTTATCGGCTCGCGTTTTCACTTCGACGTATTCGGTCGTTCCCCCTTCTTCAACGGACATATCGTAGGCATCGGTCTGTCCTGGCTCCATCTCAACTTCGGCACCGTCGTCCGCGTACCGAATCGCGCTCGCGGCTTCACCGCTTTCTCCTGCCACTGCATCGGTACGCGGGGTAGTCTCATCAAGTATTTCATGCACGTCATCTATGTTATCCCGGGTGGCAGCGCTGTCGACACGCTCGGCGTACCGGCCTGCTTCTGCCGCATCGACATCCTCCGCGTTCGCAATTGCCGAACGCCACTCATCGAAATCGTCGAACCCATCGATACGATCGTTTCGGCCGAGGTCGAAGAAGATTTCCTGTGCGTCGGAATCGATATTGCGGGTGAGTCGAACTCCATCTTCGCCGGAGTCAGCTAACAGCCGTTTGACTGCCTCTCTCCGGGTTGCATCGTCGACATCGGATACCTGTTCAAATATTTCACCCGCACTGATATCTTCGTTTTCGGCCGCTACATCGGCGATGCGACTGTAGTATCTCGTCTCTTCGGCGTCAGTGAGGTCGTCACCACAGCCGGCTAGGCTCGAACCGCCAATTGTCTTGATAGAGTAGAAGCGGTCGCTGCGCGGTCGCGGCGCAGCGCCGATGGACGGTGACCGACGGCAGGCTGAGCTGAAGAACTCTCTTGCCTGGTCGGTATCGAGATCCGAAGCGAACTTGATACCGTTATCGCCGGACGCCTCGACGAACCGGTCGAATTCGCTTCTCTCGTTTGCATCCAGTTCGTCGTACCTCCGCAGCGCCTCGCTGAGGTCCTGTTTCGAAACGTCGGGATCTTCGCGAGACGCTCGAACCAGTGCCCGCTGTGTCCCTGGCGTTTCGTCCATTGCGATGAACGTTTCTAGAGCGCGCTGGTCACCCGAGTTGTGCAGTTGGAGCATCAGTTGACGACCATCATCGCCAGTCCGGCGCATAGTGCGGCTGACTCGTTCGGTTCGGGATGGGCCTGTAGCACGCTCTGGGAGCGATTCGATGAGTCGTGTCCACCGTGGTGAGTTCAGCCGCTGTGCGTGGCGCACACGCTCGGGTATCGTCACCCGCCCGAGTGCGCGCCGGGTTCCTGCTGGCTTGATATCAGTGCCTTTCGAAATGGTTGAGGCCATCCTGACCGACCGATGGAAGGTCCAGCCTCTCGCTGCCGTTCCAGCATCACCAACTGTGTCAGTTACCTTCCGCAATTTTGCGGCTTTCGAGACCGTTGAGCCACCACCGGTTGCAAGGCCGATACTGAGCTCAGAGCCAGCGACGCCACTGCCGTATCCCACTAACCAGTTCTGACCATAGAGCTTGTAATTCTCTGTCTCAGTCCTCCGGTCGAAGGGGTTCTGCCGGTCTTGAAGATTTCTGGCTGCAGAGGGGAGGGTTTCGGGCGCTCTCAAAGCCGCATCAGGGAGTCGATCGATATTTCCGAGCCAGGTAACAGCCGTCCACGGATGTGAGAGGAAGTATGACAGATCAAGCGCTGATTGTCGAACACCCCATACTCCCCCGCTACGGTATGCGATCTCTTCGATCACGCGGTCTTCCGTCCGCTCGCCAGTAGCCGGATGGTCAGCAGCAGTCTTGGCTAACTCGGGAATTGCTCCGGGAGAAGTGTAGTCACTGGATCGACTGTTCCTGTTGCTATCAACTGCTGTAACAGCTACTGGAAAGGATTCAAAGAACTGACTAAACTCTTGAAAGGCAAACACTCCAGCTTTGTCGATAGGTGTTCGGACGGTGAATTCGACTCGCCTGTACGATGTTGTTGTCTCGTTGTCGAATCGGATTGTCTCCCCATCACCCTGACACGCTGACTCCATGAGAGAGCCCAAGTTCGAGCCTGCTCGACGAGCAAGATACTGACAATCTGGCTTCACTACCAATTTGGAGACACCGCTCGGATCATGCGCACGTAAACGGACGGTATACCGGTATTTTGCAACCAGAATAGCCCCAGAAGAAGTCGAATCAGTAGTCTTGATGTTTTCAGGGCGTACCGTTTTTGTAGTGCCCTGTTGCCTCACAATCACTTTTGTTGTATTTTTTATACGCTTTGTTCGAATGCTTTCGATGGTTACCGTTGGAGCGCGGTGGTCGAACAGGACTGGAGCCGTTCCACTTGTGAACTCCGTCTGGTCAGAGATGCCGTCGCCATCAGTATCAGCACGACTGGGGTCTGTCCCCCGGAGGTGCTCAACGTTGTCCGCAAGTCCATCATGATCGGTGTCAGGCTGTAACGGGTCGGATGTAGCCGTTATGTTCGTGAGATACGACCCATTCGGTGAGGGGCCATGACCAGTTTCATTGAGCGTTGAAACGTCGATATCTGTTTGTTCTGCAATTGTTATTGCGAGTGCTTTTGAAGAACTACTATCTGGACCACGACTAATTTGAGGTTGATACGATTCAGTCTCGCCGCGGTACAACGAACGGAGATATGACCTCAGCAATCGTTTCGAGGGATCGGGACGAGAAACGTTCAAATATCCCTTTGAGGCGTTTGCACTCTGTGTCCGCTGAACTTCCCAGCCTGCGACTTCCTCCGCGTCGGTCAGGTTGTCGCCGTCAGTGTCGACCTGCCTTGGATTGGCGAGATGGTTGTAATAGGAGGCGGTCCTGCCACGATAACTGACTTCCGTGTACTGGCCGATTTCTCTGCTGTCGGAGAGGCCGTCACCGTCGGTGTCAGCGCTCTTCGGATCTGTCGTGACGCGATCCCCATTGGGTCCACCCAGTATGACCCCTTCGCGTTCCATCTCGTCACTCAGGCCGTCACCGTCGGTATCGTTGATCTCGGTCGTGGTATTTGCGACACGCGAGAACACTGTCGGCAGTCCCGCTGCGTCATCGACGAAGTTGACCTCCCCGCCGGTTGCGGTGGCGATGGCTGAGAGTTGGTCGCGCGTCGCCCCACCGAATCCGATCGGATAGATGGTAATATTCTGTTCGGCCGCTTGCTCGGCTTCGGCCACCCCATCGGAATATTTCGATTTCCCGTCCGTCAGGAAGATTATAATCTTGGTGCGGTTCGGACTACTCTGTTCGGCGAAGTGGTCGTTTGCTGCGCTAATCGATGCGAAGTCCGTCCCGCCGTTGCCACCCTCGTATTCCACATCCCGTATCGAGCGGTTGACCGCTGTGTGGTTGCTCGTCAGCGGCTGTTTGACACGCCCAAAGTTATCAAATTCAATGACCGCCGCACGGTCGGTCTCCAGTAGACTGCCCGTGAATCGCTGTGCAGCATCCTTCGCTAGTCGGTCAGGGTCTTCGCCTTTCATCGACCCCGAGGCGTCCAGCAGCATGACGACATCGACGGGCTTGACACCATCGTCGTCGGTCTGTCGCACTGGCTCAGTTGCGTTGTACGTCGTCGCCCAGTTGGAGATGTCAAAGACCGCAAACGTGGAGAAGTGAGTCGTTTCCGCAGTGGCCGTGTTGTTAGTGGCGTCAACAGTGGAGTTCAACGGCACGAAAATCCCCGCCTCGGGATCGTATGTGAACACGGCGAGGTCCTGACTCTCATTTTCCACCCCAGTCTCGTTGTACGCCAGGGTAACGTTAGCCGAGGAGAATTCTTGCTCGGAGTTGAGTTTAACAACTGGCGAGGCACTCATATTCCCTACGCGGGACGTGTTGAACCGTGGGTCATCTTGCGGGGCGATGGTCGTCCCATTGCCGATATCACCGTTGCCAGTCAGGCTCAGTGTAACTCCGAGCGTCTCGTTGGCCGCCGTCGTGGTATAGCTCTCTTCACCATCACTGACGCCGTTGTCGTTGCTATCGGCGACGAGTGGGTCTGTTCCGAGGCGAACTTCCGCGCCGTCTGGAAGGCCGTCACTATCTGTATCCGCTTTGAGCGGGTCGGTTCCAAGCTGGTGGACCTCTGTCCCGTCCAGCAGGCCATCACCGTCCGTATCTGGATCGTTGCTGAGAGTACCTGCGACGGTCTCGTTGTAGATGCTCAGTGAGTCGTTATCTGGATCGGCAGCGCTGTCCTGCACGCCGTCGTCATCCGTATCGGGGTCGGTCGGATCAACGCTCTGGAGCCGTGATTCGACTCCGTCAGGGAGCCTGTCACCGTCTGTATCGTTGCTTCGGGGGTCAGTACCGAGTCGGTATTCGCGATACGCTGGCAGCGTATCATTGTCCCAGTCTTCTGCGCCGTCAATCACAGCATCCCCGTCAGAGTCTGCTACCCTGGGGTCGGTCTTCGTAACGTTTCGCTCGTAGGCATCCGGAAGTCCATCGCCATCAGTGTCATTGGAGGGCGTCGAGCGCGTGGCGACGAAGAGCCACTGGATGTCCCCGACGTCGGTTCGGTTGTCTCCCGTGTAATCATACGCGCTCCAGTTGGCACCGGCTGCTGTGGATCCCAAGTGACGAGACAGGGCGTCAACGTCGACAATGTTGACAGCGCCATCGCCGTTGACGTCTTCGTAGAGTCCGTCGCCATCTGGATCAGTGGGCTGGTTATCGCCAACGAGCGGGTACGGGTGAGAGTCGTTTTCCCGGGGCGCTAACTGCTCAATAGCACTCGCATTCGGCTCGGTTGAGCCATTCCAGCTGGTCGAAAGTGGTCCGGTCGCCTGGTTCCCGGCCGTAGAGGTGGGTGTTTGTGTCGATTGTGTCCGTGTCGGCTCATTTCCAGCCGTGGTGACGGCCTGGTTTCCGGCACTTGTACCAGGGATGTCATTGCCAGCCGTCTGCAGCGGGCCGGCCCCGGTACCGGTCATCATTCCCGAGACCGGACCGACAGTCACTAATAGTAATACTCCAAATAACGCTTGTAATTTTGTCGTTGAACTTGCCATATAAACCCCCACCAGAGGTAGTATTGTGATTTTGAATCAGTAACCAGAATACTTAATCCTACTTATTGAGACAGTATATTTAATGAGGAAGCTTGCGACAGTATTCGGCCTTTGTATAGCAGTATCCCTCTGGGCGGGGATCGCGATGGGGGCGGGAACGACCAGTGTCGTGGTCCAGCCTTCGACTGACACTGTTACGGTTGGAAACACAACCACTGTTGATATCGTAGTCACGTCGACCACAGACGGGGTTGGTTCACTGGATCTCGATATTGCAAGCACCAACGATTCGGTTGCAACAGTCTCGAACACGTCTGTTGCTGGAAATCCAGAAACAGTCCAGTCTGCCGAGGAGGCAAACGGCGTCCGTATCGCGGCGACTGGAATGGATACCGCCGACAGTGGCTCGATATCTGTTGCCTCTGTCACGCTCACCGGCGAGGCTGCCGGGACGAGCGATGTGGATCTGACCGTTGCAGCCGTCGGTGACGAATCCGGGACCGCATACAATGTCACCAGCGTCCGCGATGGAACACTGACAGTCGAGTCCGGAGAAAACGCAACGGAGACGCCAACACCGACTCCGACTGCAACAGAAACTCCTACCGAGGAAGACTCGTCGAGTTCCGGCGGTAGTAATGATGACGGTGATAATGATGGCGGAGATGACGATGATGGTAGCGACTCCAGCGGCAGTGACTCTGGTGACACAGCAACAGCGACGGCCACACCGACAGTAACGGAACCGACGCCCAGTGACACCCCAACAACAACGGCCACGGAAACTGAACACTCGACCGAGACAGACACCAAGCAATCAACCTCAACCCAGACCAGCAGTGGTGGGCCAGCAATCACCCCGTCTCAGACCGGGACCACAGACACTGTCGAGCCGTCTGGCGGCTCACCCACGAATCTGCTTATCGGCGGGAGCATGATCGTCGCTGTTCTCGGTGGGATCATCATTTACCGTCGGTTGTAGAAGCGAGTCCAAGACACACGACACGTTCTCACCTCGCTGACCGGCTCAATTGGGGGTCGTCTGTCGCTTCCATGTGAAGAGGTACTGGCAACTTACTCACCGGAGATGATATCGTTCGCTTCGTCGCGTGTCCGCTTCGCGGCCTCCTGTGCGTAGCCTTCGTGGGTTGTCTCGATGGATTTGTGCCGGAGTACGTCCTGTGCCAGCTGTGGGTTCTCGCGATAGATTTCTCGCCCGAGGCCACGACGGGCGCCGTGTGGCTTTAGTGGTTCCTCGAACTCATAGTCGGCCCACTCACAGAGATCGGCGAGGATATTTCGAGCCGACTGTGTGGTGATCGACGGTGTCGGATCCAATGCCTTTGCCGCGTTGTCGAGTCTGGGGAACACAGCTTCATTCTCGTCGGGCTCTCGAAGTTGCTTCCAGCGCCGGAGCGGGCGAAGCGCATCGTCGAGGATCGGCGCGGACTCTCGGGTTCGGTTCTTGCCGAACACCTGCATTGTACCGGCTTCGAGGTTGACGTGTCGCCACCGCAGACCATTCCGTTCTTCATCATCAGAGACAGCAACCAGTTCCGCGCTGCGGGCTCCTGAGTACGCGAGCAAGAAGACGAGTGCTTGGTCGCGGTAGGCCGCCGTGCGGTCGATATCGTCGCTCTCGCCGGCCTTGTCGACGCGAGCCGTCGCGGTAGCGCAGATAGCGTCGCGGTCCCGGGCGGTCCAGTACTGCTGGTCTGTTTCGGTCTCATCGGTCGGGAGCGGACCTTCGGCGTGGTTGGTCTTGGCCGGGTTCGTCGGGATCAAGCCCTCATAGACACCCCACGTGAGAAACGAGCGGACATACGCGAAGTACCGACGAGCAGTCTCCGGTGAAATATCGTCTCGGTCATCAGCTCGAGCAAGGTCACGAGCGTATTGCCGACAGAGGTCGTCGTCGATGTCCTCGGGACTGGAGATATTGTGCTGGTCCCGGGACCAAGCTGCGAACTTCCGTAGCACGCTGGCGACGTTTGTTCGGTAGCGCCCGGAGTCGATATCGACCAGTCGTTTCTCGATGGCTGCTTCGAGGGCATCATCCCCGGGAGTAGCGTCGTATGCAGGCGGAAGCCGATCCATGCTTCCCGTACAGCGGCGGCCCGCCTAAAACTGGTGGTGCTTACTACACTAATACAAACCTATCTACAAAACCAGAATATCGGCGTTTCAGTCACTCTATGCGTGAATATTCGGGCTTTCTGTGCCTGATAAAGTCTATATAGCTATATCAATCTATCTTAAGGGGTAGTTGAGACTACAGGGGGTTTAGCGGGACTGTAATGCGTGGTTTCGACTGTTTCAGTGATCGGGAACTGCCTCAAATTACTCTTCAGATGGCTATTCTTGGTACATTGCCAATCAAATGGGCAAATTTTCGAGACTTCCAGCAGTGTAGCCACTCAAACACCGCGCTAACCCGAATCAAGCACCCTGCTACCCGATTCCTGTCTCCTTCTTCAGCAACGTCAGCGTGTTGTCGGCTGTCACAATTGGCGAGTGTTCGTACTCACCAGTCAACTCGACCTGCACGAGCAGATCCACTGCTCGCCAAATCGAGTACAGCAGGCACGCAAACGCGAAATAAAAGAATCTAAGCCCGAAATCTTTTGACGTGGTGGCAGCCATGAACCGCTTGATCGACCTATAGCCGCTCTCAATCTCCCAGCGATACCCATACTCGGTGAGAAAGGCACTGCTGGTATTCGTCATGAATACCGAGTATTGTCGATAGTCCCCGTGCTCAGAGTCTTCTTTCCGGCGGTAGATCAGTGTCGTCTCGTGCCACTCGTTCTTCCCTAGATGGAGTTTCCTATCCGTCTCGTATCGGTCTTGACCCCGCTGGAGCAATCGCTTGGCTTGGGCTCTCTCACTCGTCTGCATCCGTTTCGGGACGACATACGAAAGCCCTCGTTGGCTGAGCATCTCCAGAATGTGCTGGCTGTCGAACTCACGATCCATCAGTACGTTATCGACGTGAACGGCGTCTTGGGCTGAATCCAGCAGATCCTCCACTATCTCTTTCCGTGATTCACCTCTTCGTACAGGACGGGCATCGAGGACAATCGGAACCGCATTGCCGACCAACTGGACCGTCGCCCACTGATAGGCGTACTCATCGGTCTTCTCCTTTGTCCCAATAATCTCATCTTCGTGTCCGGTTCTGTCGCCTGTGAACGGGTCTGCTTCAGTAATATCGATAGCGATGATTCCTGCTCGGAAGAACTCCTCCGTCTCCGCTGCTTCCTCCAACAGTCGAGTCACAGCCTGCCGGTACATCTCCCGAATCTGCTCAATAGAGAGGTCACGAATCTGATCGCGATGGGCGTGGCCCAATGGCGTCCGATCCCGATTCGATTCATAGACGAAACTGCGGGCTCCTTCATTGGCAGCTAACCGCTCACGAAGTCCGAGATATGTTTGTAAGTCCCAGTAGGCGTTCTCGTGGATCTCACAGCCATTGTCACGATTCAGTGAGAATGCCGGGAAAACGACGTGACTGATGTGGTTCGTAATTGATGCCGCTTCGTCGAGGACGGCTTGATCGTCTGAGACTGGTTCTTCTTCGTCATCTTGCGGTGGAAAGCTACGTTCTGGCTCGCGCGGAACAGCAACGCCTGCGTTCTGAGCCTTGATTAGAATCGTCCGCGCAGCTGCCTCAATTGTCTCGCGAAGCTCTGTAGTGAATCGATCGTGCCAGCTTCGCCATAGCGTCGACTGGTCTGGGATCGTCTCTATGCCTAGTTGCTCACGGGGCTCAGGATGGTGGGTGAGGTACGTGAGGAGTGCCGTTTCGTGGGTCCAGCCGTGAAGTTCTTTGAGTAGAAATAATCGGAACAGTTGAGCCATCTCGTACTGGGTGGCTCCAGAATACCGGTCGTGTGGCCCAAACTCGACATATGCTACTGGGTAGTGAGACACGAACTCATCGACGGAGTGGTGGTCCTCATGGTCGAACCATGTGGACGCAACGGTCCAGATGTCTTCTTTCAGGCCGGCGAGAGAACTCCGGTCGTAGAGTGAAGTCGAATCATATGCTGGCCACTCAGCGTATGACTGCTGTGCGATTCGTTGAAAGACAGTGCGTCGTGAATCACAGCTCGCAACCAATACGAGATGCTGGCCACGGCAGGCTCAAGAATCCGTTTACTGCTCAGTACAGGGAAGGTACGTAAACTCACTTTTTTGAAGTCCACAAGACAGATATTGCCTTGACCGGAAGTTCAGTTATGCCCCGTGACACCCTCGTTTCGTGGAAAACATTTGGTCTATTCCTCCTCTTCCCGCCTCTTGCCATCATCGCTATTGTATTGTTCCCTCTGACGCTACTCGTCCTATTCTGGCTCTATAACAGGGGAAAGACCCAAGCAGTACGTGAGAGAACCACCTCCGAGCCGGGGTCATCTGTTGATAACTAAGCACCTTACTGAGCAGTTGTTTCACCTGCAAGATAGGGGGCGAAAGCTGTATATCAAATCTGTCTCCAGAAATCCCGAGTAGTGGTGACGGTGCAATCAACAGCCATACTATTTTGATTTGGTCCCGTAAATACCAATAGTGGCCAGCATATCTGTAGAAATACCACTGATGGAGCGAGATGACTTCGACGAGACGGCCCCTGGCGAAATCATTCCCACGACAACGCCGAAAGGGACGTATTCGGCGTTCCGGCCTGACCCGCTTCCCCCCTCAACTGACACTGAACAGCTCATTACACCGCTGGCCGAGGCGACACAGGCACTTGGACGACTCCACGGTATCGGCCCACGTGTTGGCTCAAGAGAGATCCTGATCGAACCGTTCATTCGAAAAGAAGCCCTGGAATCCTCGCAAATCGAAGGAACACATGCTACCCTCTCGGATATCTACGCCTATGAGGCCGGACAGGAAGCTCTTATCGACGAAGACAGACAGCAGGGCACCCAGGAAGTCGTGAACTATCTACACGCCCTGACGCACGGATTGGATGCGATCACAGCTGGCGATCCAATTACCGTCGAATTGCTGTGCGAAATGCACAACCGGTTGCTTTCGGATGTCCGTGGGGATGAGGCTGACCCAGGTGAACTTCGTACAACCCAGAACTTCATCGGCAGTACGCCATACATCCAAGACGCCAGGTACGTGCCGCCACCACCGAACGAAATCCCTGACCTTCTCGAAGACTTGCTCGAGTATGCGAACCAAGAGACGAATTTACATCCACTCCTCCGAATCGGATTGATTCACTACCAATTCGAGACGATTCATCCGTTTCTCGATGGGAACGGACGACTCGGGCGGCTATTGATCAGTCTCCTCCTACAACGTGACGGTCTTTTGCCCGAGCCGTATCTCTACCTGAGTTCGTATTTCAATGCACGACGTTCGGACTACGTCGATCACCTACTGGCAGTCAGTCAGCGGGGTGAGTGGGAAGAATGGTTGCTGTTCTTTCTACGTGGTGTGCAGTCACAGGCAGATGAAGCTCACCAGCGAGCGAACCTACTGGTCGACCTCCGAGAGGACTATCAACAGCGCTACCAGAGCGAGCGGTCTGAGAATATCCTCGAACTGGTCATGCGACTCTTCGAAGATCCGTACTTGGACGTGAACACAGCAGCCGACTGGTTGGATGTCGAATACAGCACAGCCAACCGACTGATTGGACAACTCGAAGATGACGGGATACTCGAAGAACTCACTGGAAAAGAGCGTAATCGGTTCTACCGTGCAAGCGAAGTCTTCGAGATTATTAACAAGCCAATCGACCAGCTCTAGATCATAGCCTAACAAGAGACGAGCCATATGCATTGAGATGGCCAATCTCAACTACTGGGGAGAGGGGGAAGTCACGTTTTCGGGATCTCAAGTTCTAGGCACTGTCTAGTTTTGGATGACCTCAGTTGGCGTTCGTCCGTCAAGTGCTTGGTTGGGTCGTTCGTGGTTGTAGTGGTGTCTGAAGCGTCGTAGCCACTGTTTCGCGCTGGATTGACTGCCCCTCCAGAAGAAATGAAAGCGGTCGATTCGCATGGTCACAGTCTGGAACCACTTTTCGATGTGGTTCCGGCTTCGGTAGTTGAGCCGACCGCTCAAATCGTGGCGTGAGAGGGCAGTCAGATAGCCGCCAGCATCGGCGAGAAACTCTGTATCGGCGACATCGTGTTTCTGAGTGAGTCGGTGCAGGAACGCCGCCGCGGGGTCGGTCCCGCGGCGGCTGAACACGTCGACCTCTAGCAACAGCTTCGAATCAACGTCGACGGCGGCGTACAGCCACTTCTTTTCGCCGTCAACCTCGATTTGTTTCTCGTCGACCGCGACCCGCGACGGCTCCGCCGTCGGCGGGTCGCTCTGTGCTTCCGATAGCGTGTGAACCCAGTTCCAGACCGCTCCGTGAGAGCGATCGACACCCAGCAAGTCTAAAATTGCGACTGTCTCCCTGATCGACAGCCCCGCCGTGTGGAGACGCACCCCAAACCGCCGGACTGGTGTCGGGGTGCGCTCGTTCTCCCAAACGTCTTGACTGTCCTCGTCTAACGTTTCTCTGAGGAGGTCTGCGAGCTTCATGGACAAAAACTCACTAAGACCTCCTCGCTTCTCAAACTCGCTCAACTAGACAGTGCCTTTACGTGTACCATATGTGTATTTGTGACAATTAATTCTTTCCGAGAGTAGTTAACGCAAATAGATAGTCTGGTAGCTCATTCTATTGACTTAAGAGTCTAACAGACGCAAATCCGCTACTCCTCGGTGGCAGCCTCCCAGCCCTTATGAAAGTACACCAGCGCCATGTCGGAGTCAAAACACTGCCCGGATGGAACGTGCTGAAAGACGTTTTGTTCAGGAATTGGCTCAACCACACCCTCATTGAGTAGACTGGTGACCACCTCACAGCCTCGTGGCTCGTCGATCTCGACAGTATCGGGACGCTGCCGGTCGCGGTCCTGTGCGATCTGTTCGCGCTCGAAGCGCTCGTAGTCTGGAACTGTTTCAGTCGGGTCCATGAAGGAAATCCCTCACCCGACCGGGGAGACACAAAAGTAGCGTTAACCAACAGTCGGGAAGTATTGCGGTCGCTATTGGTTAAGACACCAGCGTGTCATAGAAACGTTCGCAAGACCGAGAGAAACTTCCTCGTCAAGCCGGTTGACGAGGAAGTTAAGGAGTTGGTACTCGTGAATTTCACTGTCTGCTTGCTGCTGTTTGCTAGGCACATTCGCAGCAAGCAGACGTCTCAACTAACCGGCTTTGTGAGGTCCTAAATCTACATAGAGCGTCCGACTCCGGCGTGTCAACAATAGATTTAGATAATGCCCGGAGAAACCAGGATTTGATGGCTATCTCGCTGGTAACGTGGCTCCGTCTGTTCGGTGGTGTCGCCCTCCTTCTGGGAAACAGCTTTTTCGTCACGACCGAGTTCGCGATGACCCGCGTCAGGCAGTTCGAGGAGGCGGAGTTTCTCGGTAATGGACGTGGACTTGAACGCGCCTGGAACATGACCAAGCGGTTGGAGATATTTCTCACAGGCTGTCAGGTGGGGATCACCATCTGCAGTGTCGGCCTGGGAGTGGTCGCTGAACCGGCCGTCACAGCAGTCCTGGGACCGCTACTGGGTGCAGTTGGCGTCACCGGCGGCGGACACACGACACTGTCTGTCCTCCTCGCGTTGGTCGTTGTCAATCTCATGCACGTTATTGTCGGCGAGCAGGCACCCACGTATCTGGGGATCGAGCGTGCCAAGTTCGTCGCCAGGTACGGTTCGGGCCCGCTGTACGCCTGGACAAAGCTCATGTATCCGGTAATCATCTCGGCGGACTGGGTGGCGAAAACGTTGCTGGGCCTCTTCGGCGTTGAGATCTCCCGTTCGTGGACCGAATCGGAGGCCGAAAGCGATCTCGCAACTACTCGGGCCGAACTGCGTAGCGAAATGGGCGAGTCGCTCAGCCGACTCGATATCCCTGAAGAGCGACGGACTGAAGTTATCAACGCTCTCGACATCGGCGCGACGACGGTCAGTGAGATCATGGTTGACCGCAGTGACATCGTCGCGCTCTCGACGACTGACGACTTCGAGACGAACATGGACCGGATCGACGGAATGCCATACGTCCGCTTTCCGTTGATCGAAGGCTCACTGGACTCGTTCGTGGGTGTTGTCTACGCGCCGACGGTGCTGCACAACTACGAAGCGCTGGATTCGGGGACGACCACACTCGAAGAACTGGCAACCTCGCCGCTAACTGTCGCTGCTGAGACGACTATCAGTGACTTCATCGACCGGTGTCAGGCCGAAAGTCAGGAACTCGCCCTCGTGGTTGCAGACGACGATGTCGTGGGTCTCCTCACCGCGACAGACGCCTTCGAGGCAATCACCGGTGAACTCGAAGACCCGATGGATCGCGCGGCCGAGTGACTGTCAGCACAGGCACATCATCGTCAATGTGTACCGAGAGTTCGATGACCTCTCCAGTATCCCGACTCTAGATTATAACGTCGTTATCAGAACCACTCGCGGGCCTTCAGGCGAGCCGTTAGCTGGACGCTCTTGCGGAGTCCGCGGCGGACGACACCGCCCGAATTCGGCACGCCCTCTCCGTCTTCGTACTCCAGTCCCCGGACGACCGTAACGGGGATCTGTTCGTCCGCCTGTCCGAACAGCAACGCCGACCCGGCGGTGAGTTCGTCTGCGACGAGGTCGACACCGCCGACCTTCGGCTCTCCATACAGGTCAGTCTGTCCGAAGTTGTTATCGATCGCCTCGATCCCTGAGCACCCGATCGCCAGATCCATCGAACCCGGGCCGGCAATTTCCGAGTCGGCCAAGACGACAGCCACATCTGCGCCAGTCTGTGCCTCGATTCCCTCGCGGAGGCGACGGGCACTCTCGTCTGGATCTTCAGGTAGTAACGTCATCATCCCGTCCGGACTGTTTGACCAATCGACACCCGCGTTCGTACAGAGTCGACCGTTCCGCTCGGTCACGAGCATCGCTGGGACCTCAGCAAGTGCCTCCTGTGCCGCTTCGGGGTCTACGGCATGTTCCAACAGCACGTCTTCGCCGACCTCTGCAATCGGGATCGCACCGATGACCTCGCTTTCGTCGTAGATGACGGCCACTTCTCGCGGATCGATGCCGGTGATGTCTGCCACCTGGTGGTCGCGGTCAGTGACTTCGACCTCGTCGGCTTCAACGAGTCGGTTCTCGGCGAACGAGACGACCTTCGCGGTGACGACGACGATGTCACCGTCTGTCAGGGGATACTCTGCAGCCGCTGTCTCGACGATCCGGTCGACGAGGTCGTCGTTCGGTTCGACTTGCCCGATATTAAGTCCGTGGAACGTTAGTTCCGTCATCAGTTGAAGATCGGAAACAGCACACTTCAACGCTGAGACGATTGCACATCGCTGGGAATAGACGAGACGTTCTTCGAAACGTGTCCCACTCAGTGTACCGGCGGTATCGGGCAGTCGACGGAACGTAATCACGTCGCACCCACACGGCAGGCGGCTTTATTGGTGCAGGCTGTGTATCGATTCCTGTATGCCCGAAGAAGTCCTGTTCAAGTCAGAAAGTGATCAGAGCCGAGAAGAGATCGCATCGTACCTCCGGAAAGTCGCGGATAATCTCGACAGCGGAAACGCTATCAACCTGAAAGCAGGCTCCGAGTCCGTAACGCTGGATCCCCCTGCCCGACCGACCTTCGAGGTCAAAGCCGAACGTGAAGGGCCGGCAGACAATATGACGGAGCTAAGTGTCGAGTTCGAACTCGAATGGGACGAAAATGATGGCGAGGAGGGCGGCGGAAGTGGTCAGTTAGAAATCGAGTAATCACGCCAACACACGCTGGGAAGTCGATTCAGCGGAACCTATCTAAAACAAATGAAGTCGCTGTGCTGTCCGGTCTCTTTAACTCTTCCTCCTGTTTCTGTCTGGGGGACTGCGTTTACGATACAATCTCTTGGATGTAGAGGTGGGCGTACGCGCTCGCCCACACGATTGAAAGTAGGTCTCCAACGCTTGTAGAGAACACACGCAAAACAGGCGTCACCGAAGCGACGCCCGTCCCTATCTCGGGTAGATAGAGGTTGCTTACACTCCCGATAGCGATCACTGCGATGAGCACGAACTTCCGACGGTAGTTCGTCGTAATCTGCCAGCTAATCCGAAGTGATTTGAGAGGGCCATATTGGCCGATAACGCAGGCCTCCGGTGCGAACCAGAACTTGAACAGCAAGCCGAGAAACGGCACGGCAAAAACGAGCGCACCCACCGCCGCAACCACGGGAAAGCCAACTAGATCTGCGGGATTTCCCGGAATAGCGCCAGCAAGGAGGAGTAGTGGCAGAAACAGAAAGAACGGAACCGTCATTACAGAAAAAACGATAAGCAGTGTTACGCCAATCAACGCCGGTGTCCGGGTGATACTCCGATGGACTCCTTCGCGTATCGTTACAGAGTTATCAGTCAGTTCTCCGGCGACAATTGTTCCCACATAAGCTCGAATCAAGATTATGAACACAAACGCCGTGAGAGCATCGAATACGCCGATTACAGGCATCGGGAGCCCGTTGATGATGTCCGTCTCGAGAAGTCGGTTGGCCAAGATAGTCACACCCGCGAAGGCGATGATCGAGGGGTAGGAGCGAAACAGGCGAACGGACCAGACCAATGCATCAAGGACGGTCCGATTGGTGGTCGTCGTCTCGATGTTTCGGCATTCGAGACAACCACAGCCATCGATATCTTCCCGTGACTTGATCGTTGGTGCCACGTCACACTCGCTTGTGTCGTCACTGGTAGAAGCGCTTCGGACTGGGGGGTCGGTGTGTTCGCTCATTCGGCAGTGATGAACTGTGAGACGGATTCGCCGATAGCGAGTAAAACCGAGGGGGGACCAAGCAGCGAAGCGAACGATTTGAACGCACGTTTGAGACTCGGGCGGTCGTCCTCAGTGCCGAGAAAGAGGAGTGTCGGGTCCTCTGATACGACGTATACACTCATCTCACGGCCTTTCTCCGAATAGCAGGTGTCAGTCACTTCGATTACGCCAGCCGATTCGAGATTCTCCAAATGATAGTGAACGTTCTGCAGGCTCTGGCCGAGTTGCTCAGCGATCCGTGCCGGTGTCGCTGGCGTTTCGTTGAGCAGTTGGAAAATCTCGTACGCAGTCTCGGAGGACAACGCTTCGATTACCTCCCGTGTCGTGTCGTCATCGAGACTCAAGATAGCGGGGTTATCACTTCGTTCGACGGCGGCGTCAGTTTGTGTTGGAAGAAGTCGTGCCATGTGTGTGAGTAGCTGCTGTGGCTGGAGCACGGGATCTGACCCGGCTGGTTGCTGTTCGAAACTATCGGTTGTAATTGTTGGTCGGTGTTTATGTTGATTCCGGGACAGCAGTCAATCGCAAGTAATAGGCCGTGTAGACCGTATAAAAGTACGCGAAGCCGACTGAAGACAAAGCGATCCCAAGAGGGAGCAAGACGGTCATCGGAATCCCTATCTCAATCGGTAATACGTCAGCCGGTCCAGCGTCCGTCAGCGTCAACCGGACGAGATATTCGGGGATGAAGAAGGCGTTCAGCAGGACACTCCACGCCAGCGAGAATCCAACGACGCTTCTGAGATTTGAGCGGACGAGTGCAACACTTTTTCGGAACGCATCAGTAACACTCTCGTTCTCGATGACAATCGCAGTGTCGTAAAACTGCACGAACATAATGACAACGAGGATGGACAGCAGCCAGATGAGTATAGATCCGACGCCGGCGACGAAGGCAGCCATCTCGTTAATTGGGGCGAGTGCCATCGATCCGATACCGAGGATGAACCCGATAAATCCGAGTCCGACAGCGGTCCCGAACACGATAAGTATGAACAACACAGTTGCGAGGAGAAGTGGGAAATAATGTGTTCGCCCTTCAATGAAAAACTGGGTGAACGACGCGTCTACTCCTTCGATTGCGGTCTGTGCGGTGCCGATGAAGCCACCGAGAACGAACGGGAACACAATGAGCCATACGAGAGAGACACCCGCTGACAGTAGTGGTGATTCGATCAGATGATCCACGTACTGGAGTTGACTTACGGCCCCGATGAGGAGCCCGGCAACGAACAGGATCGGGTTTTCTCGGAGGGCAGCGGATCCGTCTTTGAATGCGGAGACTGTCACCATTGTGTTCACGAATTACTGTCGTCGGGTATTAGGTCGAGCGTAGTATCAAAATCAGATTTGAGCATTTTGAACGGTAGTACAGGCGACGAGTACCGATCTCGCCAACGCTCGGTGGGGTAGTCATCGAGCCACCTTCTGGTGGCGGGACGGTGGAGCCTCTGCAGTTGTCGGATGGATAGACTGTAACTCTGAATCACAAGTATTTTTGATACCAAGCACGTACTGAATAGTTGGGTTCTGGTCCCCACTCCACTTCCCCCCTGAATCGTATCCGATTCACCGATCGGCCCGGATCCAGAACCCGTTGTCGTAGATGACGGCTTCCAATGGTGTGTAGCACGCCGCTCCCCCCAGCTGCACATCATCTCCCCAAGCCTTTGCTGCTTGGACCGTCGGAGTCGTGCAAGCGTGTCTCATTGAAGTTTATCGTTGAGTGAGTTGTGTAATCGGAAAATCGACAGACAGCGTGGGGGTGACACAAGCGTTTTCGTGGCCACTCGTATCAGGAGCAAGTGGGTTCCGTGCCCTGTCCAATTCCATTGGACTCACCCATCCCATCGATTGTTTCAGGGTAGAGCCCGTCGTCGAAGTAGACGACTTCGGATGGTGCGTTGCAGACCGCTTCTCCCACCCCTATCCACCATTCTGCTGGTGTACACAGCGGAGCCACGGGGTAGTGTGTACGTCCAAGTGCGTACGCCACTGGAAACATCGGTAGGGTGGTAGAGCTGGCCACTATTGTGAATGGGTTGATGCGTGGTATTTGCTACCGTGGTTCCACAAAGGCTATTTATGTGGCGTCTGTCACAACCGAGTGGGTTCTGGTCCCCGCTTCGAGCTCCCCTGACTGCTGGTCGTCTGACTGGGTTTCCCGGGTCCAGAACCCAGCCGTGCCTCTGACATAGCAAAGTGGTGGGCGCTACGCAAGGTGCCCATTGCAGCCCACCATTTCCCTCCAAACGAACGGGCAAATATCAGTTCCTATCTCTCCTCACAGTCGTCGACGCTAGCCACCATGTGAGACTGCGTCCTTTCGAATCCGAGCTTTTCGTAGAAGGCGATGGCTCGCTCGTTGTCTACGTGCGGATCGAGACTGAACTCCTCACATCCGGCTTCGCGTGCCCAGTCTCTGAGACGGTCGAACAGGTCCTCAGCCAGTCCGGTTCCACGATACGGTTCGCCAACGTAGATGTCACAGATGAACAGTCGGTCGGGGCGGTCGAAGACACTCGGCGCTTCGTCGGCTTCGGCCGCGATATACCCGGCAAACTCACCATCAGCATCGGCGAGTGGGGTCTCGTCGGTGAATCCATCGACGGCGATCCACGTTCGATACTCCTCCGAATCGAGTCGATCGACGCGGAACGGGAGTTCCTCCGCGACGAGGTCGACGTCGTCGGCGAGTGAGAACGTATCGACAGTCCCTTCGAGTTCGCGGTAGTACGGTAGCCAGAGTTCCTCGATAAAGCGCCGGACAGCAGGCTCGTTTGCTGAGAGTTCCACAATCTCCATACCTGTCCGGACCAGTCGCGCCACTTATTTGTTGTTACTCTCGGGGTGACGATGACTTTGAGAGCAAGAAAGCTGATTGGCGGAGCGTATCCAACGGCAGAGCCAATAGAAGGAGCACCTGTCCTGCACCTGCTGATTGATGTTCTGCTCATTTGCTACGTGCTCGCTCCCCGAGTCAGTGAGACAACAGTATGACTCGGTCGAGGACCACGAACGTCACCCCAGATTTGAACTGGCCCATCATTTGAGACTAACTGACAAATCCTTTGATTGCCTTGAAAAACAGTGTCTCGTTGACGCGTCCCTCCTCTATGGACGGTCAATATGGCCTTCTCACGGAGCCGATGTTCTGTACAAGTAGATGGCACAGAGGGCGAGGATGGCCTCAGCTACCTTCGCTGCGACGGCCAGCGGATTCAGGTTCCCCTGCATATAGAACGCGTCAAAGCTGAAACCCTGGAACACAAACAGTGCGAGAATGGTGACAATGGCGTATCCCGCAGCGACAAGGTACAGCTCGGGTCGCCAGTACCGGCTACTGTACAGGAGGACCCCGCCAAGAAATCCAAGCCCATTCAGAATAAACAGCGTCCCCAATGTCTGACTGAATCCCATGACCTGTGGACCGAGCAGTAAGTGGATGCCAGCAGTGGTAAGCGTAGCTACGATTGCGAGGTACCCTACTGGATGCGATGGGAGCGTAAAAAACGAGTCTTGTCGTTGTGTCGTTTGAGCAACCATACTGAGTAATTGTCACTGAAGTGTATTAAATCCATGTGAGTTTTTCGACATTACGGGAGCAGGCAGAACGGATATGATCGGCTGCGTTCCTGGTTCAGCACTGGAGTGAGACGTTATCTGTCCGTTCGACTGTCTCATCGAATGCGGAGACAGGCCAGTACATCAGCACAATCAACTACCAGTACTGTGTCCGACGACCGTATCTTCCTCAGCGGTAATACGTCCCGTTTTCTGCATGGGTCTTCTGGCCCCTCATCAGCAATCTCAACCTGAATCACTGATTCGATCTCGATTTATCAACTCTGGCCGTGACACTCGGATGAGACAATCGGAATGATATTCTGTTTCCTGTTGGAACACGATCCTACGGATGGTCTCCCGTCGAACAATCGCGCTCCTCCTCGGATCGGCGCTTGTGATTGGTTATGTCCAGTATGATACCGTCTCTGGACCCTTCAAACCTACACTGACTGTGGAAAACAACGACACGACAGCGTATCAACTGTCAGCGTACACTGTCGAAAGCAGAGAGCAGGCGATGTACCTGAATTTCGAGGTCACGACCAGAGATGGCGAACACAGGCTCAAGACGCTCTCGCAGTTGATCTGGCCGGATGGGGATCGAAACGTCACACTCGCTGACGATGGGGTCCCCACGCAACAGATCACCGTCGCTCCCGGCGAGACGGTGACGACCACGATTGATGGGTGGACGCGTGGGGACGTGACAGTGTACCTCGGCGAGAAAGTCGCCGATAACGGGACGCACGTCTACACTAGAGTACGAACGTGTCCCAGAACTGGTCAGGAACACAGTTTGACCGTCGAGGAAGCTGGAACCAGTGGTAGCGCAACCTGTGCCTGAGTGATGCGCTAGTGACGATCCACAACAGCGAGACCGCTCACAAACGTATTACCGCCTCTCGCCCGGGCGTGCATCCCTCGATTCGATCTGGTTGGCCGGGATCGCCGCTGTCCCACGAGAGCCGGTCGAAAAGACGGTTCCGATCGCCACAGAGTGGATCGGTGCCACTACCGCAGTACTCAGAAACCCGCCGGCGACCGGCACGGTCGCGAGACCCCAGTAGGCGAGACCAATGACGATGATGAGGCCGCCGATGGTCATGCCCTGACCTTGTGATCGATGATAGCTCTGCCTGAGTGCCGTCACAAAGCCACGTCCGGTGACTAGCAACGCCGGAAGCAGGAACAGACGGGTCAGAACGAACAGAGCAACCGCCAACAGCAGCAGTCCGAACAGGAAACCAGTGATATCCACCGAGAAACCGCCCAACAGCTGCGGGATGGAGACGACCGCAGCCAGCGCGATAAGATACCTGCTCAACGCACGGGGACCTGAGTGGGTATCGAGGACTCGTGTAATCGTCACCCAACCGGCGATCCCGACTGCGAGTGGAACGAGGGCTTCGAGCCCCACAGCCCAGAGGAGATACCGTGTTTCGAGGTCGACCAACGCACCAACGTGTCGGGCCGTTCGTGCAGTCCCTTGCGGGAACACTGCGTAGTTGACACTGACCGATTGACTGAGCGCGTCGGTTGGTGCCATTGGAATTGAATCGTGCTGGCGAAGCCAGTCGACGAGTGCAACCAGCACACCAACGACGGCGAATGGGACAGCGAGCACAGGGTCGCGACGAATGCGCCCGAGCGCGGACTTGAGAACGCCCAGAGTAGACAGTCGAGGCGTCGGGGATGGGTGTCCAGGTGAAGACACCCTTTCGCTTCCAGCCCCCTCTTTTCGGGGCACTATGCTTCCTCCAGTGCGAGAACTCGGCCACGGTTCGCCAGATACAGCATACCATCCCCGACCATCGGTGGCGAGAGGGGTACTTCCGAAGGATGGTACTCGAACTGTTTCTCACCCGTGGCGACGTCGAACGCCTCCAGTGCCCAGAGTGAGTCCACAGCGTAGACGCGACCGTCAGCGACAACCGGCGTCGTTTTTCCGTCGAACGGAGCTGTCCACCGTGTCTCGCCGGTTGCCAGCGAAAGCGCATGCAGTTCCTCCCGCTCATCGGCAACGAATATCGTCCCGTTGGCTACCGCTGGCGTGCTGTCGGTCACATTCCCGTCAAGGTTGCGTTCCCACAGGAGTGCGCCGTCGGACCTGGTACGCAACTGAACCGACTCACGCGTCGGAATGACGACGCCCTCGTCTGTCGCCACTGGCGGCAGAACTGTCATCCCTTCGAGTTCACGGTGCCAGTGTTGCTCACCAGTATCAGCACGATACGTAGTGGCCTGTTGTGGCCACGCGGTGACAAACACGAGGCCGTCGTCCACCGCGGGTCTGTTGTACGTCCCACTGACTGCCTCGTCTTTGTGATGGGTTTGTTGCCACAGAATTTCCCCATTGTTCGGGTTCAGTGCTACGATTGAGTTCGTCCCAGGTAGTGCCGTGTATATCGTCCCGTTCGCAGTGACCGGCGTTGTTGACTCGGCCGGCCCGAAGAAACCGGGCGTCGGCGATTGCGGTCCTGTCCATCGCTCGCCGCCGACACTCATATCTATGAAGGGAAGTTCCCGTCCGCCATTGGCGTTAAGCCCGTAAACCCCATCTGACCCGGTTATACCGAGTGTCTTCGTCTGATAGATCGAGGCTGGGGCAATCGCTGGAGTTGAGTGATACGGCCCCTGGAAGCTGAACCGCCGCTTCCCAGTCTCGGTATCGAGCGCAAGGAGTCCGTTGCCACCGACGTATAGCGTCTTCCCACGGCGGATCGGTTGGGTACTCCCCCGAAACCAATCCGGGGCCTGGTGTGTCCACGCAACCGCTACATCGTCTTTTGGACCTGATACTTCGGGATTGTGCCCGGTTCCGGGAGGATCGTACCGGCCCATCGGCCAGTCGGAGGGTGACTGACTACCAATACGTTTCTGCGTATCGAGAGACGTGAAGTCAGCTGAACCGGTAATTCCCAAGGCGGCTAATCCCAGAAAGCGACGTCGTGAGGAGGGCATCTACTCGCTGGTTTATCACAAGCAAAATTATCGCTGTCGGTCTTTTCGCCGGGTTCACAAGCGGCTGAGTTTCGATGAGAAGCGCTCTTTTCGTAACCCAAATCTGTTCGAATACCAGGCGTCGATCCAAACGGTGACTGACCACCCCAGGTAGTTTCCACAGTACTCTGGATACAGGGTTTTGTTCTGGATGTGAACCCGGTGTAGGGCAGTTTACCCACAGCAGTCCCATGATTGTCTGGGTGTACTGCAACCGCTTTCGAGCCTATAGCTGAGTCTACCCTCCAGTACAGTTATCAAAAATACTACGCTGAAGACTCGGAGTGCACTCAATTTCGGTCCAGCTATTGACTACTGACCCGACCGCGTAGTCCCAAAGACCATGTACTGACCTCCAAAATACCAGCCAGAGATGCCACCTGACCGGCTCCGGAGTATCGTCCCGATGTTCGGCGGCGAAACGAACTACGTCAAGACACTCAATGCAATCCTCGAGTACGTCAACGACCAACAGCCCACTCCCGATGAACTCATCGGCTGGCACCGGGGACACTTCGAACGAGTTTCGAGCCGGGACTCGATACAGCGCCGGATCGACTATCTCGAAGATGTCGGCTTTATCGAACGCGACGGCCACCACTGGCGACTCGGCCCGGAGGGGACCACCTACATCGCCGAGAAAACGACCGAAACGCTCCTTGAAATCATGTGTCGCCGGAACGTCGGCCTCCGGAGCCTGCTGTACTCACTTGTGCCCGCTCCGATGACAATCGAAGAAATCGGGCACCAGCAACTCAAGACGCATACAAGCTTGGGCTGGGATCCGGCCAACACGGACATGGCCAAACAGCGGGCAAACTGGCTCCGAAGCCTCGGACTCGTCCACAAGGACGGCCAGCAGTATGCCCTCACAGATGAGGGCCGCCAGTTCGTTGAGACCGCCGTCGAGCAGTGGGCTGGGTCTACCCCACAGGCCGATGCACCTACCACAGATACTCCGACGGTAACGACCTGCGAAACGACGGTTCAGGCCCGTGCAGTTGATCCGGAGTTCCGGGAGACAGTCCTCGTCCAGTATGATAAGACCTGCCCGATATCCGGCGTTGACCACCGCGGGCTGTTGGATGTCGCTCATGTCCTGCCCTGGAGCGACTACCCACAGCACCGGGCGGATCCCACCAATGTCCTCCCACTCAGCAAGATTCACCACGCAGCTTTCGACCGCGAACTATTCACTATCGACCGCAACTATCGGCTGCACGTCAATCCCGACTTCGAGACCGACAGCGACCTGCTGAAACAGACAATCGTCGACCGAGCTGGTGAGTCAGTCCCCCAGCTGGACGGCAACGTCGCACCAACGTATCTCCGGCAGCACAATGACTCTCTCGATTGGGTGACGAATTAATCGGAGCGAAGACTGTGCCTGACGTGTACTTCTCGAACGCTTTCGCGGGGGAGGATACCACAGCACAAAACGGATTCAACCGGGCTTCAGCGGTCGATAACCTCGCCGTCCCCAACAGCTAGTTCGGATTCGAGTTCGGCGATCAGTTTCGTTCCCTCGGCATGGAGTTCGTTCGCCCGTTCCAGCGAGACGTCTCCGTTTTCGAGCTGGTCGATAATCTGTTCGAGCCGGTCGGTCTTGTCGGCGATTGTCTCGTCTTTCATAGTGGAAGCAGGATGTACAGGAGCAGAGCCACAACAAGCAGGCCCAGAGCGAGCAGGACGAGCAGCAGCCGTCGACGCTGGCGGCGATAGGCTGTGGCCTCCTGTTTCCGTTTCCGCTCCTGATCGTACTGGGTGCGTGCTTGCTCTAGCCGGTTCTCAAGATCGGTCAGTGCATCGCGAACGTGCGTGTCGTATGCGCGGTCGAGTTCGCCTTCGAACGAGGACAGGTCCGATTCGGCGGTCCGTCTGTAGGCGTGGGTGAGTCGGTCATCCATCGTCTCCAGCGTCGTCTCGACGGTCGCTGTGTAGGCCGTGTTGAGACGCTCTTCGAGTGTGTCCAGCTCCGCGTCAAGGGTTGTCCGCTCCGGAACGATGTTGCCTACCTCGGTCGGCGTCATCACCCGTCTGTCGGCCACTTCGTCGGCCAGTGTTCGGTCGTTCTCGTGGCCGACCCCAACTACGATTGGCGTCTCGGTTTTGTGGATAACACGGCAGAGCGGCGTTTCGTTGAACACCCGGAGGTGCTTGTCGGACCCACCACCGCGAGTAAGCACGATAACGTCGATCAGCGGGTCGTCATCGAGTTCACTGATCGCACCCATGATCGACATCATCGCATCGTCGCCCTGAACGCTCGTGTTCTGGATGACGATATCCACGTCGGGATACCGCTCGTGGACGCTGGTGATCGCATCCATCCGGGCATCGCTTGTCGCACTGGTGGCGATCCCGATCCGTTCTGGAAAGTCCGGCAGGGCTTGCTTGTGCTCCGGATCGAGCAATCCATCCGAGTCCAGCAGTTCCCTGTTTTGCTCGTAGATCTGCTGGTACGTGCCCTCACCGACCGCCACGATGTCTTCGACGATGACGGAGACGTTGCCCCCGTCTTCGTAGTACGACAGCGAGCCTTTGACAGCTACCTGCATCCCATCCTCGATTGTGGTGTCGATTGTCGATCGTTTGTACCCAAAGAGCACGCAGTGGATCGTCGAACCCTCGTGGACCAGATCGAGGTGGACGTGGTCGCTTGAGGACACACCATAGTCGGAGACATCACCGACGACGTAATCGAAGGCGAGCTGGTCTGCGCTCTCGACGACTGTGCCGATATCCTCGTTCAGCGTATCGACGTAGGTGATTCGCTCCGTTTGGAGTGCTTCCTGCAGTGTCTCCAGCGACGTGTGCGTCGGCTCCGGCTCCGAACCCATTCGACTCCTCTGTAGTGCGGTTGTGTACTTAAGCCATGGTACTATCTTGTGACAGCGATCCGGACGACCAGACGCGGCCAGCCAGCGGTGTGCCCTGACCGCATTTTGTCGATTTGTGTTGCCTCTTGAACTAGATGATTGAACCAATTGATTGAACCAGTTGATTGAATCGGTTAGTTGAACAAGTTGCTTGAATCAGGAAAATCAATCAATAGGTTATTTCAACTGAAGGCTATAACAACCAGCTATGCTCTCATACAGCACTTACAGCGAGGCCGGCGGCGTCGGCAAGACGACGACCGCCGCGAACCTCGCCGTCGCACACGCCCGCGCCGGTCTCAAACCACTGGTCGTCCCACTAGATCCGCAAGAAGGCAATCTCTCGCGGCTATTTGGCGTCGACAAGGACCGCTCGAAGAACATCGATCATCTCGCCCGGCATATGATCAACCGGCCCAAAGGTGACTTTGAGGATCTCATCGTCACCGCTGAACACGGCGTCGATGTCATCCCTGAACACAACCAACTCGCCGATCTCGGGGACTGGCTCCGCCGCGAACAGGACCAGGCCGCCGCTGTCGGGGATGCGTTCAATATTCACGCCGCGTTACTCAGCACGCTCGCCGATGCTGGCGTTCGTGATGAGTACGATGTGCTGATTTGTGACCCGCCGGCAACGGAAGGCCCACACCTACACAACGCTATCAACGCCACACGGTCGTTGGTTATCCCAGTCGAACCGAGCGCGAAGGGTCAAGCCGCTGTTGAGGGGTTGGAACAGCTCGTTTCCGGGCTTGAAGACACGCTTGAAATCGATGTAGGCGTCCTTGTGGCCGTCCCGGTCGGCGTGAAAGGGACGAACGACCAGAAGCGCGTCCTTAGCGAGATCCCGTACTCGACACCAGAAATCTTCGGCGACCGTACCTCGCTAATGGAAGGGTCGTGGGCACAGCAGTGCTCGGCGTTCACGTATGTCCGAGACCATCGCGACCGTCGACGTGACTACGAGGTCGAAACGCTAGCACAGTACGACCGATTGGCTCGCTACCTCGAAGCGCAAGCCGAGATCGAAGCCCCGAACCCACCGGAACCCGGCGCTATCGAGGAGGTGGCGTAAATGGCGGGCATGAAAGAAGGCCCCGGAGAGGACCCGTTCGCCGAGGAGACGACCGACGAGCAAGACGACCCAGCGCCGGACCCAACACCTGAAACGACAGCCGAATCTCCGTCCGAATCCGAAAGCGATAGCACCGACAACATGAGTACAGACGAAATCCCGTACGTCATTCGCCGACAGACGGTCAAAGAAGACCGCGATAACGAACACGTCGCGTTCCTCCGTGACGAATACGCCGAATTAGAGGACCAAGTGAGGGGCGACGTGGCCGATGAACTCGGTATGCGCTCAAAAGATGTCTCGGTGACGGATCTGCGCGAGGCGTTCGTCGAACTGGCGGCAGAGAATCCCGACACTGTGGCTTCAATACTGGAGAGTTGGGGCTACGAGCATCTCAAGTGACCAAGACCAGACACTATCGAATACGCTGCTCGCACAAAGCAATGGGTCGCAGATCGAGTGGATGACCCACCGGTCGCGATTCATTGCGGCTACCGCATATACTGCTTGCCGTTCCTCTCCCTCATGTATGCCCACAGGAGTCCTATCAGGACGACAATAACGGCGATAACTCCAAGTTTAACGAATTGTATTGGGGCAAGCAAAGGGAAGTCAAATTCGGGACCGAGGAGGTGGAACGCGATTCCGGGGACAGTAATAAGTGCCTCAGTTCGAGTTCCGGTCCAACCTTGTGACGGCATGAACGCAACTCCGGCGAGGAGAGCCCCATAGATGATGAACGGCAGTTGGTAGACCAAATATACGAAGAAGAATCCGCCACCCGACATCGTAAAGAGCCGATAGTACTGCCCCTCATAGGCAATCACATACTGACCCTTTCCGGGGTTGATCGTATCACTGTAGAAGAAACGGTCCGGAAAGTCTTCATGCCCATAAATCGTGTAATGGCCGTCGGGGGATTCGATGGCTCGTCGAACAGGGTCTTGCGCGGAGTTTGAGAGATTATCATACTGGAGTACCGGACTGTTTTCATTGATGTCGGATTCCTCGATAGGCTCAGTAGTGAAGTCTGCCTCCTGGCTCCAGTCCAACATAGTAATTGGAGCACCGATGAGTGAAGCTGCAACTATGAGGGCAAAGATTGAATGGACCAATCGATAATTCATGAGTAGGGTATCTGGAGAAGGAAATAAATGTCTTGTCTGTATGACTAATACAGCGACTCGTGCAGGTCGAATTGACCGGTGC
The DNA here is from genome assembly GCF_000223905.1 of Haloarcula hispanica ATCC 33960. Lineage (NCBI taxonomy): Archaea > Methanobacteriati > Methanobacteriota > Halobacteria > Halobacteriales > Haloarculaceae > Haloarcula > Haloarcula hispanica. Next base: position 272,808 of record NC_015943.1, read on the forward strand.
ATACGCACACTCGCCAATTGTGACAGTCGATAATACGTTGACGCTGCTGAAGAAGAATGGAATCGGAAAGTGAGGTACTCCGTTCGGGTTAGCGCGGCGTCTGAGTGGCTACACTATAGTACCATTGGAAATCAATGCACACCTGATCGCACGGCGGCAGTGCGATCAGTGTGTACATCGTTTCAATCGTTACTATAGCTGGTGCCTCAGAACCACTCTGAATTCGTTGCCTGTACACAAGACCGACCGTTTGGAGAGCAATTTGAATCCGTCTCCATTCGTTGATTCGGCTGAAACCACGGATCACAGTCCTGTTAAACCCACTGTAGTCTCAACTTCCAACGCAACAATCCATATAGCGATGTGTGCTTTAAAGCGATATTTACCAAACCACCGTAGAGACATAAGTCCAGTACAAGCCACCCGCATCGACGGCTATCTGTTCCCCTCGGAACGCTCGAAAAACGGCCACGTCGACGGAGCCACAATCGCAGGCTAGTTCCACGACCTTGCCGAGAAGGCCGAGTTCCAGAAGAGATCGACGGCGTCGCACGGAAGTCGCACATGGGCCGGCGGTTCTGGTACGATGCGTATTCGCGAACCACGCAGGATCTACTGGAACACGTCCAAGATATCGCTGGCGAGCAGGGTAGTGCAAGTGCCAAAGTCGTGTCTGATGACTATCTGACCGATGAACGGAAGCGCGAACTCCGCGTGTGGGAACTTCCGGTATTCGACCTAGGGGTATTGGTCGGGCAGGCGGTTACCTACCTAGCGGTTGGATTATTTGTCTTCCGGGTTGGGACAGCTAAAGCACCCAAACGGGGTGTTCTCGGGCACTAGTAATGGATGGGAAGCAGTGGCCGATGTGTAATAAACCCAAACGCCACACCAGTGCTATGTAATAACATAAAATATTTCTCACATATTCTGCCTGAATTTACAAGTATAAACACCACCATCATGATATAACAAGCGTACACTTGTAAGATACGGTGATTTAATCGGTTCTATGGTTCTTTCTAGCGGTTTCTCCAACAGACACTGTCGCTAAAAACGCCCCTGTGAGCCGACAGTTCCACCAAAGCTTATTGCAACGACCACGGGATATTCGATTTCTTCCCATCGCCAAGCAGGATCTCGGACCCGGATCACCAGAGTAATTACCTGACCCTTGACTAAACACGACGTTTTGGGTAGGGTCGGTTACCTAGTTACGACAGAGTCGGTCGCAACATGACGCTCTAAACGCTCGGGGAGTTCGTCCATCTCTCCAGTCTGAATTCTCCACAGCATCGCGTACAACCCGTCTTCCTCCAGCAAATACTTGTGAGTGCCGCGCTCGACTATCTGTCCGTCTTCAATGACCAGTATCCGATCTGCATCACAGACCGTTGAGAGACGATGCGCGATTGCTATCGTGGAGCGTTCCTCCGCAAGTTCAGTCAGACTCCGATTGATCAGCAGTTCCGTTTCCGTGTCAACACTTGCCGTCGCCTCGTCAAGAACGACGACATCCGGATCCTGAAGGAATACTCTGGCAAGCGCGATTCGCTGGCGTTGTCCCCCAGAGAGCTTCACACCGCGCTCCCCGACTTCTGTCCCGTACCCGTCTCGGAGATTCTCGACGAACTCGTGTGCCTGTGCCGCTCGTGCCGCCTGTCGGACGGCTTCGTCACTCGCCTGTGACTGCCCGTATCGAATGTTTTCCGCTACCGTGCCATCGAATAGGAATGGCTCTTGGTTGACGTATCCGATGGACTCGCGCAAGCTCCCTAGCGTCACCTCCCGAATATCGTGCCCGTCCGCTCGTATCTCTCCGCTCGTCACATCGTATAATCGTAAGAGGAGCTTTGCTATCGTCGACTTTCCTGCACCAGTCGGGCCGACGAGTGCAACGGTTTCGCCCGGATTCAGCGTGAACGAGATGTCAGCAAGTACAGGTTCGTCAGCGCTCGACTCAGGATTATTTGTCCCGTAAGCGAATGACACTGTATCGAACTCGACGTGACCATCGATGCTGTCGAGCACCGCTGCGTCGGGATTTTCGGTTACGTACGTGGGTGCTCGTAGGAGTCCACAGATCCGCTTTCCAGAGGCTTTCGCGTTCTCGTACCGGTCGACGACGTCGGAAAGCTTCGCGAGTGGGTCGGTGAGCCGTTGGGTGAGTAACATAAATACGACGAATGTACCGACAGTGAGATCACCCGTTAACGGACCTGGTGGCCCGGTGAACACCCAAGTTCCTCCGACGACGAACGTTGCGAAGAGTATCAATCCGGTTAAAAACCGCATGCCAGGCCGGTAAACAACACTCAATCTGATTGCACTGATCGCATCGTCGTACAGATCTTTCGCCGCGTTATCGATGCGGTTAGCCTCGTATCCCTTTGCTGGCGCTGTTTTGACGAGCAGGCTGCCGCTGATCGCGTTCTGCAAACGAGTGTTTAGATGCCCGACTGACGACCGCCAGCCGGCGTATCGTGGCTCGACCGCCTGGGTGAACCACCATGTGAAACCTATGAAAAGCGGGAGTGCGAGCAGTGTAATCACTGCGAGCTGGTAGTTGAGATGAAGAAGAATTCCCGTAACTCCGACCACCATGACACCGATCCGTACCATGTCTTGAAGTCCGTTGTCGAAGAACCGTTCCAAATTGGTCGTATCGTTGTTCAGGATGGACATGACCTCCCCAGTGTCTACCTCCTCCTGAAACACCGTGTCTAACTCTTGGAACTTCCTGTAGCTGTCCGCTCGAATATCGTACATAACACCGTGGGCGAAATCATTCATCATATAGTCTCGGAGCCATGCCGTCAAAGCGACCAGTACGAGCGACCCGCCAACAAGCAAGGCTGAGAGCCAAAACTGACTCGTTGCGTCCGATGGCAACCAGGCACTGGGGACGAGAGGAAGTGTATACGCTCCCTCATTGTTAAAGACGGCGTCGATGGTTGTTCCCAGAACTATCGGCGTGACGAGCCCTGCTCCGCGTGAGACGACACTGGCGAACAATCCGAGTGCTAACCGTCGCTGCTTCGTCCGTCCATATCGAACGAACAGACTACGGAGAGGCTGTTCGATGTCCCGTCCGAGTTCGTCGATAGTGGACCCGTCCCCGCCTGTGTTCTCCTCTGTCATGTGTTCAAAACGCTGCTGCTATTGAACTCTTGATTCTCGCAAGTCTGGTCAATGCGTATCATGTGAACTCAGCGAGTGGGTTGGGAATGGTACCGTGATGGCGCACTTTCGGGCGCGTATTGGTGTTCGTGTAGCCGTGATCCAGCAACCGATTCCGGTTGAGACAGTAGTTCCGGAACCGAGGTCTAAAAAGGTCGATTGCTTCGTACCGATCCTCGTATCTCGGGAACTTTTTGTGGTAGTTTTCGATGGTGTTCCGAACGTGCTGCCAGAACGCTGCTTCAGTGAGTCCGTGGGTTCGCTCCAGCGCGTCAGAGACAAACCGGAACACACCGTCGAACAGCGTTCCCACGATTCGATGACAGAGGAGAATCGGTGGTTTCCGCTTCACGATACTGTGCGTGTATCGGTCATCGTCGCGGAGTTCTTCGGGGAGCTTCTCGATCAGTTCAGGGAAGTTCCGGTCTATGACCGCAACCTCGTCAACGAAGTCCGTGATCGCAATCCGGGTGGGAACGTCGTCCTCCAGTATCAGGACGACATTCGTACCGTGCGGCATAAATACAAGACCATAGCGATAGAGACAGTGTAGAATTGGATTCAGCAGAGTCTCCAGAAACTCGGTGAGCCACGTCTCCGGTGTCATCCCCGATCGATCGACGAGTTTTGCCACGACCGGCGTCCCATCGAAGTCATCCTCGTACACTGCAGCCAGAGCTATCGGGGACTCGCTGGAGTCTACTGAAGGCGTGACGCTCTCTCGCCAGACACACCCGAGTAGCTCGTGAAGTTGGTACGGAGCGTCCTCGAGTTGGCTGAACTTGGGGTGTTCGTAGTTCACACCTGCGATTTCTCCGGGAAGGACGAGGTTACAATTGGTTCGAAGATACGGATCGTCGTCTAGGATTGACTGTACGAACTCGGTCACACGAGGGGCGGCTTCAGCTTGCTCACCGAGTATCCCACGGTACACGTTGGTGTTCAGCACGCGTATGGGGAGCTTCACATGCTTCTTCTCGGGATCCGTGACATTTGAGAACGTACGAATGGACTGCTGGGGAAGGTACGTATCGGGACCTTCACCGAGAGGGACGAGCAAGTCGTCCGCGATGTCGCCAGCGAACAGTTGGATAACGCTGTCCGTCCACTGCCAGTCGTGAACAGGAAAGAGAACGTAGTCGTCCGGATCGAGCCCGTCACTCGAAAGCCGTGACCTGAACGCCTGATACTGGTCCCCCAACTCGTTCTCAAGGAGTTCTCTCTGTGAGATCCCAGCAACCGACGTGAACGTGGCCCGATTCTCATGTGCCGCGACCCAGGAGAGTGTCCGCTTACGTTTCGTCTCGGGGGCGTACTTATGGTAGTCGTCGTAATCGAACCCGACCCTGCCTTTGTTATATGTGTACTTGGGATGTCCTTCCAGTTCTCCTTCGACCATTGCGTAGGGGAGGTCAAGAATCGACTCACGCTCACGGTTATCTTTCGACGCGCGAACGTGTGTGTCGGCGACGAGTGTGTTGTAGTACTCTCTGAGGAGGCGTGCGAGGGTTGTCTGGCTGGTTCCCAAATACGCCTGGGCGTCGACCAGGAACTGAATCGGATCGTCTGCCGGCTCCGGCTCAGTCCCTGCAATACCGTCACGTCGAATGATCGAGTCACAACGGACTCGATAGGTTCCGAGCGCGCGCTGATGCGCGTCGAACTGGTACTCGACACCATCTGTCAACCGTACCACGTATCGAGTCCACTCCTCGACGGGTTCGTCGGATTCTGCGGGGACGGTCCGTGTCTCCGTCGGAGCTAAAAGGCCCTCGCGGGTGAACTCCGCAAATATCTTCCGTAACATAGCCTCGTTCGCCCGCTTCCAGTGGTCGCTTCCGAATGTGGAGCGTACCGTGTCTGAGTACTCCATTATCTGTACTCCCCGTCTGTGTTTGCAATCCGTCTGTCGCTCTTGCAGTGACTGAGTACGAACATCGTAATCGCCTAGTTTTAGGCTAGCCTAAATTATATATAAACCTTGTCCTGCAAGAACGGTGTGTTGTATGGACGGCTAGTAGCCATTGAAAATCAATGCACACCTGATCCACGAGGGCAGTGCGATCAGTGTGTGAATCGTTTCAATTGTTACTATAGCATCGTGCATTTCACACTACAGCGCCTACTTTTTTAGGCTAGCCTAATAACATCTCCTATCGAGGAGTGCTGATGACAAAAGAACCAGCTATCCAGTCCCGATGTGCAGAGGAAGATATCGACCTTGTTCGGTTGCTCTTCGTCACACAGAGCGGCGCAGTTCGCGCGCAAACTGTTGACACGGCCAAACTGGACGAAGCAATCGAAAACGGAACGACCGTCTCACAGTTGATTCAAATGTACAACGCGGTCGGGCGGAGAAACAAGGACGGTCATCTCACGACTGTCGGGGAAGTTCGGCTCCGTCCGGACCCAGACACGTTTCGAGCCCTTCCCTACGCGGAGCGAACAGGAGTCATGTTTTGCAACATACAAACGCTCGACGGGAATCCCTGGACGATTGACGCTCGTTCGTCCCTCCGTTCGTTCTCGCGCACCCTCGAGAGTAAAGGCTTGTCGCCACGAGTCTCCTTCGAGAGCGAGTTCCATCTGTTTGAGCGGAACCCAGAAGGCGGCGACCAGACTATCGGTTCGCCCGGCGCATATCTTACAGAAAGCACGCGCGAAACACACGGGACGATCCTCCGAGCTATCGATGCTCTCGAGGAACAAGACGTCGTTGTGGAAAAGTACCATCCAGAGTACGCCCCCGGAAAGCACGAAATCGTGACAGGTCACCAGTTTGGACTCCGTGCGGCCGATGAGCACGTCCTCGTTCGTGAGACGGTCGACAGCGTCGCCCGATCTGATGGATACCGGGCCACGTTCTTACCTAGGCCGTTTGATAACGCGACGAATGGCTGCCACCTTCATGTTTCACTCTGGGACGGGGAGACGAACCAGTTCTACGACTCTGGGGATGGGAGCCTGAGCCGGATAGGCAAGCAATTCATTGCCGGTGTGCTAGAGCACGCACCAGCACTTACAGCCCTTGCAGCCCCCACTGCCAACTCGTACGCCCGACTACGACCGCAGAACGGTGCAGCAGGGTACGTCTGCTGGGGACAGGAGAACCGAGAGGCTTTGGTTCGCGTCCCGGCGCTTAAGGCGGGCGATCAGAGTGGGAACTCGTTACGACTGGAATTCCGTGGTGCGGACAATGCGGTGAACCCCTATCTCTGCTTGCTGGGACTTCTCGGGGCTGGATACGACGGTGTTGATCGGGGTCTGGAGGTTCCCGAACCACTCTCCGTTGATCCAGGGAATCTCACTGCGGAGGAGCGGTCTAAAAAGTGTGTCGAGCGATTGCCCCGGACGCTTGGCCAGGCGCTTGACGAACTTGAGTCCGACGACGTGTTGCGGGACGTGCTCGGTGACGCGTTGTTCGAAACATATGTACAGGTAAAACGCAGTCACTGGCGCCAGTTCGCGTACGACAGCGCACAATCGTGGGAGATGGAGCACCTACGAAGCGTGTATTAGGCTCTTACCGCTTAACACAGACCCTTGCCACCTCATTCACTGTAACGATGTAGAATAAAATTCCGGCTGTCAGATTTCACCGCCATTTTTCAATCACCCGACAGGCTTTTGTGTTTTTAGGCTAGCCTAAAAAACGCATGTATCGAGAATCCAGCCGTTCAGGGAGAATCCCGCACCGAAGATACGAGCAATCTAATACCCAACTACGGCAGAGCCAAGAGAATAGAGAGTCCAGCGCGCGGACGTATCCACGAACACTTCCCTTCGCAGTCGCACGAGCCAAAGGTGCGATACTTGTCGACGCCGACGGAAACGAGTACATCGATTGCTTGGCTGGAGCCGGGACGCTAGCCCTCGGACACAACCATCCAGACGTGGTTTCGGAGGTGGAGCGAGTGCTAGCCGAGGACCGGCCCCTCCACACATTAGATATCACGACCCCTGAGAAGGAAGCGTTCGTGGACGCGCTATTCGAGAGCTTCCCGGACGAGTTCTCGGACACGGCAAAAGTACAGTTCTGCTCCCCGGCAGGAACTGACGCCGTCGAGGCCGCACTGAAATTGGCGAAAACTGCGACCGGCAACCGAAGCGTCCTCGGCTTTCAGGGCGGGTATCACGGGATGACCAATGGTTCTCTCAGCCTTATGGGAGACACCGATGCGAAAGAGGCAGTTCCGGGGCTTATGCCAGGCGTCCACCACCTACCATACCCGGACCCATACCGTCATCCGTTCGGGCTGAAGGCAGGTGAACACGAATCTATCAGCCGATTTGTAGAGCGAGTGATCGCTGACTCCGAGAGCGGCGTCACCGACCCTGCGGCGGCGATCGTCGAACCCGTTCAGGGAGAGGGCGGCGTCAATCCGGCACCCGACAAGTGGTTGCGGAAGCTCCGCCGAATGACGCGTGAAAACGACGTTCCGCTGATCGTTGACGAGATCCAGACCGGTCTGGGCCGCACTGGTGAGACATGGGCGTTCGAACACGCAGGAATCACTCCGGACATCGTTACCTGCTCGAAAGCGGTCGGCGGCGGTCTCCCACTGGCGCTTGTTGTCTACGATGAGAATTTCGACGTGTGGGAACCTGGCGCTCATGCCGGAACGTTCCGCGGGCACCAGCTTGCAATGGCCGCCGGCCGAGTAACAATACGGCACGTATTAGAAAACGACCTTGACGAGCACGCAGCGAAGATGGGCGAGCAGCTTCGAGAGGAACTCGACTCGCTAAACGCCCGCTTCGATGCGATCGGTGACGTACGTGGCTGTGGGTTGATGCTCGGTGTAGAGTTTGTCGACCAGACGGTGGACACTGACGATGGAGAGGTTCCCCCGCCAAACAGCGAACTTGCGTCGACGGTGAAGGCGGAGTGTTTTGATCGCGGACTCGTCATCGAAACCGGTGGCCGTGACTCAGCTGTCGCACGGTTCCTGCCGCCACTCACTATCGACCAGAACCAAGTGAACGAGATTGCCGTTCGTTTCACCGAAGCCGTCGAAGCGGCGATAGACGAAACAGCCGGGATATAATTATGAGCGACAGGAAGAGGTCACAGGGGCTCGGAGCAAACTGCAAAACGCCAGCAGAGCACGCTGAATCAGCTACCCTGCATGCACTACTGAACTGTTATCACCGGGAGACCGGTAATGGACGGATCATTTCCGGTGCGGAGGCTCCCGTGTCGGTTCACAGTACTGAATCCATCCTTTACGTACCATTCACACAACAGGAGGTTGCGGTGTATGCAGCGCTTCGATACGACTCTGAAACCGGTCGACACATATTTGACCTTCCGATACACGTCCGTCAAAAGGGCCAGACTTCTACAGTAGACGCTGGAACGCTGGCTGCGTTTATCCGCCGCGAGATTATGTTGTCAACGGGAGCAGATACAACCGAGGCGACCGATTTACTGCGACGTATCCTTGTCTCACAGCGCGAAATAGAGCGATTCATTCGTGAACGCAGTGACAACGCTGCTCACTTGGAGAAACTCCCCACTTTCATTCGAGCAGAACAGTCGCTCTGTTACGGTCACCTCCTCCATCCGACTCCAAAGAGCCGTGAGGGAATCGCGGAGCACGAGGTTGCCGAGTATGCACCAGAACTCCGTGGTTCGTTTCAGCTCGACTACTTTGCCGCTGATGCCGAGATCGTTTCACAATGGTCGGCACACGACGAGAGTGCAACCCAGTGGATCTCGTCAGGACTCCGCGAAGCGAACAGTATGATCCCGCAGCGAGCAGAGTCTGCTCTCAACGATGGAAAGTTACTTATTCCCGTCCATCCGTGGCAGGCTGACGCCCTACGCTCACGACAATACATGGCGGATGCAATAGACACGGGACACCTGATCGATCTTGGCGAATTCGGTCCCACATTCTATCCTACCTCTTCTGTTCGGACGCTATGGAGCCCCGAAACTCCCTATATGGTCAAATCCTCGGTAGCCATAGAGATAACGAACGCCGAGAGAACAATACCGCGGTCGAAACTTCGGTTAGCAGTCGCCGCTGCCGAGCTTCTCACTACAGAGTACGCCGATCGGCTCAGTGATGCTCATCCGCAGTTCTCGATATTGGCAGACGCTGCTGCTGCAACAATCGATGTCGGCTCCGGAAGCGAATCGGGGTTCGAGATGATTCTTCGAGAAAACCCATTCAGAGGCATTTCTACGGAGAATACTGCTACCGTCGTTGCGCTCTGTCAGGATCGACCGTCTGAGCCACCGTGGGTCTCACAGATCATCCAGCGAATAGCACAGCGGGAGGGTCGTCCGGCGTCAAAAGTAGCCCGTGAGTGGTTCCGTCAGTATCTGAGAACCGTAATTCACCCTGTTGTGTGGTCGTACTTCAAGCTTGGTGTCGGACTGGAAGCTCATCAGCAAAACACTGTAGTTCGACTGGATGAGGACGGCTGGCCAAAGGAAGGGTTCTATCGAGACAACGGTGGATACTGCTTCCCCAGATCACGGTACGATCTGGTCGATAGCTGGATTCCCGGCCTGGAAAATCGGGTAGAAACCGTTTGCTCCGACGAAATTATTGACCGTTGCCTGAGATACTATCTATTCATCAACAATGCATTCGGTGTGATTAACGCACTGGGTGTCGGCCGGGCTGCTGATGAAACTACGCTATTAAAGGTTCTCCGCGAAGAGATAGCGTCTCTTGTGGAGATCGAGCCCGCAACCTCCGACCTTCTCTCAGTACTACTCGACAGCGATCAAATACCATGCAAGGGGAACCTGTTTACGAGGTTCGAGGGATATGACGAACTGGATTCGACTTTAGATGACGAGTCGGTCTACGTCGAAATAGCGAATCCACTCACAACGTCTTTTAGGCCGTCCTAAAACGCCAACGTTAAGTGAGATTAGGCTGGCCTAAAAGTATGGACGGCAATAACGGTTCCCAGGAAACACCAACGCGGCGAGATGTCCTCAAGTACGGCGGAGTTGCTACAGGCAGCGGATTGCTGGCGGGCTGTGCCGGTGTATTTGGATCTGACTCTCAATCCACTCCGGCCAATAATACAACGGAGAAATCAACTGAGACCGCTACTGAATCTACTAACTATTCGGTAACGATGGAACCGATAGGTGAGGTAGAGTTCGACTCAACTCCTGATCAATGGATTGCCTACGACGGTAGCTACGCTGATATGGGGGTCGCACTGGGCCAAGCCGATGGCATGACCGGTATCGGAGGTGCTGACCGATACTACACACATCTGTACAACGAAATACCAGGTGTGGAGATCGATACCGAACCTATCGAGAGTTATCCAGAGGTCCGGACAAAGGAAGAATTCTACGAACTTGACAACGATGTCCACCTATACGATCCGCAAATGCTCATTAATTGGTTCGACTGGGATGAGTCGGACATCGAGGAAATCACCACGAACGTTGCCCCGTTCGTGGGGAACTTGATCTTCCGAAGATCGGACGACTGGCACGACTACCGGTACTACACGTTGTACGAGGCCTTCGAAAAGGTCGCACAGGTGTTCCAAGAACAAGAGCGCTATGCGGCGTTCAAAGAACTCCACGACGAGTTCATTGCGGACATACAGAGCCAACTCCCGACAGCCGATGAGCGACCGAATGTCTTCCTTACGTACGGTGTCACGCAGGAACCAGATGAGTTCACACCGTACCGGCTCAACGACCAGGGAACGAGTAAGAAGCAGTGGCGTGACCTCGGCGTGAGCGACGCACTTGGCGGGACGGACATCGAGAATCAGAGCACTACGGGGAACATGGACCTCGACTACGAAGGGCTACTCGATTTGGACCCGGACGTGATTCTGTTCCGGAATTTCGCCGAGATGTCGGTCGAGGAGTTCCGAAATACCATCCTCGCATATATGGAAGATCATCCGGTCGGTAGCCAACTGACGGCCGTCAAGAACGGTCGCGTCTATCGTGGCGGATACCTCCATCAGGGACCGATCCACAACCTGTTTTTGACCGAACAGGCCGCAAAACAGATTTACCCCGACGTATTCGGGGACGTGACGGACGACACGGAACTGTTTGACCGGCAGCGCGTCGCGGACATCGTCAACGGGGATTTCTATAGTAACAATTGAAACGGTTCACACACTGATCGCACTGCCGTCGTGCGATCAGGTGTGCGTTGATTTTCAATGGCTACTATAGAGTCCGGTCTCAAACTACTGTCGCTCGTCGTCCAGTCCAGACGACCGTTCCGTTTTGATCTCCTCGGCCCGTTCAAGTACCGCATCGTCGTCGATGTGCTCTACGAGATGGCGGTGACCATCCCGACGTCGTTTGCGCTGTTCGGATGGTGAGATCGCTTGCTCCACCTTCCGCTCGACGTACTGTGACTGTAGCTCATCGAAACGTGCCTCGGAGAGGTCGGCGTCTCCAACCCGTTCCGGGAACTCCTTCCGGACGTGTGCTTCCCAATCACCGTCGATGACAGACCCTTCAACGAACACCCAGTCAGTGTAGTGAGTTGCGAGATCCTCGGGCAAGCCCTCATCACGCCGCACGTCATGGATCAGTCCGAGCGCAGTCTCGCCCGCTTGTCCTGCGGCGACCACAGCTTGGTCCTCAGCCGTCCCAAGTCGACCAGCAAAATAGAGTCCATCTACCGATGTTCGACCGTAGCGTTTGTGCTCTTCCCAATTGATATCGACTCCCCCGTCGTCCCCCAGAAATTCTCCCTCGTCAAGTGTTTCGAGCCACTCTCGCCCGTACTTTGCTGCCGCGACGAGCGATTCAGTTGCATACTCGTCACCCGTTTCAGTCTCAATACGAAAGCCGTCTTCTGTCTGGGTTGCTTCTACAGCCTTCTCACGCGTGATTTCACAACCGACTCGCTCGGCTTGTGCGTGCAAAAGTTTCTGGAATGTTGGCGTATCGATTCCGCCAGGGAAGCCAGGAAAGTTCTCCAGATGTGCGATCCGGCCCAGTGATGACCGACCACGATCTAGGATTAGTGTGGAGAGTCCGTATCGACTCGTAAAAACACCAACTGTAATCCCTCCGACTCCTCCGCCAACAATAACAACGTCGTATTCTCCAGCCACGACCTTTCGAGACTTCTTCGACATGAGTGGATTAGGCTGGCCTAAAAGTAAAATTCTTCGATTTGCTATTTATTATCTGTCAAGAGGGTTTTCCGGAGCCAGTACTTCTGTGAGGGGTTCAACTTAGTATTGGGAGTTGTGGGCCACGTCGAGCTGTCGCTGTAGAAGGGTGCCGCGGTAGCGTCACCCGACACGGTCCGACAGTAGCCATTGAAAATCAATGCGCACCTGATCGCACGACGGCAGTGCGATCAGTGTGTACATCGTTTCAATTGTTACTATATCTGAAGTACTGAGTTCAACGGCAAGCACTGTAAGCTTGCTGTGGACGGTCAACTGGTAGTGTTTAGTTTAGAGGGATGTGTCAGCAAGATATTCTAAAGCCAATTTCCAGCGGTGGTCGGTTCGTCGTGTCACAAACATATGAAAACGGAGAGTTTCTTTGTCCTGTGTTTTAGCTTATATATTTGACAGTAGTCCGATTTCCATAGTGTGCTATCAGGGATGGTCCAAACTTGTTGAAGTAAAGCTCAGGGATGTTTCGTATTACATACGAGAAACACAGAGGCTCGCCATGTGTTTTGCTCTAGTCCTTGGAGAAGGATTTCTGTGTGATTTGTTGTCATGGTCAAAGACAACCGCTATGGAGAATATTGCTTCTTTTCGGACTCGTAGCGTTTATGAGCGTGCGCTTTTGTCCAGCCCATCAGAATGGGATAGCCGTTCTGAGGACGGCCTACAGGTAGAACTACTGATCGGTGGTTCTACTGATTACAGGAGGAACTATTAATCCCTCATATATACTTTCGCAATGTCACTTTCAAGCATTCAGAAAGAATCAAAGTCGTCATATTTTTGTCGTACGGGAAAGGTTGGCTCAGTCTCGGGAGTTCGTGTGAGCGCTGTGTCCGCGTTGACGGATTTGCTCAAGCGTTGCAACAATCACGCCGACACCGATCTGTGGCGGAACCATACTCGCTCGGCCAGCAGAGGGCCACAAAATCCGACCGTCGGAGGGCACCACTCTGGGACAACTACTCGTGGCATGAACTGGTCAGTACAGACGAACCAATTATTGATGCTAACTGATCAGGAGTGCTAATCCGAAGCAGTCTCAACGCTATATTCATATCCAAGTTTCTCACGTAGCTGACGGAACGCCTCCAGTATCTTCTCTCCGTCTTCACCGGCAGGAATCTCGACGTGTGCTGGTGGAGTGGCACTCTCCGGATTCAGGACTCGCCAAACCGTTCGACGAAGTAACGACTCCTGGGATACCGGCTTCCAATCGAGACGTAGGCTATCCTCAGAAAACAGCACAGTCACCTGCTTCAGTCGTTCCAAATCATATGATGCGCTCTTCTCTTTATTGGAGCAATACAGCGAGTCCCATTTCAAATCATACGTGGTATCGTCAGTTGTCCAAGAGACAAGCCCGCCAAACGGGACAACAGCCGACCCTCGTACCGGATCGAGTGTCTCGTTCAATTCCTCAATTACTCCCTCGTGTCCACCCGCGTTGATTTCTCGGATATGGGTCTCATGCGGTACTGAGCGATACAGCCACGACTGGTCGGTCAAGACTGCAAATTCGTCGAAGTAGAACAGACGGTCCGTCCACGCGTCAGTATCACCGTCCGGGATTTCGAGTACTGACTCAATCACCACCCGGTCCTCAGGAAGCGACGCTCGAAATTCGTGATCCGAACGGACAAACATACATTTCGAGTCGGGAACCCGCACTAGCTCCCGTTGTACCGTCTCAAATTGACCGTGTTTTGGCTCAAGCTCTAGGTGGACAACGGTTCCGTAGTCCATCAGAACGCGAATCGCCCGGTTCTCGACTGTCACACCGCCGAGTTCGTCCCAGTCCTTAACACCGGATAGACTCCGAGAGACGAGCCTATGTGTCGGTTCTGCAGCATCGAACTTCTCTGTAAACCCCATTGTTGTCGCGTACTCCCGGGGTTATTAAAATCCTCGGCAGTGATCTATGCTAATTCAGTTACAGTCAACACAGGGGAACTCTTTAGCGGGTCAAACTTCTGGTAGGACGTATGGAGGCAGTTCAACGGATGCTGTTTCGTGAACCAGACGGACGACGGAAGGGCCTCTTATTCTCACTCTTCTCGTTCATTTGCATCCTTGGGTGGGCGTATTTCGGTATTGTACTCAACGGCCCTCACAACATGCTCTTTTTGGGTATCGCGTTTGCGTTCTCTGGATTAGCCGAATCTCTTCCTCCGAGCCGACAACGTTCGGCAGGGGTACTGCGAATACTTGGTCTCGGTATCCTCGTTGTCTTCCTTGCTCTCCTCATAGTGGTTCCAGAATCAATATGGGGTTGAGCGCAAGTAAACGGGTTTGACAACTACTTTAGCGACGGGCGAGGCTGGTCACAGACACGTTCCCGCCCGCGGCTAACGCGACAAAGATGTCATTGCTGGTGAATACATTCTTAATCGTACGACGTAAATGGCCATGCATGGGACTGCGTTGTGAGGTATTTGGACACGACTTCGGGGAGTCGACGATAGAGGAGTCGTACGACGAAGGTAAGCGGGGCACTGTTCTAACTGTTCGGGAATACAAGTCTTGCGAGCGCTGTGAGCATATCCGAAATATCTCTGAGAACCAAGGCCTGATATCCACCACAGAGGAATCGAAAGCGAATGGCGAGCGGTCGGAAGAAGTCGAACACAGAACCGAAAACAAGGGGCCAGCGGGGGTGAGAGAGAACGCGGAGGTCGAGACCGAAGCGAGAGATCCGGTGCAGGCAGCGGACGAAACGGAACCGACCGAGCCACCCGCATCAACGATGGCCGTGTCAGACAATGTGGCAGAAACATCTCCAGATGTGGAGGCGAGTGACGAGTCACCGGCGGTGACCGAATCGGCGCTTCTGGAAACGACTGATGACGCCGTGATACTGTCGGAGACACAGGAACCAGATGACGACAGCGACACGCCGTCAAGTAACGACGATGCAGTCCTCATTGATGATGCTGCTACAGACACGGCAGAACCGTCGTCTGAAACCCCCAAAGAGCCGGGTATAGGAAACGGTCGAGACGAGCAGTCGTATACGGCGGACCGCTCAAAGAATACCACAAGCGACTCGGTTCCGACGTATCAGTGTCCGAGGTGTGAGTTCGAACTCCCCGCGAGTGAATCGTCGTTCTTTCCCGGTGACGTTTGCCCACAGTGTCGGGTCGGCTACCTCGAGGACGTATCGGATGGTGAGTCGTAGGCGCTCGATGGGACGTACCCTCGTGGAGAGATAGTCGACGTCAGACAGTGTTTTCGCGAGGAGAGTGTACTCAGTAGTTTTGAAACAGCAGTTTTCGGACGTCGTCTTTCGTCCGGGCGCTCACCGTTGAACCGTCGGGAAGTGTGACTTCGTATGGTTCGTCGGTCTCGTCTGACCGGGTCCACTTCTCGTCATGTTCGGTTAGCAAACGGTTGGCAGCGGAAAGAGTATCACTCGGAGTGTCGTCAGCTGCCGCGTTCGACTCGGCCGCGTCGGCGCTTTCGATGGTATCGGCTGACGGTGTGGTCTGTGTCGGCGTACCGTTCTGTGCGACGTCACGTCCGTCGTCTGGCGTGTCCCCTGGCCTAGGTGGGCCGGCGGCCGCCTCCTCACCCCCCTCGTTCGCTCTTTTTTCAGGTTCGATATCCGCGAGGCGATCCGCAAGTTCACTCGTTCCAAGTGCTGCGAGCAGTTTTCCTCGCATCTCATCGGCCTCAATACCGCTACCGGGAACGTCCGGCACCTCGGAGGCGATGTGTTGAAGTTCCGGATACTCAGCCGAGGCGAGTCGCTCGTAGTCGGTACGGCTCAGGCCTTGCTCGTCTTCCAGCTGGTCCGGCGGTGTGTATGTATCGAGGAGGTAGTCAACGACATCTTGCGTACGAATGTGCCCGTACGTCTCGATGAACGCGTCTTCGAGATCCTCCCGAATCGTCGTCAAGTCATCCTGTTGTGTGTCCGTAATCTCGATCTCCGGCATCACCTCCAACATCGGTCGCCCATCTCATAACTCGTTCCCTGGACGGCGATACCTGACGGAACCATTGTATAGCAGAGGCACGCATGGTCTAGTATGCGGTGTCCCCGCTGCGAATCCGATCTCAGCACGTATACGCTTGCGACCGCTGACCAGACAGCTATCGTCTGTGAATCGTGCGGCTTCGCAGACATCTCTGCGTCGCATCACAACGAGGCCTCCCCCCCAGAGTCCTGGGAGTTCGCTCTCGCTCGGTTCAACGAGCATCCTGATTCTAACCCCGGTAAACCCGAAAACACCGGCCGTACACCCAGCGTCCCGATTCCCGAAAGGGACGAGCCCACAGACCGACCAGAGTTCTCGCTTGAACAGGCTGGTGTCGCGGTGGGAGTCTCTCTTGGGTCTGCTGCTAACAGGTTCCGACAGGACGCTGTTGACGAATTGAACCGTGTTATCGACGAGAACGAAATTGAACAGAGCGGGAAGGTTACAGCCAAATCTAATGAGAACGACGAGAATAGCCAAGACACGGAAACTGAAGCCGACAAAAACGGGGACGAAACTGAGTAGCGTCCGACGTCAGTTGTATTGTCTGGACGGGGACCAGTAGAATGTTCCGGCTGACGCCGGCGAGCAGTGCTTCTATTCGAGACCAACCGTTACTCGGCGGTGGTGTCAGATTCTTCGGCCTGCTCGTTTTGCCCCTCGCGCTCTTCTTCCGACCGCGCTGCGACGAGTGCGCCCTGTGCGACACTATACAGCGGATTCTCGGCTTGGCGGACGTCGCTGATTGAGAACGGTATCTCGGATTCGTTGATCCGTTCGGCGAACAACTCTTCGAAGCCGTCAGGACTGGATGTCCCACCAGTCACGACGACCGGGACATCCAGTCCCTCCTCGACATCTTCCTCATCGACTTCACTGATGATGTTCTCGATGACATAGTCGAGGAGATTATCGTAATAGATACTCAGTGCACCTTCAATACCGCCGACGTCCGTCTCGAAGTTGAGTGCGAAGTCCTCTTCTTTAACCGAGGTGACCTTATCGACGGGCGTGCCAGTCGCCTGTGCAGCCTGCTCGTCGATCCAGTCGCCACCGCGTGCGATGGAGAACTTCATTACGGGGACTGCATAGTACGACAGACAGACGTTGGTCATCCCGGCGCCGAAGCTGATACCGAGGCCAGTGAACTCACGGTTGGCAAGCTCGGAGTAGATGACGGCCATCCCTTCATTGATCGGTTCCGGGCTGTAGCCCATATCAGTGAGTAGGGACTCAATCGTCTTTTGATGATATAGCGTCGAGACATCGGCATCGATTGGGTCCGCGGGAACCGAGAAAAACAGGCGTTCATTCGGGAACTCCGGCTGTCCAACCACCTGTTCCGTGATGAGCTTAATCATCGGAATAGCTGATTGCTCGTCGCTCGAGAGAATCCCGGCTTGCATCGGGCGGCGTGTCTCCTCACTGAAGATGTTCGCGAAATTCAGGGCGTCATCGCCAACGATGTAGACGCGATCATCCTTGCGGATGTGGAGAACATCACTTCTCGACAGCATCTGTTCGGCCATGTCGCTGTAGTCAATTTCGACGAAGGAGTTCCGCTGCTGCACAAATACTGTTTCGTTACCATCTTGGCGTGCAGACAGGAGGTTCATCGTACCGACATCGAGACCTTGGGGCATACAGTTGTATTCCTCCCACCAAGTTGAAAAAACTATCCTGTTTTGTTGCAATAGGTTACATTTTATTTATGAAAACAGACGGACTGGTTCGTAGGAACATATTACTCCGGGTTACCCCACGCAACGAGAGAACAACAGCGGAGTGTCTGTGGTGAGCAGACAGTCTATTCAAATAACAACGACCGAAGACGGGTAACAATGCTTCGTTGCTCTTTGACACCGGTTTCCACATCGTCATCTTCGGCCTGCTCATTTCGAAACTGCGTGAGAGCGTCGACCTGTTCTTCGGTACCGGTGCTTCGTTCTGTCTTTGATTGGCCACCCTGTAGCTGTCTGAGCCCATCTACTGCGTCATCAACGTCATTGCTGTCGGCTCGTGTCGTGGTCGCCTCGGAATTCTCGATAGCCGTCCGATCGAGGTCAGAGTCCGTTTCTGGCATATCCAGATTTAGCCGCTTAGTTTTGGGCTGCTGTTCGACACCACCCCACGATAGTTCCGCTCCGTCTAGTGCCTGTTCGATATCGTCGTCCACATCTGCTTTGCTGACAGATTCAGACTCGCTCTCGGCCGACTCGACTGGTTCAGTTGAGTCGCTTGGGGTTGCCGCTTTCTCGAGGTAGTGTGCAACCAGCGCCGCTCCTGTTGAGGCCGCAAGCATGACTAAGCCAGTGGCGTAAACGCTGATCGTCCAGACGCTGCCGTTGACTCCGCCACTGTTCGTCCACCCATACGGAAAGACATTAACCAGAATTATCGTTGCGGCGAGACAGAACAACGTGCCGGCGGCACTGACGACCCGGGTCTTGAAACCGACTGGGAGGAGTACGACGACGCTCAACAGCACGGAGGGCAGTCCGACGAACCCAACGACGAGCGCAACCTCACGAATCTGCCAGTACGGTGCGCTCCCGGGCTCCAGAACGTTACTGTACAGAAAGAGGCAGAATCCGACGATGGCAAGCGTAACTCCGGCAAAAAAGAGTCCGAACCCAACGTAAATATCTCGCTCTTTAGCTGGTTCGCCGACATATTCGTAATAAATCGACGCAAGCGTGTCGCGATAGCCCGACACTGAGTCGGCAGACTCTGGGGACCTGTCCGATGTAGATGCAGAGCTCATTCCGTTTGTTATTTGGTCCCGATGGGTGTTAAAGATGGCTTACCCTATTTCGTTCGATCCTACCTGCGGGGGGCGAGTGGGAGCGGCGACACGCTGGTTCAGGGGCGTGAGGGCGTCACTCCTTCCTTGATGGTGATCCCGTCGTTCTGAATGTGGACGAAGATAGTCCGTTCAGGTTCGTCGGAGACTGTCACGGCAGCGACTGATTCGTGTTGTCTATCGAGAACGGCTTTAACCCTGTAGCAGCCAGCCTGTAGCAAGTTGACTGAACAGCCGGACTGGCCCGACAAGAGCTGATAGTGGGCTCTATGACAGCACACCTCGCTGTCGTATATTTCTATGCGGACATCATGTTTGGTATCGGTGGTGTTTCTGATGTGGAGGTCTTCGTTCGCCAGACGCCACTGTTCACTGTTCGTCGACAGAAGTTTACGACTACTGGAGGGCATGTCGACATTGTACCTATGCTACAGTTACGAATATGTCTTATGGATTGACAGTGCATCGCGATGTCATTAATGTGCTCTCACATGTAGTGTAGTTATATACTGGTTCCCAATCGGTACCTGTTCATGTCTAATCTGGCAAAGCAGCTCCCCGGAATCTTGGAAGCGCAAGAAGCCAGATGGCATCTGTGCCGTGTGTCCCCTTCACGGACGACTCCGCCGTCGTGGACACGGGCGTCGCGTTGCGTCTGCCAGGCGGATATCCGCTGAAAAATGGCGGTCGCCCGCGGTTGTTCTGGCTTTCGGGACGGTTCTGATGATGGCGGTGAGCGGCCCTCTAGTCCTTGTTGGGCAGTCCTCGGCGTCTCACACTATATGGCGATATTCGTAGGGACAACAGTGGCATCGACCGATTCGATCGCTGCGACCCAGCGGCGCTACCGGTCACGTCCACGCCGACAGCTTCGTCCCACAACCGGCGACGACGGCGTCGATCAAATCCGTCACAGACGATGAAATACGACCGATTCAGCCCGGTCACTCGGGGCTTTCGCCACGCTCAGTCAGTGTACCAGTACGCCCAGAGGATCAACACGCCCTGCAGCGGCAACCGTGCCCAGCGGACCAACACAGAGGGATCGCCGCCACCCGTCCCCTCGATAGTGACCATGGAGACAGCCATATAGACGTTCGCGGGAAAGATCGCGACGAGCAATGCGATCGTCGCCCACGCGGCGTACGAACGCGTCCGGGGCACCAACAGGCCGAGCCCGACAGCGATTTCCGCGACGCCGGACAGATACACCAGCGCAAGTGCCGCCGGCAAGACCGGTGGCACGATCTGGACGTATAGTTCCGGCACGACGAAATGCAATCCTCCCGCGACGACATACAGGAGCGCCATCACGTAGCACAACGGCCGTTTGAACTGTCGCAAGCCAACACGCATCTACTACCGTGTATGGGGACCAGTGGAAAGCAAGTTGGGATTTGTCCTCCAGTGAGAACGGAGTCTCGGCCTCTCACCCCGGAAGAAAGAGATTAAGAATTGCGACGACCAAGCCGGCGAGTCCCATCCGCGCTGCGGCAACGTACCACCGCTGACCCGAAATCGAGCCCATGTAAGCGCCGAACGCACCCAACACACCGATACCCAGGCCGACCGAGATGAGTGCGGCTTCTACCATTGTGACAACGGTCCCCGCGACAACGAACGGTGTCAGTGGAATCAGAACCCCGATGAGTGGCCCCAGGCCGCTCATCATGGCGTGTACGAAGCGGGCACCGCTCTGGTCGCGTTGAACGCGGGTATCGTCGAGGTCTTTGAGCATCGCTCGCTCGGTACGTCTGATTTCGGCCCGGGTTTCGGCACGTTCGATTTCCCAGACGCTCCAGACCGCAGACGTCCCGAGACCGACTGCCGCGCCCAGTCCGATTTTGATGACAGTGGAGCCATCTGAAACTCCCGAAAGGACAGCGCCGACGATGATGCCGATGCACGTCAGCGTCCCGTCGAAGCCGTTCGAGATGAAGTACCGGCGCGAGATTGCGAGGACGTCCTCCTTCCCGAGAAGACGCCTGAGGAGTTGTCGAATGGACGTCACGGCGCGTCAGGCATCCTGTAACGTCCGTCGGTCCGTCACGACGCTGTCACCGCAGGCAACCTGGTCCACAGAGTGGACTGACCCGCCGAGGTTTTCGATCGTTTCTTCGATTGCCTCGAAGTCCAGCTCTTCGCCTTCGAAGGTGAGCTTGACGTTTTGCACTTCCTGATCTAGTTCGATCAGAGACGAAGTGACGCCCTCGACGCACTCAATTTCGGCCAGCTGATCGGTGAACATCAGCAGGGGCGGATCGTGGGGTTTCAGTACATCGATAACGAGGCGCCGGACTGCTGCCATATCTCAATACGGTGGGGGGATTGGCTTAAAAATGTGTGTCAGCACCGTCCTGTCGACGCGCCAGCCCTGGTGGGGGCGTAGAGCAATCCCCTGTGTGTCCCAGCCACAGATGGCTGGAGAGCGCTCCGGTGGGCGAGATATTATTAGACGTCACTGCGTAGTCCGCCACACAGCCTCCGAATACAATGTCTCTGAAACCATACCGGCGCGAGTGCTTTGATGCGTAGGCAACGGCACAGAGTGCGCGAGGACGCAGAAGCCACAATCAGGGAGTGCGAAGATAGGGACCCGCCTACGGACAACCCGACGCGCTCCCCGCGACCCAGATAGCTGATCCACATTCCAGCACGCCACTATGTACGACACTATCCTGTTCCCAACCGACGGAAGTGACGCCGCAGAATCGGTCCGTGAGTACGCAATACAGATCGCAGTCGAACACGAGGCGACGATTCATGTTATCAACGTCGCCGACACCGGCCGAGACAGCGTCACCACGATTCGTGGAGAGGTCATCGACGTTCTCGAAACAGAAGGGGAGCGCATCGTGGCGGAAGCCACACAGGATGCGAAAGATGAAGGCGTTCCTGTCGTCTCTGCGGTCCTCCAGGGTGACCCGCACAAGACGATAGTCGACTACAGCAAACAGTCCGACATCGATTGCATCGTTATGCCGACGCACGGACGGCGCGGGCTCAAGCGAATCCTGCTCGGAAGCGTCACCGAACGCGTCATCAATACGGCAGCGGTTCCCGTCGTTGCGGTCAACCCTGCCGAAGGCCGACCACTCGTGTATCCACCCAAGCACGTCCTCGTCCCGACGGATGGAAGCCGTGGCGCAGCACTCGCAGTGGCAGAGGGGATCGATGTCGCGAAGGCGACGGGAGCAACGCTCCACCTGCTTCACGTTGTCGAGACCGGCGGTCTCGGACCGGATGCACGCTCCGTCCTGAAAGAAGGGGAGTTGACTGAGCGGGCAAATGAGATTCTGGCCGAAGCGACCGAGAAAGTCGAGGAGACGTCGCTCAACTCGGTCACCAGCGTCATCGAACACGGGACCCCCTCGAAGGTGATTTGCGACTACATCGACGAGAACGAGGTCGATCTCGCGATCATGGGGACCCACGGACAGACTGACTTCAGCAGGTACGTCATGGGTGGTGTCAGCGCCAAAATTGTCCGGCAGTCCCCAGTTCCGGTGGCGTGGGTTCGCGAGCCTGAATCCGAATCAAATGAGTAGCTCAGCCCGTGAATCGGCCGACACATACCAGAGCACGGGCCTGATAAAGCTCTCCGCGTGAGGGACCTCGCCAAACCTCCCGGTATGCGGGAGTGTTTAGTAACTATGGCGTTCAGGTAAATCGGATCATGACCGCAGACGACTCACAGTCCGGAGGGGGAACGAACAAGGTGGATGCCGTAATTCGAAAATACGATCTTGTCGGGATGGGTGCAGAACTCGAAGATCGGTGGGTCGGCGCCGACGGGGAGGAAGAAAGTACCCGAGACCTCGCGGACTACTTCAATCAGTCGGTGCTCGAGTCCGCCATCGAGGGGAGCGACGCACCGACATTGAGTGGCGACATCCAGCAGGTCTATCAATCACTTCGCGAAGATGACGCGGACGCCCCGCTCATACGCTCCCGTCTCGAACAGAGCGGGGTCGATATCGAATCGGTGATGGACGACTTTGTCTCCCACCAGACGGTGTATCGCTATCTCAAGAACGACCGTGGGGCGGCCCGACCCGAGCGGACGCCTGCAGAACGGAAAGAAAACGCCATCGACTCAATACAGCGGCTTCGGGGCCGAACCACCGCTGTAACGAGGCAGACTATCGAGAGCCTCGAAAAGAACGACGCCATCTCGGCAGGCGATTTCAACGTCATCAACGAGGTGCAGGTGCTGTGTGAGGACTGCGGCCATAGCTACGATATTGTGGCGTTTCTGGAACAGGGTGGCTGCGACTGTCAATCCGCGTGAGGACTCGGACCGTATTATCGAAACGAAGCCAAAATCCCAGTCAGTGGTCCTGTAAACCGACAATGCGCCACGCCAGCCGGCGGTCAGCCGAGCCTCGGGAACCGAGCGGTCTTACAGTCGACACCGCAGAACGCGTATTCCGAGACGTTGCCAGCACTATCTCTGGTCGTGACATTACGATACCGGACGTTGTCGTCAATTGATGCGCCGCAGTGATCGCAGTGTCGCGTTTCAATCGAGCTAATTACGACCCTGATAGATTGGCTCTCAACGCTTTCGGGGGCTGCACTCCGCGCTCGGTCCGCGTTTGCGATGTCTGCTGATTGTTGGCTACGGTACTCCTGCGTGTTTTGTGCGTTCATGATGTCGCTGATTATGGGTTTGTAGTTGGTGTCGCAGCGCTTCGTGAGATGGGTCATCGCGACCCGAAAACCGTCGGCTGGTGTTTGGGAACCAGCCAGGACCGACGTTTTCCACCTGTGTGCCGGCGTTTACCCGCACTGTGGTGGTCTACGTCAGTTTAAAATTTGAAAAATGTAAAAAACGCAAAACCGGATGTGATGGGGTCTGCACCGATCAAGTGCCGGGACAGCGGGCTTGCCTGCCAAGCCGTACAGTCAGCGCCCGGATTCATGTCCTTATCTTTAATGGATGTACACTTAATAGTTCCGTGAGTGGCGTTCACACCCAACGAAAATAACTGGCCCAAACCTGTGAGTCCAGCGAGACTGCACAACGTAGCCGTGGCCTGCAGCAGCCATCACTCCAAGACATCTATAGTAACAATTGAAACGATGTACACACTGATCGCACTGCTGTCGGGCGACCAGGTATGCATTGATGCTCAATGGCTACTATAGCTTGCTTCGAGTTTGTGAGCGCCCTATCTCAGTGACGAAGCTAATAGGGACTAACCAAATGATTAAATACGGAAGTTCCGTACTGGGAGGTATGGAACCGGGTACCAAAACGGTAGAACCGCCCCGGAAAGCGAGCCAATTAGCGGCTGTAACGTCCGGTTATACGTTTTTTACACTTTCTCTCCGATACCCCACGTAGCCCACCCCAGTCCGGGCAGTAACCCGGCATAGGCGGAAAACGGTGGTAAAGCGACAAGAGCGATCCAGAGTAATGTGTAACAGTCGACGGAACGAGTCCGACCCCTGTCAACAACGAATCGATACAAACGATGAATGGACAAACTGAGGCGGAGCAGTCACTAGCAACTGCTCGGTGCGCTATGGAAGCCAGCGGCAACACGGCCGCTGCCGAACTGAATATCCAAAACAAATCAACTCGAGTCTTGGTCGATGGGTCACCGAACTACCGCTGTGATTACTGTGGACAAGTGATCAGCGAACAGATGAAGTTCAGCGCGGTTACGATACGTGATCCGGACGGAGAGATAACGGAGCATTTCTTCTGTGAAGAGGAATGCATGACATCACAATACCCAGATATCTAACATACCTGTTTGGATTGCGATCAGAACAAATATTAGGTCTACAACGAGATAGTATATAATCCAAGATTTTTGGATTGTATCCGACAACATAGAAAAAGACAGATGACAGGAAGTGATGGCATACGAGACAGTAGCTGAACTTTCAGCGCAAAAAACAGGTCGTATATATCCGTATCGACACCGAATCCAAACAAATACTCTATAATCTCGTTCTGGAAAATTGGTCGATATATAAATATTCTCGAAATGTTAATATTCGGCGGTACAGAATAAGGGACGGTTTTATATGTTTCCATCAGCCATGACATCGCATGACATGCTACAACGCGAGCAAAGGAATTCTGTACGAAAACCTTCCAACAGACGTACCGAGACCCGAAGAAGAGGAGAGCAAGCTGAGTGCCAGTGACGGCGCCGCAAGCCAAACAGTCGCGAACGACTGAATCTGGAACGTATCTGGTGTCCGACGCTGGAGACTACAGTAACAATTGCAACGATGTACACACTGACCACACTGCCGTCGTTCGATCAGGTGTGCATTGATTTTCAATGGCTACTATAGCTTCGGCCTGTACCCACAAAAGAACGTAGCGGTCACTCAGGGTGGGTTCTGTTCCCGAGTTGTCGTTTCGTTTCAGTAAACAGCATCGGATAGGCCACAAATGGGTATAGATTGAACGGTTTTGGTCGTAGATCTGGGTTCTAAGGCGTCAATATTGACCAGTCAGTTTTGTCTGTGTATTGCTTTCCCTCTCGCATTCTGTGCGGCTTCCATTACCGCTTCACTTAATGTTGGATGGGTATGGACGGTGGAGCCGATGTCCTGAAGCTTTGCACCCATCTCGATCATGGCTGCGATTTCTGCAATCAACTCGGATGCCTCCGGACCGACGATCTGTGCACCGATCACACGTTCGGTTTCTTTTGCGGCGACAATTCGGACAAAGCCCTCTGTCCGGTTCGCTGTTAGTGCCCGTCCAGACGCCTGGAACTGGAACTCACCTGTAACTGGAGTAATACCCTCGTTCGCAGCTTCGTGCTCCGTCAGCCCGACGGTTCCGATTTCCGGATCGGTGAACACCGCAGCCGGGAGTGCCCGATAATCGACTGCGGCGGGCTCGCCAGCGATTACTTCCGCTGCGACTTCCCCTTCTTTCGAGCCCTTGTGTGCCAGCATCGGCTCACCCGCAACGTCGCCGACCGCGAAAATGTGCTCCTTGTTCGTCCGGCATCTGCTATCCGTTGGAATGAACCCCTGAGCATCGGTTTCGACGCCGGCAGCTTCGATACCGAGCGTGTCAGTCACCGGGCGTCTACCCACGGCAACAAGTATTTTGTCAGCAGTGAGTTCGATATCGCTATCGTGCGCCGCCTCGTCGGCGGGGACAGCAGTCAGGACGGCCTCACCGTCCGACTCTGCCCAACTGTCCGCCGTGTACCCGAAGTGGAAGTCGACGCCGAGACGTGCTGCTCGCTGTCGGACTATCGAGGCAACGTCTTCCTGATAGCCGGGAAGTGCCTGCTCAAGGGTCTCAATTACCGAGACGTCGCTCCCGAGTCGGCTGTAGACTGTCGCTAGCTCCATGCCGATGTATCCGGCTCCGACGATGACGAGTTCGGCGGGTACCGTTTCGAAGTTCAGAGCGCCAGCAGAGGAGACGATGGGCTCGTCATCGAAGTCGAATCCCGGAATTTCGATCGGCCGGGACCCCGTTGCGATGATGCAGTGGTCGAATTTCAGCGATTCAGAGCCCTGCCCCTCTCCCTGATGGACGATTCTGATCTTGTTCTCAGCAGCAAATTCGGCAGTCCCTTTCAGCAGATTCACGCCGGCTGCCGTACACAGCTGCTCGATACCGCTCGTTAGTTGGTCGACGATGCCGTCTTTCCAGCTCATCATCTCGTCGAGCGCAACTGTTGGGTCCGCGTAAATCCCCAGTTCCTCCGCCTGGCCCGCCTCCGATGCCAGGTCTGAACCGTTTAGCAGCGCTTTAGAGGGGATACAGCCACGGTTGAGACAGGCTCCCCCGTACGCCCCTTTTTCGACGAGAGTGACATCGAGACCAAGCTGTGCAGCGCGGATTGCGGCGACGTATCCGCCGGGGCCCGCGCCAATAACCAGTACGTCAGTCGAGGTAGTGACATCTCCGACGACCATTATTCTAGTAGTAGCAGGTTTGGATTTCGCAGGTACTTCTGTATGGAGTTCGTGAACCGTGCGGCGTCTGCGCCGTCGAGTACTCGGTGGTCGAACGACAGCGATAGTGTCATCACATGACGGGGTTCTATCGTCTCTTCACCATCGGCTTCGACAACCCGTG